>JBEVIH010000294.1:0-18387 GCA_040510815.1 Xanthobacteraceae bacterium | reverse complement strand
GCCAGCTCGCGCAACGGCAGAGCGATTTCATCCTGCATCCCTATCCGGTCACGCCGTTGCACGGCGACTATCTGCATCACGCCGATCTGGCCGACGCCGCCAAGGCGCGGCTTTCCGGCGGCGATGCGCCGCCCGGCGACCTCAAGGTCAAGGCGAGCGGGGAATTGCGCGATGCGGCCTGGTCGGCGACCGGCGCGGACTGGGACGTCGAGATCGCCGAGACCGGTGCGGCCGAGCTCGTCGCCGCAGCGACGTTGGCGATGAACGGCTGGATCGCGCCGCCATGGCTGCGGACCGGCTGGTTCCATGCCGAGCGGCTGCTGGCGGATGCGGCCGGCGACCCGGCGCGCAGGCAGCGTGTCGAATCCGATCTGCAGCGGCTCAAGAGCGGAGATTTCAGCGGCCTGGTGGAGCGCATCAATCTCGAGCGCGACCTGGTCACGGCGCTCACCGGCGGCTGCCGCAAGATCGTCGCCGGCTACACGGTCAAGCGCGAATACGTCAATGTCGAATACTCAGCCGGAATCGAGAACATCGGCTACGATGCGATCGAGGGTCTGCATTCGCCGATCTTCATCCGCACCGTGAAGCTCAAGGATTTTCCCTGGAACGGCTGGCTCGCGCTCGGCACCGGCGGCGCGCCGGCGGCCGCCTGGAACCCGATCGGCGGCATGACCGATCCGTTCGGACGGCTGATCGGCTTCACTGTGGGCGATCCGGCGCTGCTGCCGTCACCCTACGAGGCCGGCTGGATGATCAATCGCATCTCCGATGTTCAGTCCAATCCGGGACCATGAATGATGGCGGGCGTCGCGATGTCGTCCCTTCGATCCGCGTTTGCGAGCTGCGGGCTGGTGCTGCTGCTGGCGAGCGCCACCCACGCGGTCAGCGCCGCCGAGGTGACCTTCGTGCTGCGCATCCAGAACGGTCGCGTGCCCGAGAACATGCGCCGCATCCGCGTCAAGCAGAACGACGTCGTGAAGCTCCAGTGGAGCACGGACAAGGCCATCAACCTGCACCTCCACGGCTATGACATCGAGAAGGCGGTCGCGCCGGGCGCCGTCACCGAGATGACCTTCACCGCCCGCGCCACCGGTCGGTTCGCGGTCGCGCCCCACCTGGCGGCGCAGCCCGGCGGCGGCCACGCGCACGGGGACGTCCTTGTCACGATCGAGGTCTATCCTTAGCCGGGCACGCATCGGCGGCGCGCTGGCGACGGCTGCGGCGCTGGTCTCCACGCCGGCCTGCGCCCATGGCTTCGGGCAGCGCTACGATCTGCCGATCCCGCTCTCGTTCTATCTGGCCGGCACCGCGGCGGCAGTCGTGGTCTCGTTCGTCATTGTCGGCCTATTCGTGCGTGAGGTGCCGCGCTCGGCGACCTATCCGCGCGTCGATCTGCTCGCGCATCCGCTGGGACGCTGGCTTGCGCACCCGGCGGTGATTCTCGCGCTCCAGCTCTTCGCGCTGGCGGCTTTCATCATCACCGTCATCGCCGGCTTCCGCGGCGACCAGAATCCCTACCGCAACATCGCGCCCACCATGGTGTGGATCATCTGGTGGGTGGGCTTTGCCTACGTTTCGGCGTTCGTGGGGAATCTGTGGGCGCTGATCAATCCCTGGCGGACGATTTTCGAAGCGGTCGAGACAATCTATTGCGGGGTCAGCGGGCGCCCCGACCTGTCGCTGCGCTTGCCCTATCCGCCGGCGCTCGGCGTCTGGCCGGCCTTCGTCCTGCTGCTCGCCTTCGTGTGGATCGAGCTCGTCTATCCGAACCCGGCGCTGCCGCGGTTCATCGCCTGGCTGGCGGTCGGCTATTCGGCGCTGACCTTCGTCGGCATGTTCGTTTTCGGGCGCGAGTGCTGGCTGCGCCACGGCGAGGTGTTCTCCTTGGTGTTCGGCACCTTTGCGCGGTTTGCGCCGCTCGAGCTGCGCGCCGAGCCCCAATGCGGTGCGACGCTGCGGCCGTTCGGCGCCGGGCTGCTCGACAGCAGCGCGGTCTCGAGCTCGATGATGGCGTTCGTGCTGTTGCTGCTGGCGAGCGTGCTCTACGACGGCGCGCTCGGCACGCCGGAATGGGGCCAGCTCGAAAGCGCGCTGGCCGCGCATCTTCCGGCGCTCGGCGACGGCAAGCTCATGGCGATCCGCACCGCCGGCCTCGTCGCCTTCTGGCTCATCTTCCTCGGCGCCTATCTGGGGGTGAGCGCGCTGATGAGCGCGGTGACGGCGGGACGCCTGCCGCCGCTCGCCATGGCGCGGCTGTTCGCCTTCACGCTGGTCCCGATCGCGATCGGCTATCACCTCGCGCATTACCTGACGTTCCTGCTGGTCCAGGGCCAGTACATCATCCCGCTCGCGTCCGACCCGTTCGGTTTCGCCTGGAATCTCTTCGGCACCGCGGACTACCGGGTCGACATCGGCATCGTCGGCGCGCGCTTCGCCTGGTACGCGGCGGTGGCGGCGATCCTCACCGGGCACATCGCCGCCGTCTATCTCGCGCATCGCAAGGCAATGGAGGTGTTCGACGCGCATGGCATGGCGTTGCGCTCGCAGGTCCCGCTCACCGCCCTGATGGTGGTCTACACCTTCGTCAGCCTCTCCATCCTGGCGGAGCCGATCGTCGAGCGCCGCGCGCCGGCGCAGCCCTCGGCGATCGGC
This sequence comes from Xanthobacteraceae bacterium, assembly GCA_040510815.1. Taxonomy (GTDB): domain Bacteria; phylum Pseudomonadota; class Alphaproteobacteria; order Rhizobiales; family Xanthobacteraceae; genus VAZQ01. Next base: position 15,732 of record JBEVIH010000294.1, on the reverse strand, counting down.
GCCGAGATCGGCGTTCCGGCGGACGCGGTGCTGCCGGAGCCGGGAAACGGCCGGTTGCAGCCGGTCGGGCAGGGGAGGAGCGCCAGGCAGAGGCTGACCTATCGGGTGATGGGCTCGGCGTTCCACGATGGGACGCGCACCGGCGCCGTCGATCTCCTCTACGCCTACATGTTCGGCTATCGCTGGGGCGCGCGCGGCGAGGGCGGGGATGCGCATTCCGATCCGCTGGTCGCGGCGGCGACCGCGCTCATGCGCGCGCACCTTTTGGGCGTGCGAGTCGTCGGCACCGACAGCACGTCGAAGTCGTTCCGGATCGGCGACTTCGAATTGATCCGTGAGCTGTTTGTCGTCGAGGTCTACACCTCGCTGCCGCCGGTCGATGCGGAGCAGGACGCGGTCGTCGCGCCGCCATGGAGCACGCTGCCCTGGCATCTGCTGGTGCTGATGGAGGAGGCGGTCGAGCGCGGCTGGGCGGCGTTCTCGCAAGCCGAGGCGCAGCGCCGCGGCGTGGATTGGCTCGACCTGGTCCGCTCCGAGGCCATGAACGGACGGTTGGCCGCGCTGGTCGAGACGTTCGCGCGCAACGGATACCGCCCGGATCGTCTCAAGCCGCTGGTCAGCGCCGAGGACGCGCGCAGGCGCTGGGCCGCGCTCGCCGCCTTCCACAAGGAGCGCGGGCATTTCCTGGTCGCCAACGGCCCCTACCAGCTCAAACGCTGGTCGGCCGACAGCGTCACGCTCGAGGCCTTTCGCGATCTCACCTACCCGCTGGGCGTGGGCTCGTTCGACGCCTACGCGGTGCCGCGCCGCGGCTTCATCACCAGGGTCGAGCGTGACGGCGAACGCATCCGGCTGTCCGGCGACATCGAGCTGGTCCAGAAGCACATGCGAAGCTACGACATCGTACGGCAACCGCTGCAATCGGTCGCCGCCGACGCGCTCAAGCGCGCGGCGCCGGAATGCCGCTACATGGTGCTCGACGCCGAGGGGCGGGTGGTCCTGGCCGGGCAGGTGGCCGCTGCCAATGCCGGCTGCCTCATCGATCTGGGCGGCAAGCTGCCGGCCGGGCAGTTCACCTTGCTCGCCGAAATCGTCGTGAACGGCAATGCCATGAACGCCGAGATCAGGCGAATTCCTATTGTCATGCCATCCGCTCCATGAAGAATGCGGGCAGCGAGAAACGCCCAATGTGTCCGGGAAACGCTGAAAGGTCCGTGCCGACATGAGCAAGGAGACGACGCCGAAGGACCGGCTCGCCTACGCGGCCGATTCGCCGCCGGCGGATTACGACCGTCCGCCGAGCTACCAGAAGATGATCCGCGAGATCGACGTCACCGTGGCGATGCGCGACGGCGTGAAGCTCTGCGTCGACATCTACCGGCCCGTCACCGACGACAAGCTGCCGGCGCTGCTCGCCTTCGCCATCTACAACAAGGATTTCCAGGGCCCGGACATGGCCGAGGCGATGCCGCCGCAGCCGGCCTGGACGCCGTTATGGACCGGTCCGCAGGAGGCCGGCGACACCCATTTCCTCACCTCGCGCGGCTACGTGCATGTGATCGGCTCGCCGCGCGGCGTCGGCAAGTCGGAAGGCGGCGGCTCGCGCGAATGGGACAGCTACGACCTGATCGAATGGATCGCCGCGCAACCCTGGTGCGACGGCAATGTCGGCATGGTCGGCATTTCCGGCTTCGGCGCCGAGCAGTTTCACGTCGCCAAGCAGCAGCCGCCGCATCTCAAGGCGATCTTTCCGTTCGACCCGCGCGGCGCCTATGGCGTGCTGGGCGGCTTCCGCGAGGAATATCCCGGCGGCGTGCTGCACCTGTTCCGCTATCTGGTCGGTCATTTCTCCGCCATCCACCAGCACAAGGGCCCGCCCGGGAAGCTGCCCGAGCCCAGGGAGACCTACTGGCGTGAGGCGATGGCCAATCCCGACTACCGCATGTACCCGAACGTGTTCAATCTGCTGGCGCAGAAAGGCCAGCACATGCCGCCCTATTTCGACCTGCTGATCGATCCCTACGACAAGGAGGAGGCGGTCGAGCGCAGCGAGGCCGATTTCGCCAAGATCAAGGTGCCGGTCTATACCGGCTCGGGCTGGTACGGCTACACGTACAAGACCCACCTCAACGGCGCGCAGAGCTATTTCGCCAACATCGGCGCGCCCAAGAAGCTGATGTTCACCGGTCCGGCGCATCTCGAGCGCCCGTTCCACTCGTTCCACCACGAAATCCTCAAATGGTACGACCACTGGCTCAAGGGCATCGACACCGGCGTCATGCGCGAGGCGCCGGTGAAGTTCTGGGTCATGGGCGAGAACAAGTGGCGCGAGGCCGCCGACTGGCCGCTGCCCGAGACCGAATGGACCAAGATTTATCTGCGCAACTGGGAGCGGCTGACGCCCGAGCCGTTCACGCCGGCAAGCGTCGATCAGTTCACGCCGCCGGATGCGTTCGTGCAGATGCCGCCGAGCCAGACCACCGTCATTCAGAAGCTGCGCTACCTGAGCGAGCCGCTGGCGCACGATACGCTGATCGCGGGTCCGGCTGTGCTCAACCTGTTCGCCGCCATCGACCAGGACGACACCAACTGGATCGTCGTCATCAAGGACGTCGGCCCCGACGTCTCGGTCATGACGGTGCGCGAGGGCGAGCGCGAATTGCCGAAGAATCTGCCGGAGCGGGAGGTCACGCGCGGCTGGCTCAAGGCGTCGCATCGCGCGCTCGATCCGAAGCGCTCGAAGCCGTGGAAGCCGTGGCACCCGCTCACCCGCGCCGTGCGCAAGCCGGTGGTCCCCGGCGAGATCAGCGAATATTCAATCGAGATCATGGCGACCGCCAATCTGTTCCGGCAGGGCCACCGCATCTGCCTGGAGATCACCAGCCTCGATCTGCCCACCGGAGTCGCGGGCGCCACCAACGCGGAGTATGTTCCGTATCACATCTGCAGCAGCAAGACGGTGCTGCACACGATCTATCATGACGCCAACCGGCCCTCGCACCTGTTGCTGCCGGTCATTCCGGGCGGCTAGATAAAATTCTCCCAGGGAAAGCCCGCATGCGGATCATTGATCTTTCGGTTGCGCTCAAGGCTGGCATTGCTTCGGACCCGCCGAGCATGCTGCCGAGCATCACCTATTGCGATCACGCTGAGGGCGCCAAGTGGTTCGCGGCCGCGTTTCCCGGCCTCAAGCCGGAGCAACTGCCGGACGGCGAGGGGCCGGCGATGGAGCAAGTCACGATCAGCACCCACAATGGCACCCATCTCGACGCGCCGTGGCATTTCCACAGCACCATGGACGGCGGCAAGCCGGCGCTGAAGATCGACGAGGTGCCACTCGAGTGGTTCTTCTCCGACGGCGTCAAGCTCGACTTCCGCAGCAAGCCGGACGGCTATGTCTGCACGGCCGACGACGTCAAGCGCGAGCTCGATCGCATCGGCTACCGCCTCAAGCCGCGCGACATCGTGCTCGTGAACACAGCCGCGGGCACCGCCTACGGGCAGCCGAACTTCATCGACAAGGGCTGCGGCATGGGCCGCGAGGCGACGCTGCATCTGCTCGAGCAGGGCGTGAAGGTCACCGGTATCGACGGCTGGAGCTGGGACGCGCCGTTCTCCTTCACGCGCAAGCGCTTCGCCGAGACCGGCGACGCCAGCATCATCTGGGAGGGCCACAAGGCCGGCCGCGATATCGGCTATTGCCACATGGAGAAGCTCACCAACCTCGATCAGTTGCCGCCGTTCGGCTTCAAGGTGTGCTGCTTCCCGGTCAAGATCGAGGCCGCCTCGGCGGGCTGGACGCGCTGCGTCGCGTTTCTGGAGCGCTGAGTGGTCTGAACTATTCGATCGTGCTCCATTCCGGCGATGGCGGCACGCAACGCGCTGTTCGCTTACGCAGAAAGCCGGTTAGCGAGGAAACGACATGTTGTTCAGCCGTCATCCTATCCGCGCCGCATCCCACCGGCATGAGCTGATCTGCGGGATCTGCGGCCCTTCGCGGCGGGAATTTCTCGCCACTGCCGTCGCGTTCGGCGCCGCCGCGGCGCTCGCTGCCCCGGCTGTGCTGGCGCAGGCGCCGGCCGCGCCCGCACCCAAGCTGATCGACGTGCATCACCACATCGTGCCGCCATTCTGGTTCGAGGAGGTCAAGGACCGCATCGCCGCGCAGGGCGGCGGCCGGATCATCCCGACCTGGTACGGCTGGTCGCCGCAGAAGGCCGTCGAGGCAATGGACAAGAACGGCGTGCAGACGGCCCTCATCTCGATGACCACGCCCGGCATCTTCTTCGGCGACGTGCCGCAGGGACGTCGCTTGTCGCGCGCGTTCAACGACTACGCCATGCAGATCGTCAAGGACCATCCGGGCCGCTTCGGGCTGTTCGCCACGCTGCCGCTGCCCGACACCGAAGGCAGCCTCAAGGAGATCGAATACGCCTTCGACGTGCTCAAGGCCGACGGCATCGGCCTGATGACCAGCTATGGCGACAAGTGGCTGGGAGATCCCGCCTTCGCGCCGGTGCTCGCCGAGCTCAACCGGCGCAAGGCGGTCATCTACGTGCATCCCTCGTCGCCGCTGTGCTGCACCAGCCTGATGTCCTATGTGCCGCCGTTCTTCTCCGAGTTCCAGCAGGACACCACGCGGGCGATCCTGAGCCTGATCTTTTCCGGCTCGATCAGCCGGCTGCCCGACATCCGGTTCATCTTCTCGCATGCCGGCGGGACGCTGCCGATGGTCGCGGGACGCATCGAGCATTACAGCCTGCTGCCGGCGTTCAAGGACAAGGTGCCGAACGGCTTCGAGCACGAGGTCAAGCGGCTCTACTACGAGATCGCCAATTCCGCGCACAAGCCGGCGCTGGCCGCGCTCACAAACATGGTGCCGACGTCGCAGATCATGTTCGGCACCGACTTCCCGCTGGTGGCGATCGACGACACCGCGAACGGATTGAAGACGCTCGGTTTCGCGGCCGGCGATGTGCAGGCGATCGCGCGCAACAATGCGCTTGGCCTGTTTCCGCGGTTGAAAGGTTAGAGTGTCGCGGTTCGTTTACTTGGCGCGTCGCATGGTCGACAATGGGCCAACCGGTCCCGCAGCCGTTATGCGGTGCTTCGGCACTCAAGTCGCGCAAGGGAGGAATTCATGTCCGAAGTGATAGGCAAGTCATCGGGTGGCGTCTCCCGGCGCCACGCGCTCAAGGCGACGCTCGGCGCAGTCGCGGCCCCGGCCGTGCTGCGGGTGACGCCGGTCAGCGCCCAGAGCCGGGTCATCAAGATCGGTCATGTCAGCCCGCGCACCGGTCCGCTCGCCGGCTTCGGCGAGGCGGATACCTTCATCCTCGAGCAGGTGCGCGGCCTGCTGCGCAACGGCATCGCGGTCGGCGGGCGCACCTATCCGGTCCAGATCATCAGCAAGGACAGCCAGTCGAGCGGCAGCCGCGCCGCGGAAGTGGCGTCCGAGCTGATCCTCGGCGACAAGGTCGATCTCATCGTCGCGTCGTCCACACCCGACACCACCAACCCGGTCGCCGACCAGGCCGAGGTCAACGAGGTGCCCTGCGTCACCACCAATTGCCCGTGGCAGCCGTATTTCTTCGGCCGCAAGGGCGACCCGGCCAAGGGCTTCACCTGGACCTACCACTTCTTCTGGGGCCTCGAGGACGTGATCGCCTCGTTCCTGGCGCTCTGGGACAGCGCCCCGACCAACAAGGTCGTCGGCGGGCTGTTTCCCAACGACGCCGACGGCAACGCCTGGGGCGATCCGCAGCGTGGCCTGCCGCCGGCGCTGGCGCAGGCCGGCTACAAGCTCACCGACCCCGGCCGCTATCAACTGATGAACAACGACTTCACGTCGCAGATCTCGGCGTTCAAGGCGGTCGGCGCGGAGATCGTCACCGGCAACATGATCCCGCCGGACTTCGCGACCTTCTGGTCGCAGGCGGCGCAGCAGGGATTCCGGCCGAAGATCGTCACCATCGGCAAGGCGCTGTTGTTCCCGTCGGTGATCGACTCGCTCGGGCCCCGCGGCAACGGGTTGACCACCGAGATCTGGTGGACGCCGAACCATCCGTTCAAGTCCGGGCTGACCGGCCAGAGTGCGAAGGAGCTCACCGACGCCTACGTCAAGGCGACCAACCGCCCGTGGACGCAGCCGATCGGGTTCCAGCACGCGCTGTTCGAGGTGGCGATCGACGTGCTCAAGCGCTCGAAGGCGCTGGAGCCGAAGGCGATCCTCGATTCGATCATCGCCACCGACTACAAGTCGATGGTCGGCCCGGTGAAGTGGACCGGCAAGCCGGTGAAGAACGTCACCAAGACGCCGCTGGTCGCCGGCCAATGGCAGCGCAAGGCCGACAAGTTCGAGCTGGTCATCACCACCAACAAGCCGGCGCCGGAAATCCCGGTCGGCGGGCAGCTGCAGCTGTTGTCGTAGCTCGACTCGTAGGGTGTGCAAAGGCGCGCGTGCCGTAGTCTTTCCGCGTGGGCAAAATGGCCTGCGCGCCGTGCCCACGCGGCGGCGCCGCGACAGGCGATTTTGCCCACCCTACAGGCCATGACGACGATCCTCGCCCTCGAAAAAATCTCCAAGCGCTTCGGCGCGGTGATCGTCGCGAGCGACATCGACCTCGCGCTCGGCGACGGCGAGGCGCTCGGCATCATCGGCCCGAACGGCGCCGGCAAGACCACGTTGTTCGGGATCGCCAGCGGCACGGTGGCGCCCGACCGCGGGCGGGTGATCTTCGCCGGCACCGACGTCACCGCGCTCGCACCCGAACGCCGCTGCCGGCTCGGAATGGCGCGCACCTTCCAGATTCCGCAGCCGTTCGGCGCCATGACGGTGTTCGAGAACGTGGTGACGGCGGCGGCGTTCGGCGGCGGCCGCAGCGAGCGCGACACCTATGGCGACTGCGTCGCCGTGCTGGCGCAATGCGGGCTCGCCTCCAAGGCCAACCGCCCGGCCGGCGCGCTCACGCTGATCGACCGCAAGCGGCTGGAGCTTGCCCGCGCGCTCGCGACCAGACCGCGCGTCCTCCTGCTCGACGAGGTCGCCGGCGGCCTCACGGAGCATGAATGCGCGGCGCTGGTCGCGCTGATTAAGCAAGTCCGCCAGGGCGGCGTGTCGATCATCTGGATCGAGCACGTCGTGCATGCGCTGGTGGCGACGGTCGACCGCCTGCTGGTGCTGCACGGCGGCGGCTTCATCGCCGAGGGCGACCCGGCAACGGTGATCCGCTCGCCGGCGGTGCGCGAGATCTACATGGGTATTCCCGCCGATGCCTGACACGCTGCTCGAGGTCCGGGCGCTCGACGCCTATTACGGCGACTTCCAGGCGCTGTTCGGCGTGTCGCTTAAGGTCGCGGCCGGCGAGGTCGTCGCCGTCATCGGGGCGAACGGCGCCGGCAAGAGCACGCTGCTCAACAGCATTGCCGGCCTCGTGCACGCGCGGCGCGACGCCATCGTCGTGGCCGGCGAGCCGGTCGGCGGGGTGCCGGCCTATGGTATGGCGGCGCGCGGGGTCGCGCTGGTGCCGGAAGGCCGGCGGCTGTTTCCCTCGCTGACGGTCGAGGAGAATCTGTTGATCGGCGGCCAGCTCGGCCGGCCCGGTCCGTGGAACGTGTCGCGCGTCTACGACCTGTTTCCGGTGCTGGCGCAGCGCCGCCACGCGCCGAGCACCTCGCTCTCCGGCGGCCAACAGCAGATGGTGGCGATCGGCCGCGCGCTGATGTCCAACCCGAAGCTCCTCTTGTGCGACGAGATCAGCCTCGGCTTGGCGCCGATCGTGGTGCGCGAGATCTACGGGCGGCTGCCGAACATTTTGCGTGAGGGATTGTCGCTCGTCATCGTCGAGCAGGACGTCGTGCAGGCGCTCGCCGCCGCCAACCACGTCTACTGCCTGCAGGAGGGGCGCGTGGTGCTCTCCGGCACCGCCGCGTCGCTGACGCGCGAGGCGATCTCTGCGGCCTATTTCGGGGTGTGATCGTGGAGTGGGCCAACATCATCCTGCAGGGCGTGCTGGTGGGCGGCCTCTACGCCATGTTCGCCGCCGGCCTGTCGCTCATCTTCGGGGTGATGCGGCTGGTCAACATCGCGCATGGCGACCTCATCGTGCTGGCCGCCTATCTCTCCCTGGTCGTCACCGAAACGCTCGGCATCAACCCGCTCGCGTCGCTCACGGTCGTGGTGCCGGCGATGGCGCTGATCGGCTACGCGCTGCAGCGCGGATTGCTCAACCGGACCCTGGGCGACGACCTGCTGCCGCCCTTGCTGGTGACGTTCGGGCTTTCCGTCATCATCCAGAACGGCCTCCTGGAACTGTTCACCGCCGACAGCCGCCGGCTGCGGGCGGGCGGGATCGAGGTCGACAGCATCCAGCTCGGCGCCGGGCTCGCGGTCGGCACGCTGCCGCTCATCCAGTTCGTGCTCGCGGTCGCGGTGATCGGCGGCATGCAATGGCTGTTCTACCGCACGGCGCTCGGGCGCGCCTTCCGCGCCACCTCCGACGACCAGGCGGTGGCGCAACTGGTCGGGCTCGACAATCGGCGCGTCTTCGCGCTGGCGATGGCGCTCTCGCTGGCGGTGGTGGCGATCGCCGGCGTCCTGCTGGCGATCCGGACCAATTTCGATCCGGCCATCGGGCCGGCGCGCCTGATCTTCGGCTTCGAGGCGGTGATCATGGGTGGGCTGGGCAGCATGTGGGGCACGCTCGCCGGCGGCATCATCCTCGGCGTCGCGCAGGCGATCGGCGCGCAGATCGATCCCGGCTGGCAGGTTCTGGCCGGCCATGTCGCGTTCCTGGTGGTGCTCGCGGTGCGGCCGCAAGGCCTGTTCCCGAAGGTGCAAGGATGACCGCGTTCCAGGTCGAGCACGCCACCCGGTCGAGCCGCATCGGCGTCGCGGTCCTCGCCGTGCTGCTGGTCGTGCTGGCGGCGGCGCCATGGTGGGGCGGCCGGCAGGACATGCGGCTCCTGGCCGAGATCTATTGCTTCGTCGCGCTGGCGAGCCTGTGGAATCTGCTGGCCGGCTACGCCGGCCTGGTCTCGGTCGGCCAGCAAGCTTACGTGGGGCTCGGCGCCTACATGCTGTTCGCCGCCACCATGCTCATGGGCGTGCATCCGCTGCTCGCGATCCCGCTGGCCGGCGTCATCGGCGCCATCGTCGCGCTGCCGGTCGCCGGGCTGATCTTCCGGCTGCGCGGGCATTATTTCGCCATCGGCACCTGGGTGGTGGCGGAAGTCTTCCGGCTGCTGGCGTCGCAGGTGTCGGTGCTCGGCGGCGGCTCCGGCATCAGCCTGCCGGTCGGCATCGTCACCGCGATGGCGCCGAGCCGGCAGATGCGCGAATTCCTGATCTATTGGCTGGCGCTCGCTATCGTCGTGCTGGTGCTCGGCGCGATCGTGCTGCTGCTGCGCTCCCGTTACGGCCTTGCGCTCACCGCGATCCGCGACAACGAGATCGCGGCGCGCTCGAACGGCGTCGATGTCGCGCGCACCAAGCTCATCGTCTATGTGCTGACCGCGTTCGGCACCGCCATGGTCGGCGCGCTGATCTTCCTGCAGAAGCTGCGCGTCTCTCCCGCCACCGCCTTCGACGTCAACGATTGGACCGCCTACGTGATCTTCATCACCGTCATCGGCGGCATCGGGCGGGTGGAGGGCCCGATCATCGGCACCATTGTGTTCTTCCTCCTGCGCCAGACCTTGGCCGACCTCGGCAGCCTCTACCTGCTGATGCTCGGCGTGGTGGCGATCGCGGTGATGCTCAAGGCGCCGAAGGGCATCTGGGGCTACGTCGCCGACCGCTTCGGCTGGCAGCTTTTCCCGCTCGAGCGGCGGCTCAATATCAAGGCCTGACGCGCTGCCAGGTGTGGCTAGGTCCAGATCGTCCGCGCCACCTCGACCACCAGCCGCAGCTTCGCCCGCTCATCGGCCTCGCTCAGCGGATTGCCCGCCACGGTGCTGGCGAAACCGCATTGCGGGCTGATCGCCAGCCGGTCCAGGTCGACATGTTTCGCGGCGTCCGCCACGCGGCGTTGCAAGCCGTCCGGGCGCTCGAGGTCGGGGGTCTTGCTGCTGACGAGGCCGAGCACGACGCCCTTGCCCGTCGGCACGAAGCGTAGCGGCGCAAAGTCGCCCGCCCGCGGCGTGTCGTATTCCAGCAAGAAGTGATTGGCGCGGATGCCGGCGAAGAACCGTTCGGCGACCGACTCGTAGCTCCCTTCGCCGAGATAGTGGCCCTTGAGGTTGCCGCGGCACATGTGGACGCCGACCACGACGTCCGGCGGGCAGGCGGCGACCGCGCGGTTGATGGCGTCGATATAGAGGTCGACCAGTTGGTCGGGGTCGCTGCCCGTGGCCGCGACCTTGTCCCGGATGGCGGGGTCGCAAAGGAGCGCAATGGCGACCTCGTCGATCTGCAGGTAGCGGCAGCCCGCCGCGACCAGGTCCGCGATCTCCTGCGCAAACACCGCGACCAGGTCGTCGAAGAAGCTCTCGGCGTCCGGATAGACATGCCGGTCGGCGAAGTCCGCGCAGCGCAAGAAGTGCATGGTCGAAGGGGAGGGCAGCGTGATCTTCGGCGTCACCTTGGCGGCGTCGCGGAGGAACTCGAATTCGTCGAGCGCAAGCGGCTGCGTGCGTCTCATCCTCGCCGTCGCATAGGGCGCGGTGAAGCTCATCTCGTGGCCGTGATCGTCGTGAAAGGCGAACGAGGCGGAACGGATCTCGAGGCCGCTGGTGCGCTCCACGAAGCGCGCCCAATAGGAGCCGCGGCGGAACTCGCCATCGGTCACGACGGGAAGGCCAATCTCCTCCTGCATCCGCACCGCATTGGCGATGCACTGGTCCAGGATGCGCGCGAATTCGCCGTCGCCGATCTCCTTGCCGGCATGACGCCGAAACGCCTGGCGCAGCGCCGCCGGCCGCAGCAGGCTGCCCACATGCTCGGCGCGAAACGGCGGGCGGCCGTCTGGGCGGATGCTCATCAAGGTTCTCCGGGCGGCTCGCCAGCGCTCATCTATAGGGCTATAGGTAGAATTTAGATCGCGGCCGTGGCACAAGACAAGCTCGAACCTCGGTCGTCTGAGCCAGGAGGGGACATCGGCATGACCGTCGTGGCGTTCCGCTCCCGCCAGCGCGCGCAGTCGAGCCGCCGGAGGCGCGCCCCCGAGATCATCGACGCCGCGGCGCGCGTCTTCGCCGAGCGCGGCTTCCATGGCGCGACCACGCAGGACATCGCCGACGTGCTCGGCATCCGGCAGGCGAGCCTCTACTACTACTTCCCGTCCAAGGAGGGGGCGCTCGAGCTGGTCTGCCTGCACGGCGTCGGCGGCTTCTTCGAGGTCGCCAAGGCGATCGCCGCGGGGCCGGGCACCGCGGCCGAAAAGCTCAGCCGGCTGATCAAGTCGCACCTGTCCCCGCTGGTCGACCGCAGCGATTTCGTGCGCGTGTTCCTCAACGAGCGCCAGCATCTGCCGGCCGAAAGCCGGCGGCGGATCGGCAAATGGTCGCGCGGCCTCGAGCGCGTGTTCGAGGACGTCCTCAAGGAGGGCGTGCGCCGCGGCGAGTTTCGCCCCGATCTCGACACCCGGCTGGCCGCGCTGGCGACGCTCGGCATGGCCAACACGGTGGCGAGCTGGTTCCGCAAGGAGGACGTCGCGGTCGATCGCATCAGCGCCGAGTTTGCCCGCCTGATCGCCGACGGGGTGACAAAACGGCCGCGCAACAGCCGCGGCCGGAGGAGACGCGCGTGACGATTCAACAGAACACCGATCGCATCCAGACCACGCATATCGGCAGCCTGCCGCGTCCGCACGCCGTGCTCGATCTGATGAAGGCGAAGCTCGCCGACAAGCCCTACGACCGCAACGTCTACGACGCGACCATCGCCAAGGCGGTCGCCGACAGCGTCCGCAAGCAGGTCGAATGCGGTATCGATATCGTGACCGACGGCGAGGTCTCGAAGCCTGGCTTCTTCACCTACATCCAGGAGCGGCTGGAAGGTTTCGAGGCCCGACCCGGCCAGAAGATGCTGATCTTCCAGAAGGAGGTGGCCGCCTTCCCGGAATACTACGCGCAATATTTCAAGGAAGCGATGATGGGCGGCGCGATCGTGCCGATCGTGCCGGTCGTTTGCACCGCCCCGGTGAAGTATCGCGGCGAGAAGCATCTGCAAATCGACATCGACAACGTGAAGGCCGCCGCCAAGGCCGCGGGCGTGCCCAACCACCACGTGTTCCTGCCGGCGACCGCGCCGTCGGGCGTCGGCATCAACGAATACTACAAGTCCGAGGAGGAGTATTTCCACGCGCTCGCCGCCGAGCTGAGCAAGGAATACAAGGCGATCGTCGCCGCCGGCATCCTGGTTCAGATCGACGATCCGTTCCTGCCCGACATTTTCGTCGAGCCCGATCTCGACGACGCCGGCAAGAAGCGGCGCGCCGAGATCTACGTCGAGGCCACCAATACCGCGCTCAAGGGCATTCCGGCCGAGATGGTGCGCTTCCACACCTGCTACGGCATCAATGAAGGGCCGCGCCTGTTCGAGGCCGGCTTGGGCGATATCATCGAGTACGTGCTCAAGATCAACGCCGGCTCCTTCAGCTTCGAGGCCGCCAACCCGCGCCACGAGCACGAATATCACCTGTTCGAGCGGATCAAGGTTCCGGACGGAAAGGCGCTTTGCCCCGGCATGATCACGCATGCCAGCAACATCGTGGAGCACCCCGAGCTGATCGCCGAGCGCATCATGCGCTTCGCCAAGCTGGTGGGGCGCGAGAACGTGATCGCGGCCGCGGATTGCGGCTTCTCGTCCCAGGCGCTGTACAAGACCGAAGTGCATCCCACCGTGGTCTGGGAGAAGTTCAAGGCCTTGCGCCAGGGCGCCGATCTCGCGACCGAGCGGCTGTGGGGCAGGAACTGACCCGTCTCGCGGTGGGCGCGGCCCCACTCGCGGGTTCGGTGCCGCGCGGCGTTATCTATCAAGCTATAGAATTTCGCCGGTCGTTCGAGTACAAAATTCGTTCGGGAAACACGTGATGGGCGACCCCATGACCGCAGCGCAACCGGTCGATCGCGAGGCGCTGCGCCACACCACCGCGCCGCGCCTGTTGTGCGAGCGGGCGCGGACGACGCCCGATTCGGTGGCGTTCCGTTGCAAGCATCTCGGCCTCTATCGCCAGCGCAGCTGGCGTGACTATGCCGCCATGGTCGCGCGCTCGGCGCGCGCCTTCGCCGCGCTCGGCCTTGCGGCCGGCGACCGCGTCGCCATCATGGGCGACGCCTGCGAGGAGTGGATGATCTGCGACCTCGCCGCGCAGTCGCTCGGCGCCATCGTCTATGGCATCTATCCCACGGCGTCCGCGTCGGAGGTCGAGTATCAGATGCGCGACGGCGGTGCAGTCGTGTTCATCGCCGAGAATCAGGAATACGTCGACAGGATCCTGTCGTTCGCCGAGCGCCTGACCACGTTGAAGTGGATCGTCGTGCTCGACGACTCGGCGATGTTCGCCTACGCGCATCCCAAGCTGAAGCCGTATCGCGAACTCCTTGGCGCGGTCGAGCAGCCCGATCTCGCCTGGCTCGAGCAGCGGGCAGGGCAGGTGGGCGCCGATGCTCCCGCCTTCATCGTCTACACGTCCGGCACCACCGGCCACCCCAAGGGCGCGCTGGTGACCCACGGCAAGCATCTCGCGGCCACCGCAAACCTCGTCGACCATTATCCCACGCTTGCCGAGAAGGAGCACCGGACGGTCGTCCACCTGCCGCTCTGCCACGTGCTCGGCCGTGACGTGGCGGTGACGCTGCCGCTGATCTCGCGCCTCGTCCCGCATTTCGGCGAAGACACGCAAGATCTCGCCGCCACTCTGTTCGAGACCGCGCCCACCGTTCTGTTTACCGTGCCGCGCTACCTGCAGAAATTCGCCTCCCAGGTGCTGGTCGGACTGCTCAACTCGACCGGCGCCAAGCGCGTGACCGCTGACCTCGCGATGCGGTTCGCGCGCGGCCATGCACGCCGGCGCTGGGACGGCGCCAGCCATCCGGCCAGCGAGGCGCTCTACCGGGTCTGCCGGGCGGCCGTGTTCGCGCCGATCCTCAACAAGCTCGGCTTCGACAAGCTCGAGCTCGTCATCTGCGCCGGCGCCCCATTGCCGCCCGAGACCATGGCGTTCTGGCAGATGCTGGGGGTCAACCTGGTGGAGATGTACGGGCAGACCGAAACCGCCGGCGGCATCATCTGCGGCCAGCGCGGCCCGTTCCCGCGGCCGGGCGACGTCGGCACCGTGCCGGTCGGCTGGCAGGTGAAGCTCGCCGACGACGGCGAGGTGCTCGTGCAGAGTCCCGACCTGTTCGAACGCTACTGGAACGGCGAGGACGCGACCCGCGCCATCAAGGGCGCCGACGGCTGGCTGCGCACCGGCGATATCGGCGAATGGCGCGACGGGGCGCTGCGCCTCATTGACCGCGCCCGCGATTTCATCGTGACCTCGGGCGGCAAGACCATCTCGCCGTCGTTCATCGAGAACGTCCTGCGCACCAGTCCCTACGTGGCGGAAGCGGTGGTGTTCGGTCACGGCCGCAATTATCTCACCGCGCTGATCGAGATCGACGCCGACACGGTCTCCGACTGGGCTCGCAGTCACGACGTGCCCTATACCGGCTTCACCAGCCTTGCCAGCAGCCCGCATGTCGTGCGCCTGCTCAAGGCGGAAGTCGAGCGGCTCAACGGCGAGCTCGCGCGCGTCGAGATGATCAAGGACTTCCGCATTCTGCCCAAGGCGCTCGATCCGGAAGAGGAGGGCGAGCCGGTCACGCCGACCCGCAAGGTCAAGCGCCACCTCATGTACGAGCGCTTCAAGGCGCTGGTCGAGACCATGTACGATGATCGCGAGCAGCGCCTCATCGCCGGTCATGCGGGTGCCGTGGCATGACAATTCAGTTCGACAAGCAAGGGAGGATAACAATGTTGCGAAGCGCTTTGATGGGCGCGTTGGTCTTGGCGGCGATCGCGCTGCCGGTCTCCGCGCAGGATGCCTACGTCATCGGGGTCACCGGCGCGCTGACCGGGCCGCCGGCCAGCACCAACGCGCCGCCGATCGAAGGCTTGCGCCTCTACGTCGACCGGCTCAATGCCGCCGGCGGCGTCAACGGCAAGAAAATCCAGCTGGTCGTGCTCGATGACCAGGCCGAGCCGTCGAAGGCCGCCGCCAATGCCAAGCGGCTGTTGACGCAGGACAACGTCAAGCTCCTGATCCTGGCGAGCCTGTCGTCGACCTACGCGCCGGTCATCGCCGAGACCAAGCGGGCGAACGTGCCGCTCATGTTCATGGGCGCGGTCTGCCCGAAGGAGGTCTATCCGCCGGCCGATGCGCTGCAGTTCTGCAGTACCGCCTATGCCGGCGGCTACGACAGCCGCGCCACGCTCGCCTTCGTCAAGGAGACCGCCAAGGAGCCGGTACGGATCGGCCTCGTCGCCATGGCGATCCCGCTCTCGCGCGGCGAGATCGACTACGCCGAGGAGCACGCCAAGACCGTGGGCATGACGCCGGTCGACAAGGAGGTGATCCCGCCGCCGACCGCCGACTACACGCCGTTCGCCACCAAGCTCAAGGACGCCAATCCGAACTGGGTGTTCTCGTGGGCCCCATGGGTCACCCAGGTGAAGACGTTCGAGGCGCTGCGGCGGCTGGGATGGCAGGGCGACTACATCACCTGGGCGCACATCGAGGCCGAGGCCGA
>JBEVIH010000293.1:0-6293 GCA_040510815.1 Xanthobacteraceae bacterium | reverse complement strand
TGCTCGATGCCGGTCGGCACCGCCTTGAAGCCGGCGGCCTCGACCCGCCGCATCACCTCGCGCGGCAAGGCGGTGGTGGCGATATCGACATCGCCGGTCGGCACGCCGATCAGCGTGTTGCGCACCGCGCCGCCGACCACGCGGGCCTCCTCGCCGTCGCGGTCGAGCACCGCCAGCAGCGGCGCGAGCGGCGCCTCCTGCAGCCACGGGGCATCGAGACGGCGCGGCGCCGTCACTTCGTCACACCCGGGACGAACTTGCCATCCTCGATATGGGCCGGAACGTAGGTCGCGCCCGGCGGCGCGCCGCCCCAATGGGCGAGCACCACGAAGCTGCCGATCATCAGGAGGAGCGCCGCCATCAGCAGCCAGAGCACGCGCGCGAGCGGCCATTGCGCGCGGTCGAGCACGCCGGCGCGCGTCGCCCACAGGAAGATCGCGTAGACGACGAACGGCGCCAGGAACAGGGCCAGCTCGGTGAGGACGGGGCGGATCATGGCCGTATCATATGCGGATTCGTGTCCCGGGCGAGCGGAGCGAAGCCGCAGGGGTGGCGCGCCGGCCTACGCGGCCTTCTGGTAGATCCGCTCGTACAAATTCCGCACGATCCCCGCGGTCACGCCCCAGATATAGCGCTCGCCGAACGGCATGGCGTAGTACTTGCGCTCGATGCCCTTCCAGTCGCGGCTGTGCAGGGCGTGGTTGTTGGCATCCATCAGAAAGGCGAGCGGCACCTCGAAGGCGTCGGCGACCTCGCGCTCATTGAGCGCGAGCCGATAGTCCGGGTTGACGCGCGCTACCGTCGGCAGGATGCGGAAGCCCGAGAACGTGAGATAGAGGTCGAGATAGCCGATCGGCTCGATCAGCTCGCGGGTGAGCCCGATCTCCTCCTGGGCTTCGCGCAGCGCCGCCGCCGCCGGCGACGCGTCGCCCGGATCGATCTTGCCGCCCGGGAACGCGATCTGGCCGGGATGGCTGGGCAGCTCGGTGCGCAAGGTGAGCAGCACCATGGGCTCGGGACGGTCGACGACCGGAATCAGCACCGCCGCCGGCCGGGTGGCGGTGACGCCGGCGCGCTCCCACAGCGACGGCTCGAGATCGAGGTCGCCGCGCGCCGCCGTCGCGGTGAGATCGCTGAGCGCGGCCGGCACGTCGAGCGTCAACCGGGCGCGGGCGCGCCGGAAGAAATCGTGGCTCGGCACCGTCTCGCCGCCCGGCAACGCGACATCCATCAGACGAATTCCTTCAAGCTGTCGGCCGGCGCCATGGCGAAGAACTTCCCCGCCGAGGCGACGCCGAACATGCGTCGCCCATCGACATCGCGCTCCTCGCCCAGCTCCACCAGATCGTAGAACAGCGCCCGCGTCACCTTCGCCCACAGGCCGCGCCGGACATGGAGGTAGGGCTTGAGCCCGCCGGTCTCCGGCTCCGGCTCGAAGCGCAGCGCATGGTCGGGCCCGCAGGCGACCCAGTCGTCCACATTGGTGCGGAAGTGAAGCTCCCGGCCATGGCCGCCCGGCTCGACCTTGAGCTCGACCGCCAGGAACGGCGCGTCGTCGACCACGATCCCGCATTTCTCGACCGGCGTGACCAGGAAGTACTTGTCCCCTTCCCGCTTGAGCACCGAGGCGAACAGCTTGACCAGCGCCAGCCGTCCGATCGGCGTCTTCAGGTAGAACCAGGTGCCGTCGGCGGCGATGCGCATGTCGAGATCGCCGCAGAATGGCGGATTCCAAAGATGGACCGGCGGCGGGCCCTTGCGGGCCGCCGTCCCGACTGCGCCCGCGATGGCCTCCAGCCCGCTCGGCGTCTGCCCTTCCTTCGCCATGGTTTGCCTGGAACTTGGGACCGTGACCGGCTGTTTTCAACGCGATCGCGATCGCAAGCAAGCTTATCCACTGCCGCCCGCAAAGCCCGGGCCGGATGGGAAAAGCCGCAGGTTTCAGGCCTTCGCGACCCTCTCGGCTCGGCCGGTCCCGGGGCGATGGCAGACCTGCACGAAAGCGGCATTGCACCGGTGAAAAATAGCGTAATCTTTGGGCAGTTGAGCGGAGTCGGAGCCTAAGGCGCACCCGCAACCGCGACACTTGGCCCGAATGTTGCACTTTTTTGGTCAGTGCGGACGCCCCAGGTATAGAGCGGCCCGGACCAAGTCCCGATGACAAGGAGCGAAGATATGGCGGTAGCCGGCGGTGAAGTGCTCGAAAAGCTCGACGACATGATCGTCCGGCAGGCAGAAGCGACCGGGGCGCACGTGGCCGCCGCCAAGGCCGCGATCGGCAACGTCATTTTCGGCCAGGAGAAGGTGGTGGAGCAGGCGCTGATCACCGTCCTGTGCGGCGGACACGCGCTTTTGATCGGGCTGCCCGGCCTCGCCAAGACCAAGCTGGTCGAGACCATGGGCATCGTGCTCGGGCTCGACGCGCGCCGCATCCAGTTCACGCCGGACCTCATGCCGTCCGACATCGTCGGCAGCGAGGTGCTCGAGGAGAGCCCCGGCGGCAAACGCAGCTTCCGGTTCATTCCGGGGCCGATCTTCGGCCAGCTGCTGATGGCCGACGAGATCAACCGCGCCAGCCCGCGCACCCAATCGGCGCTGCTGCAGGCGATGCAGGAGCACCACGTCACGGTCGCCGGCAACCGGCACGACGTTCCTCGCCCCTTCCACGTGCTCGCGACCCAGAACCCGATCGAGCAGGAAGGCACCTATCCGCTGCCGGAAGCGCAGCTCGACCGCTTCCTGATGCAGATCGACGTCTACTATCCCGACCACGCCGCCGAGCGGAAAATCGTGTTCGACACCACCGGCACCGAGGAGAGCAAGCCGAAGCCGACCATGACCGCCGACGAGCTGATCGCCGCGCAGCGGCTGGTGCGCCGGCTGCCGGTCGGCGAATCGGTGGTGGAGGCGATCCTCAACCTGGTGCGCTCGGCGCGCCCCGGCCCGGAGACCGGCGACATCGGCAAGCTGATCTCCTGGGGACCGAGCCCGCGCGCCAGCCAGGCGCTGATGCTGGTGGCGCGCGCCCGCGCGCTGATCGACGGGCGGCTGTCGCCCTCGATCGACGACGTCGTCGAGATGGCCGAGCCGATCCTCAAGCACCGCATGGCGGTCACCTTCGCGGCGCGCGCCGACGGCCAGAGCACCGAGGCCGTCATCGGCACGCTCAAAGCGCGCATCGGATAGGCTGATGGCGACCCAGCGGCGGGCGGACCGGAACGAGATCAGGGCGACCACGCGCGCGAGCGGCGAGGCCCGCGCGCTCGCGGAAAGCATGCCGCGCCTGATCCTGGAGTCGCGCCGCATCGCCGCCACAGTGATCCATGGGCTGCACGGCCGCAGGCGCGCAGGGCCGGGAGAGAACTTCTGGCAATATCGCCGCTTCCTGTCGGGTGAGCCCGCGCGCCGCGTCGACTGGCGCCGCTCCGCCCGCGACGAGCATCTCTACGTGCGCGAGCAGGAGTGGGAGGCCGCGCATACGGTGTGGGTCTGGGCCGACCGCTCGCCGTCGATGCTGTTCAAGTCGCATCTCGCGCAGGAGCCCAAGCTCGATCGAACGGTGGTCGTGGCGTTCGCGCTCGCCGAGATTCTGGTGCAGGCCGGCGAGCGGGTCGGCATGCCGGGGCTGATGCGGCCGACCGGCAGCCGCAACGTGCTCGACAAGATGGCGAATGCGATCGTGCACGACGTGACCGAGCGGGGAAGCCTGCCGCCCACCTTTGCGCCGTCCGCGCTGGCCGAGATCGTGGTGGTCTCGGACTTCTGGAGCCCGATAACCGATATCCGCGCCAAGCTCGCGCAGCTGTCGTCGACCGGCGCCCACGGCCATACCGTGCAGATCGTCGACCCGGCGGAAGAGACGTTCCCCTATTCGGGCCGCGTCGAGTTCGTCGAGCCGGAAGGCGCCGGCGCGATCACCGCCGGCCGCGCCGAGGCCTGGAAGGCCGACTACGAGGCCCGCGTCGCGCGCCACCGCGCCGAGATCCGGGCCGAGACCGACAAGCTCGGCTGGAGCTTCGCCATCCACCGCACCGACCGGCCGGCGGCCGAGCTGCTGCTGGCGCTGCACGCCCGGATGGGCGCGCCGCCGCCGGGCGCGGTGGTGAGCAGCCGCCCGCGTGCCGCCGGACAGGGCGGGAGGCACGCATGATCCCGTGGCTGCCGCTCGGATTTGCGCAGCCGCTGGTGCTGCTCGGGCTGCTCAGCCTGCCGGTGCTGTGGTGGCTGCTGCGGCTCATTCCGCCGCAGCCCCGCCGCATCGACTTTCCGCCCACGCGGCTGCTGTTCGACATCACGCCCAAGGAGGAGCAGCCCCGGCGCACGCCGTGGTGGCTCACCTTGCTGCGGCTGACGCTCGCCGCGCTGGTGATCATTGCCGCCGCGGGGCCGCTGTGGAATCCGCCGGTCGCGACCTCGACCGCCAAGGCGCCCCTCGCCTTGCTGATCGACGACGGCTTTCCGGCCGCCGGCACCTGGGACGCGCGCATGCGCACCGCCGAGGACCTCATCGCCCGCGCCGAGGCCGATCATCGCGGCGTCGCGCTGATCCCGATGTCGGATCCGACCCGCGACATCTCGTTCGAGACGCCGGCCGCCGCCCGCGTGCGCGTCAAGCAGCTCAAGCCGAAGCCCCATGCGGTGGAGCGCCTGGACATCTTCCCGACGCTCGGCCGCTTCCTGAGCGCCACGCCGGACGTCGAGCTGGTCTGGCTCAGCGACGGCGTCGATCTCGGCGGCGGCAGCGAGTTCGTCGCGACGCTCGGGCGGATGATCGAGCAGCGGCCGCTCACGGTGATCGAGGGCGGCGTTGCTCCGGCGCGCGCGCTCGCCGGCGCCGACAACGCGGCCGGCGCGCTCACCGTCAAGGTCTTGCGCGCGAGCGCCGGCAGCGCCGAGGCCGGCACCGTGCGCGCGCTCGATCTCAAGGGCCTGCCGCTCGGCGACGCCGCCTTCGCCTTCAAGGCCGGCGAGCGCGAGACCGATGCCGAGCTCACGCTTCCGGTCGAGATCCGCAACGACATCGCGCGCCTCGAGATTGCCGCCGAGCACTCCGCCGGCGCCGTCGCGCTGCTCGACAAGCGCTGGCGCCGTCGCTCGGTCGGCGTCATCACCGGCTCGACCGCCGATACCGCGCAGCCGCTGCTGGCTTCGACCTACTATCTCGGCCGCGCGCTCGGACCGTTCGCCGACGTGCGCTTCGCCGATCGCGGCTCACCCGCCCAGGCGGTGAACCAGTTCATCGAGCAGCGGCTGCCGATGCTGATCCTCTCCGACGTCGGCAACGTCGCGGAGGGGCGCGAGGCGCTCACCCGCTGGATCGAGGACGGCGGCGTGCTGGTGCGCTTCGCCGGTCCGCGGCTCGCCGCCGGCGACGACGACCTGGTGCCGGTGCGGCTGCGCCGCGGCGGGCGCATCCTCGGCGGCAGCCTGTCCTGGGATCAGCCGCAGCAGCTTGCCGCCTTCCCCCGCGAAAGCCCGTTCTTCGGGATCGCGGTGCCGACCGACGTGTCGGTGAGCCGCCAGGTGCTGGCCGAGCCCGACGCGACCTTGACCGAGCGCACCTGGGCGGCGCTCGCGGACGGGACCCCGCTGGTCACCGCCCAGCGCCGCGGCAAGGGCCTGATCGTCCTTTTTCACGTGACCGCCGATACGCGCTGGTCGGACCTGCCGTTATCGGGCACATTCGTCGAGATGCTCAAGCGAATCGTCGCGCTCTCCGGCTCGCTCGCCGCCACCGACGCCAACGCCACCGGCCGCGCCACGCGCGAGGTGGTGACGCCGACCCGCGTGCTCGACGGCTTCGGCGTGTTCGTGCCGCCGCCCCCGAGCGCGCGGCCGGTGCCGGCCGGCTTCGCCTCGCGCGCGAACGCCGATCATCCACCCGGCTTCTATGGGCCGCCGGAGGGACTGCTGGCGGTTAACACGCTGGCGCCCGCCGACCGGCTGGCAGCGCTCGATGCCTCGCCGCTCAATGCCCGCCGCGAGGCCTACCGCATGAGCGAGCCCGAGGACCTGCGTGGACCCATCCTGCTCGCCGCGTTGGCGCTGCTGGCGCTCGATGCGCTGGTCGTCTTCATGCTCGCGGGCGGCGTGCGGCAGCTTTGGCGCCGGCGGCGGCCGGCGGCCGCGGCGCTCGCCATCGCGATCCTGGGCGCCGCCATGCTCGCCACCCCGCGGGCGTTCGCGCAGAGCGACGAGCAGGCGATGCGCTCGACGTTGGAGACGCGGCTCGCCTACGTGGTCACCGGCGACGCCGAGGCCGACCGCATCAGCAAGGCCGGCTTGCAGGGCCT
>JBEVIH010000292.1:0-11663 GCA_040510815.1 Xanthobacteraceae bacterium | reverse complement strand
TGCCGCCGACGATCTCGGTGACCACGCGCTATCCCGGCGCCAGCGCCCGCACCGTGGTCGACACCGTCGCGCTGCCGATCGAGCAGCAGGTCAACGGCGTCGACGGCATGATCTACATGCAGTCGTTCAGCGCATCGGACGGCAGCTATGCGCTGACCGTGACGTTCAAGATCGGGATGGACATCAACTTCGCGCAGATCCTGGTGCAGAACCGGGTGGCGAGCGCGCTCGCCGCGCTGCCGCAGGCGGTGCAGGCGCAGGGCGTGACGGTGCAGCAGAAGTCGACCGCGGTGCTGATGTTCGTGGCGCTGACCTCGCCGGACGCGCGCTACGACAGCCTCTACCTCGCCAACTACGCCACCATCAACCTCAAGGACCAGATCGCGCGGCTGCCCGGCGTCGGCAACGTCAACGTGTTCGGCGCGGGGCAGTATTCGATGCGGATCTGGCTCGACCCCAACAAGCTGCAGGCGCGCTCGCTCACCACGCAGGACGTCATCAACGCGCTCAAGGGCCAGAACCAGCAGGTCGCCGCCGGCCAGCTCGGCATGCCGCCGTCGCCCGCGACGCAGCCGTTCCAGTACACGCTCGACATCGCCGGCCGCCTCGACGAGGTCGCCCAATTCGAGAACATCGTGGTCAAGACCGCGCAGGACGGGCAGATGACCCATCTGCGCGACGTCGCCCGGGTCGAGCTCGGCGCGCAGACCTACGGCCAGGTGTTCACGCTCAACGGCAAGCCCGCTGCCGGCATCGGCATCTATCAGACGCTGCAGGCGAACGCGCTGGTCGTCGCCGGCGAGGTCAAGGCGCTGATGGCCAGGGCGTCGGAGACCTTCCCGCAGGGGCTGACCTACGTCGTCCCGTTCGACACCACGACCTTCGTGCGCGCTTCGATCAACGAGGTCTACAAGACGCTGATCGAGGCGGGAATCCTGGTGCTGATCGTGATCCTGGTGTTCCTGCAGGACTGGCGCGCCATGCTGGTGCCGGCGACGACCGTGCCGGTCACCATCATCGGGGCGTTCGCCGGCATGGCCGCGCTCGGTTTCACCGTCAACCTGTCGACGCTGTTCGCGATCGTGCTGGCGATCGGCATCGTGGTGGACGACGCCATTGTGGTGGTCGAAGGCGCCGCGCACCACATCGAGCGCGGCATGCCGAGCAAGGAAGCGGCGATCCAGGCGATGAACGAGCTGTTCGGGCCGATCATCGGCATCACGCTGGTGCTGATGTCGGTGTTCCTGCCGGCGGCCTTCATTCCCGGCCTCACCGGGCAGATGTTCGCGCAGTTCGCGCTGGTGATCGCCGCCACCGCGCTGTTGAGCGCCATCAATGCCGCGACGTTGAAGCCGACCCAGTGCGCGCTCTGGCTGCGGCCGCCGGTGCCGCCGGATCAGCGCAACATCTTCTATCGCGGCTTCAATGCGGTGTATGGGCGGTTCGAAAGCGCCTATTCCAGGCTGATCGGCCACATGGTGGCGCGCAGCGGGGCGATGTGCGTGATCGCTTTGATCGTGATCGGCGCCGCCGGCTATGGTCTTTCGCGAATCCCGACCGGCTTCCTGCCGATCGAGGACCAGGGCTACGTGCTGGCGACGGTGCAATTGCCGGACGGCGCGTCGCTGCAACGGACCAAGCGCGTGCTCGACCGGGTCAGCGAGATCGGCGGCAAGATCCCCGGCGTCGAGCATGTGGTCGCCATCTCCGGCGTCTCCGCGCTCGACAACAACTCGACGCTGGCCAATGCCGGGGTCGCCTATATCGTGCTCAAGGACTGGAGCCTGCGCGGCAAGGGCGAGGACCTGCGCTCGCTGTTCCAGACCTTCAACCGCGAATTCGCCGCCATCGAGGAGGCCCGCGTCGTGGTGTTTCCGCCGCCGCCGATCCAGGGCATCGGCAACGCCGGCGGCTTTGCGATGCAGATCCAACTGCGCGACGGCAGCTTCGACCTGGTGAAGCTACAGTCCATCGTCAACACGGTGATAAAGGACGCCCAGACGCAGAGCGGATTGCAGCGGGTGACGACCTCGTTCCGCTCGACGGTGCCGCAGGTGAAAGTGGACGTGGACCGCGCCAAGGCCGAAACCCTGCAGGTCCCGATCGACGACGTGTTCTCGACGCTCGCCGCCTATCTCGGCTCGAGCTATGTCGACCAGTTCAACAAGTTCGGCCGCGTGTTCCAGGTCTACGTGCAGGCGGACTCGCAGTTCCGCCTGCGGCCGGAGGACGTCGAGCTGCTGCCGGTCCGCAACAAGGACGGCAGCATGATTCCGATCGGCACCATGGTGAAGATCACGCCGTCGGTCGGGCCGTCGCTGCTGAGCCTCTATAACCTCTACCCCGCCGCTTCCGTGCAGGGGCTGCCGGCGACGGGCTTCAGCTCGGGCGAGGCGATGGCGCTGATGGAGCAGATCGCGGCGAGGTCGCTGCCCGCCGGCGCGGCCTATGAATGGACCGCCATGTCCTATCAGGAGAAGCTCGTCGGCAACCAGATCTACTACATCTTCGCGCTGGCGATGCTGCTGGTGTATCTGGTGCTGGCCGGCCAATACGAAAGCTGGTGGATGCCGGTGGCGGTGCTGCTGGCGGTGCCGCTCTCGCTCCTGGGGCCGGTCGCCGCGCTCAAGGGGCTCGGCATCGACAACAACCTTTACACCCAGATCGGCCTGGTGCTGCTGATCGCGCTCTCGGCCAAGAACGCCATCCTGATCGTGGAGGTGGCGCGCGAGCGGCGGGTGTTCGACGGCAAGCCGATCCTCGAGGCCGCGCTCGAGGCGGCGCGGATGCGCGTCCGCCCCATCCTGATGACCTCGTTCGCCTTCATCCTCGGCGTCGTGCCGCTGGTGCTGGCGACCGGCGCCGGCGCCAGCGCCCGCAAGTCGATCGGCATCGCGGTGTTCAGCGGCATGATCGCCTCGACCTGCCTGGCGGTGCTGTTCGTGCCGTCGTTCTTCGTCGTGGTGCGGCGCTTCGAGGAGTGGCGCACGGCGCGCAAGGACGCAGCCGCCAAGCCGGCGCCGGCCGAGTGAACGATCGACGGATTCCGGCAAGACCGGACGTGGGCTCGATCAGTGAGATTGACCCGCGCTGGCGGAGGCGCCCTTCATGCGCTGCTCGAGGGCCGCAAGCGTAACGTGCGCGCGCTCGCCGGCATCGTTGGCGCCACTCGCATAGAAGCGAGCGCAGGCGGCCGCGTCGACGACCTTGCGCCGCAGCTCCAGGTTCTCCGCCCGCAGGTGGCCGATCGCCAGGCGCATGTGATGGCGATAGAAGCGGTTCAACGCCTCCTCGACCACCGGGTCCTGCGACCCGGCCATGCCCGGGACCCACGCCTCGGCGCGGGCGCGGGCGACCGCCTCGAGGTACCAGCGAAGGACAAAATCCTTCCAGACCGTCCAAGGCCGGCCGTCATTGGCGGAAGCAATGTCGTCGAGTTGAGCTGCGGCCAGATCCCGCTCCACGGGATCGACCGGCGCGTGTTGTGTTCCCATCCGGGCGCACTCCGCGATGGAACGCCCCCAACCCATAAGCCCCACGAACGACGTAACTGATTCGCCCGAATCGGCGAGGTAAATTGGTAGCACGCGCGGGGGTGGCAGCGAATATTTCGCGTTTATTTCATGTTAAATGACCTGCAGGGCCCATAGCACCCGGCTCACACCCCGGCGAACCAGTTGTAGCCGCGATCCTCCCAGAACCCGCCGGGAAATCGGTTGGTCACGTAGAGCGCGGTGATCCATTTCGGATTCTTGAAGCCGAGCTTGGTGGCGACGCGCAGCTTGAGCGGATAGCCGTATTTCGGCGCCAGGATCTCGTCGGAGATCTTGAAGGTGAGCAAGGTCTGCGGATGCAGCGCCGAGGCCATGTCGATCGAGGAGTAGTAGCCGTCGGCGCATTCGAACCCGACATACTTGGCGGTCAGATCGGCGCCGATGCGCGCCAGGAAGGTGCGGAACGGCACGCCGGTCCATTTGCCGATCATGCTCCAGCCCTCGACGCAGACATGGCGCGTCACCTGCGACTGCTGCGGCAGCGCGTAGAGCTCCTCGAGCGTCCACGGCCGGCGGCTGTCGATCAGGCCGGAGAGATTGAGCTTGAAGCTTGCGCCGTCGATCTTCGGAATGAGGTCCTGGCTGAAATAGGCGTTCCAGCGGAAGTCCTTGACCGCCGCGCTCTCCGGATAGGTCGGCATCAAGCGGCGAGGATTGAACAGCGCGGCCTGGGCGCGGTCGTTCCAGGCCGAGATGCCGTTGAGCGCCGACTGCACGGCGCTGGTATCGGTGACGTCGCAGCCGGTCAGCAAGGTGAGCGCGCCGAGGCTCAGGCCCTGGCGCAGGAACAGCCGGCGCTCGATCCCGCGCACTTCGGCGCCGGCGCGCAGGAGCTGTTTCGACTCGCGGGTGGCGTCGGTCATCGCGTTTCCTCCTCGACCTCGCGGGCGTCAGCGCGGCCGGTGATCATCGACGGCAGGGTCTTCGGCACGATGACGACCAGCGCGACGTGCACGATCAGGAACAGGACGATCGCCGTCATCCCGAAGAAGTGCACCACGCGCGCGAAATCGAAGCCGCCGAACAGGAAGGTGAGCTCCTGGAACTGGCCGGGCTTCCAGATCGCGAGCCCGGACAGCACGGTGATGGTGCCGGCCGCCAGCACGCCGATATAGAGCGTCTTCTGCACCGCGTTGTAGGCGCCGAGCCGGTGCGGCAGCCGGAACGTCAGCGCGGCGATGGTGTCGCGCAGGACGGCCGCGGGGCCGACCGGCAGGAACGCGCGCCAGAAATGTCCCGACAGGAATCCATAGGCGACGTAGACGAGGCCGTTGAACGCGAGCAGCCACATGCCGGCGAAATGCCACTGCAGCGCGCCGGCCAGTCCGTCTTCGTTGTGGATGTCGACCGAGCCCTCATAGCTGCCGCCGAGCGTGAGCTCGACCGGGAAGCTGAACGGGAAGATCGGGTCGGAGTTGTAGATGCGCCAGCCGCTCATGATCATGACGATCATGGCCAGCGCGTTGAGCCAATGGGTAATCCGCACCGTGAGCGGATGCACGATGACCTTGGAGACCCGCCCGAGCCGGCCAGCCGTGATGTCGGTCACTCTCGCCTCCCGTCAGCGCTGCGCGCCAACCTGTTCGTCGATCGCCTGCAGGCCCGACGACGTGAACGTCGCCTTGGCCTCCGGGGATTTCAGGAACGCCAGGAACGGCCGCGTGTCGGATTTGGGATCGCTGGCCACGGCAGCGACGTAGTCGATCGGCGGATGGTCGAAACCTGAAAGCGGAAGGGCCAGCTTGAAGCCGGGCTGCCCCGCCGCGTCGGTCGCATAGACGATCCCGAGCCGCGCCTTGCCGGTCGCAAGCAGGTCGACGACACCGGCCGAGCTTTCCGCCACCGCCACGCTCTTGCTGTCGTCATCCACGGCGATCCCGAGCTTGCGCAAAATGTCGACCGCATAGGCGCCCGCCACGTCGCGGTCGGGATTGGAGATCGCGAGCTTCTTGCCGGCAACAAGCCTGGAAAGATCGGCCGGCGTCGCGCTGGCCGGCCCGGCGTCACGGTTGCCGACCAGGACCAGGCCGTTGCGCACCACCGGGCGCACCGTACCGGCGTCGATGGTCTTGCGCCGGGCCGCGTCGTCGGTGCCGGCGCCAGCGAGCGCGAAGATCACGTCGCAGCGCGCGCCACGGTCGATCTGCGCAAACGACAGGTCCGAGGGCGCGACGAAGACATTGACGCGGGTGCCGGTGCGCGCCTGCCACAGCTGGCCGATGGCGCGCAGCGTCTTTTCCAGCGTCGGCTCGCCGTAGACGACGAGGTCGCGCGCCTGCGCGAGGGCGGGGGCGAGCAGGATAAAGAGACCCAGCAGCAGCGCGCCCGCCACCTTGCGCCAATCGTTTGGGCGAGGCGGGCGCGGCATAGGCTGCGCCGCGACCCGGACGAAGGTCGCGACGATCCGGGCGCCGGCCCGCAGGGTGCCGCGCAGACTGCCCGCCACCTTCGAGGTCCCGCCGCTGCGCCGATGATAATCGACCGGCACCTCCAAAATGCGCAGCCCGGCGCGGGCGGCTCGCATCTGCATCTCGATATTCCAGCCATAGGTCATTTCGCGCATGCCGAGCGCGAGCAGCACGTCGCGGCGGATGGCGCGGAACGCGCACATGTCGGTGTAGCGCACGCCGTAGAGGAGCCGCATGCCGAAGCCGGCGAGGCGACCGGCGGCGAGCTGGTGCCAGGCGACGCTGCCGGGCTCGCGCTCCCCGCGCGCGCGCGAGCCGATGACGAAATCGCTGCGCCCGGCGCGGATCGGCTCGACCAGCGCGGCGATGCTCGTCGGGTCGTCGGCGCCGTCGCCGTCCATGAAAACCAGAATGTCGGCGTCGTCGGCCGCCATGGCGGCGGTCAGGCACGCCCGCCCGTATCCGCTGCCGGCAGCGACGACGTCGGCGCCGGCGGTCTTGGCGCGCACCACCGTCGCGTCGCTGCTGCCGCCGTCAGCCACGATCACCCGGCGCACAAGGTCGCGCGGCAGCCGGCGCACGACCTCGCCGATCGAGGCTTCTTCATTGAGCGTCGGGATCACCACCACGACGGCGCCCTCCCCGCTCGGGCGCGGGACGACGCGATCGGTGGCGGCGGCGACGGCCATGGCTCACAGGCTCCAACGCAGGCCGCAGCTCGCGCAGGCGGCCGCCGGCTTGTCGGACAACAGCGCCGCGCGGAAGTTGCGATAGGCCGGTCCATCCCAGATCTCGCGCAGCGACTGCTGGGTGGCGTCGCCCAGGGTGTAGTTCTCGTAGCCGCGCTGCGAGAACGGCGCGATGCAGCAGGGCAGCGCGCGCCCGTTGGCGGTGAAATACATCACCGTCCAGGGCCGCCGGCACAGCGACCACGGCGAGCCGTCGTCGTCGTGACGCTTGAGGCTCATGCCGGGCTCGGCGGCGGCGCCGGAGGCGGAGAACGTCATGCCGCGGGCGCGCGCGAGCGCGGTGGCGGCTTCGATATGGGCCTGCTCCTCGCGGGTGAGCTGCTCGTAGAGCGCCTGGTCGGGCCGCGCGAGGCCGATGGCGTCCTGCTCGAAGAACACCAGCCGCTGCAGGTAGACCTCCTTGATGCCGATATCGGCCGCGACCTGCACGAAGGCCGGCAGCTCGGCCACCGTTTCGCGCAATCCGGTGAGCCAGGCCGAGACCCGCGGGCGCGCGTGGCCTTCGCGCTCCTGCAGGGCGCGGAAGGCGCGGACGTTCTTGAGGATGCGGCCGAAATAGTCCTTGCCGCGCACCGCGAGGAAGGATTTCGCATTGGCGGCGTCGAGCGAGACGCGGAGCTCGTCGAGGCCGGCCTCGATCAAGGCGCCGCCGTTCTTCTCGTTGAGCACAGTGCCGTTGGTGTTGAACAGCACGTAGGTGCCGCGGTCCTTGAGATAGCGCACCATCTTCGGCAGGTGCTTGACCAGCATCGGCTCGCCGACCCCGTGCAGGACCGCGCGCTCGAGATCGGGGATCTGGTCGACGATCGAGGTGAACAGCCGCCAGCTCATGTCGGCCGGCGGCTCGAGCTCCGCGTAGGTGCGCGGGCAGGTCGTGCACAGGAGATTGCAGCGGTTGGTGGTCTCGAGATAAACGCAGACCGGCAGGCGCTGCGCGCGCTCGCCGCGCGCCTCCCTCACGCTGTCGAAGTAGCGTCGCGGGTCGACCCTAGGCGACGACAGCGCCGGCATGGCGCGCCTCCTTTCTCCAATAGCGGCGGAGCAGGAGCTCGACCGCCAGGATCAGGACAAACACGCCGTAGAGCAGCAGCCCGTCGGAGAGCTGCGGCGGCCAGTGGCCGATATAGTGCCAGTTGGCCATGCAGGTGAGGTAGAGAATGGCGACGCTCGGATAGAAGCAGAGGAACGGAACGAGCCAGGCGAAATACCAGGCGTAGTGCGGCGAGAACAGCAGCAGGAACGTCACCGCCAACACCATGCCGCCCCAGAGGTCGGCAGCGGGCCTGCGCTCGCGCATGACCAGCGCGAAGGCGAGGACGATCATGATCGCGGCGGCGGCCGGGAAGTAATAGGCGAAGGCGTTGCCCGGGAGCGGCACGAGGCTGCCGAGCAGGAGCCAGAGGAAAATTCCCGGACCCTGGTCGAGGTGCTCCTCGGTGACGTATTGGCCGAGGAAGCCGAACACCTTGGTGCCGGCGCCGAGATACGGCAGGTAGAGCAGCGCCACGGTCGCCGCGAAGGCGACCGGCAGCCGCCAGTCCCAGCGCTGATAGAGGCTCGGCCCCGCCACCACCGGGAAATATTTGACCAGCGTCCCGGCGCCGAGCGCGATGCCGGCGAGCACCGGCGAGCGCCGGTCGGCGGCGACGAAGGCGAGCATCAGGAACGCGATGGCAATCGCGTCGATGTGGCCGCTGCGCGCGAATTCCCACAGCGGCAGCGGATGCCAGGCATAGAGCAGCACGTGGGTGGAAGGCAGCCCGCGCGACGCCAGCAATTGCAGGATCGCCCAGACGGCGAGCGCCTCGAAGCCGATCATCGCCATCTTCATGAAGATGATCGATTCGGAGATGCGGGTGACCAGGAAGAACACGATCTGGGTCATCGGCGGGTAGATCGTCGGCGCGTAGTTGGCGCGGTTGATCTCCGGATAGATGGCGGCGTCGCGCAGATGCAGCAGCGCGTCGCTCGACGGGATGTAGAGGTAGGGATTGATGCCGGCGCCCTGCACGCGCCCGTCCCAGACATAGCGGAAGATGTCGGTCGACACCGGCGTGCCCGGCAGCAGCAGCACCCGCATCGCCAGCGCGAGGGCGAGGATGGTCCACAGCGCGCGGCCCTGCTCCTGCGGCGGCCGCGTCACCACGAGCCAGGCGGCGAGCGCATAGAACGGCGCCTGGGTCAGCGTGACGTGACCGGCCCTCTCGTCGTCGAGCAGCACGACGGTGAACGCGCCCCACACCGTGAGCGCCAGCAGGATGCCGCCGAGCGCCAGCAGTTGCCAGTCGAGGCCGGTCTTGCGCGTCATTCGGCGGCCCTCACGGCATCAGCGCCGCTGGCGATGGCGAGACGGCGCGCCAAGTCGGCGCCGGCGAGCAGCGCGCGCAGCAGCCCCTCCGAGTAGATGGCCCGATGCGGGTCAAGGCTCGCCGAAAATGCCGCATCCTCGCACACTTCCGACCGCAGCGTGTTCAATGCCTCGACGTCGTCGACGTCGTACCAGGGCTGCAGGACATGGACGCGCAGGCCGATCTCGGCCGCGCGCTCGAGCGTCTGGCGGGCCACCTGCTCGGTGCTCCAGGCGACGTCCTCGAACAGGCGCCGATGCGGCTGCTTGACGCCGAGCAGGTAGTAGCCGCCGTCGATCGAGGGGCCGAGGACGGCGCGGTCGCCCGGCTGCGCCAGCACGCACGCGGTCTCGATGAGGAGCGAGGTCGGCAAGGTCGGACTGTCGGAGTTGAGCACGACGGCGGACGCGTGGCCGCGATCGAGCAGCTGCGCGACTGCGCTGAACAGGCAATCGCCGAAGTTTGGAAACCAGGCCTCGATGAGCCCGATCCGGCGCGGCAGCAGCCGCTGGAAAAACGCCACCGCATCCGCGCCGGGTGGTCCGTACGCCACGTAGCCGGCGATGTCGGCGCCATCCGCGGCGGCGAGGACGTTGGCCGCGACGTCCTTGAGGAACGCGCTGTTGAAGGCGGCCGCCTCGGCGAAGGTCAGCGGCGGCACCAGCCGGGTCTTGGCGCGGCCGGGCACCGAGGCCTTCGCCATGATCGCGATGCCGCAGGAGGGCGCCGCGTGATCGGGCTTCGCGATGTCCATGGTGCCGCCCTCTCCCGAGCCGGTCGCCCAGAATCGACGCACGGGCGACGCTTAAGTTCCACGGAAGCCAGCCGCCTCTGTAGGCAAGCCGCACCTGGGTTGCGACTCACGTTTGCGGGTGAACGTTCACATCCGCTGCCGAAAGGCTGGAACAAGGTTCACGTGGGCGTGAATAAAATGAGTCGAATCGACGGCGATCGGCGGAACGCGGCAATCGAGGCGCCGGAGCGGGAGCGATCGGGGCGTCCACGCGGCCAATGTCACTTGCAAGAGGGAGTGCGAATCAACACCTTAGTTACGGAGGGTCCGATGAACAGTTCCGCCACCACCCTACATCCGCGGGTCGTCATCATCGGAGCGGGCTTCGGCGGGTTGTCGGCCGCCAAGCAGCTCGCCGGCGCGCCGCTCGACGTGACCGTCGTCGACCAGCACAATTATCACCTGTTCCAGCCGCTGCTCTACCAGGTGGCGACCGCGGCGCTGTCACCGGCCGACGTGGCCTGGCCGATCCGCCACATCCTGCGCAAGCAGAAGAATGCGACCGTGCTGATGGCGGAGGTTCGCGGCGTCGACACCGGCAAGCGCATCGTTCACGCCGACTCCCTCGACATTCCCTACGACTATCTCGTGCTGGCGACCGGCGCGACCCACTCCTAGTTCGGCCACGACGAGTGGGCCGCCGTGGCGCCGGGACTCAAGCGCATCGAGGACGCGACCCGCATCCGCCGGCACATCCTCATCGCCTTCGAGCACGCGGAGCTCGCGACCGACGCGGCCGAGCGCCGGCGGCTCCTCACCTTCGCGATCGTGGGCGGCGGCGCCACCGGGGTCGAGATGGCCGGCGCCATCTCCGAGGTGGCGCGGCAGAGCCTGGCGATGGATTTCCGCAACATCGATCCCACCGCGGCGCGCATCGTGCTGATCGAGGCCGGGCCGCGCATCATGCCGACGTTTCCGGAAAACCTGTCGGACTATGTCAAGCGCACGCTCGACAAGAAGGGCGTCGAAGTGATGACGTCGACCCGCGTCACAGGGTGCGACGCGCGCGGGGTCGAGCTCGAGCACGGGCGCCTCGACGCCGGCACCGTGATCTGGGCGGCCGGCGTCGTGGCCTCGCCCGCGGCGGGCTGGCTCGACGCCACGCACGACCGCGCGGGACGGGTGCTGGTGAACCCGGATCTATCCGTTCCGGGGCATCCGGACGTGTTCGTGCTCGGCGACACCGCGAAGGTGGCGAATCAGGAGGGCATCCCCGGCACCGCGCCGCCGGCGAAGCAGATGGGCGCCTATGTCGGGCGGCTCATCGCCGCCAAGGTCGCGGGCCGGCCGCCGCCGCCGCCGTTCCGCTACCGCCATCTCGGCGACCTCGCCACCATCGGGCGCCACGCCGCTGTCGTGAAGCTCGGCTGGCTCGAGCTCACGGGCTTCCTCGGCTGGCTGTTCTGGAGCGCGGTGCACATCTATTTCCTGATCGGGGTGCGCGACCGCTTCATCGTCGCCTTCACCTGGCTGTGGGACTACGTCACCTTCCAGCGCGGCGCGCGGCTGATCACCGAGGTGCCGCCGGCGGACCGGAGGTGAATCGCCTGTCTTGGACGAGCGAAGCGCGGCAGCGCCAGCGAAGATCTGGGACCCGGGCCACGAGAAAGCTGGAAAGAGCCTCACAAGGGAGCGCACCGAAGTTGTGGCTCGCGCCGTGGACGAAACACGATTTCCGTTGGCACGAAGTATGCGTGAAACAGAGCTCGGCTATCTTGCGATCATCAACCTCATACTCAAGGACCGGCGCCCCCGAGCCGGTCCTTTTTGTTATTGGTTCTTTTGTGGGCTCAACCGTGGCGGACTGCGCT
>JBEVIH010000291.1:0-7417 GCA_040510815.1 Xanthobacteraceae bacterium | reverse complement strand
CGAGACGCCGCCGTCGACGAACAGATTGGCGCCGTACACGAACGAGGAATCCTCGCTCACCAGGAACAGCACCGCGCGCGCGGCTTCGGCCGGCTGGCCGGGGCGCTTGGCCATGTTGGGGACCGGTCGCGTGGCATCGAACTCGTCCTTGCCGACCGGCGAGCCGATCTTGTTCGGCACGATGGCGTTGACCCGGATGTTGTGCGGCGCAAGCTGCGCCGCCATCGCGCGCGTGAGATTGGCGACGCCGCCCTTGGCGGCCGAATAGGCCACCGCGCGGCTTCTCCCCATGAAGCCGGAGGTCGAGCCGATATTGACGATGCGGCCGCCGCTGCCCTGCGCCGCCATCTGTTGCGCCACGTGCTTGCCCATCAGGAACTGGCTCTTGAGCGTCACCGCCAGCACCTTGTCCCACTCCTCCTCGGAGATGTCGAAGATGTGCTTGTTGTCGGAGATCGCCACGTTGTTGACCAGGATGTCGACGCGGCCGAAGCGGGTGACCACCGCCTTGACCAGCGCCGCAACCTCGCTGCCTTTCGACACGTCGGCGACGAACAATTCCGCCTCGCCGCCCGCCGCCTTGATCGCGCCGGCGACGCGCTCGCCGCGCGGCTTGTCCATATCGACGATCGCGACCCGGGCGCCTTCGGCGGCGAACAGCTTGGCGATCTCCTCGCCGATGTTGCGGCCGGCGCCGGTGACGATCGCGACCTGATCCTTGAGCTTCATGCGGAGAACGGATGACAGAGGACGGACGACGGATAAGAAGACTGAATTTCCAACGATGCAAGGCCCATCTGCTCTGTCCTCGGTCGTCTGTCCTCTATCAGCCGAACATGCTAGGAAACCCCTCGACCACGGACCCGCGTCATGACCGCTCCGCTCAAGACCGTCGAGGGCACGACCGACACCGTCGGCCTGATGCACGACATCGGCCGCCGCGCCAAGGCGGCCGCCCGCGGGCTGGCGCTCGCCTCCGCCGCGCAAAAGGACGAGGCGATGGCGGCGATGGCGGCCGCGATCCGCGCGCGCAGGCAGCCGATCCTCGCCGCCAATGCCGAGGACATCGCGGGCGCCAAGGCGGCCGGCGCCACCGCGGCCTTTCTCGACCGGCTGGCGCTCACCGACACGCGCATCGCCGCCGTGGCGGACGGCCTCGACGTGGTGCGCGGGCTGCCTGACCCGGTCGGCCAGGTCACCGAAAGCTGGACGCGCCCGAACGGCATGACCATCGAGCGCGTGCGCGTGCCGCTCGGCGTCGTCGGCATCATCTACGAGAGCCGTCCGAACGTCACCGCCGATGCCGGTGCGCTCTGCCTCAAAGCCGGCAACGCCGCGATCCTGCGCGGCGGCTCGGAGAGCTTCAACTCGAACCGCGCGATCCACGCCGCGCTGCGCGAGGGGCTGGCGGCGGCGGGGCTGCCGGAAGCCGCGATCGAGCTGGTGCCCACGCGCGACCGCGCCGCGGTCGGGCTCATGCTGCAAGGCCTCGGCGGCAGCATCGACGTCATCGTGCCGCGCGGCGGCAAGGACCTGGTGGCGCGCGTGCAAGCCGAAGCGCGCCTGCCGGTGTTCGCGCATCTGGAAGGTATCTGCCACGTCTACGTCGACCGGGCGGCGAAGCTCGACATGGCGCAGGCGATCCTGCTCAACGCCAAGATGCGGCGCACCGGCGTGTGCGGCGCGGCCGAGACGCTGCTGGTCGATCGCAAGGTCGCGCCGACCCACCTCAAGCCGCTCATCGGCATGCTGCTCGATGCCGGCTGCGAGGTGCGCGGCGACGAGGCGACGCGGTCGATCGACGCGCGTGTGAAGCCGGCAAACGAGGCGGACTGGTCGACCGAGTACCTCGACGCCATCATCTCCGCGAAGGTGGTCGACGGCGTCGACGCCGCGATCGATCACATCGAACGCTACGGCTCCCACCACACCGATACGATCGTCACCGAGGACAAAACCGCGGCGCAAAAATTCCTCAACGAGGTCGATTCGGCGATCGTGCTGCACAACGCCTCGACCCAGTTCGCGGACGGCGGCGAGTTCGGGTTCGGCGCCGAGATCGGCATCGCCACGGGCCGTTTCCACGCGCGCGGCCCGGTCGGCGTCGAGCAGCTCACCAGCTTCAAATATCGTGTCCACGGGTCGGGGCAGATCAGGCCGTGACATCCCGTTCGTCTTAAATGCCGCCCCGCCTCGCGCTTCCCCCGCACGCGCCCGGCATGCGCATCGGCCTGTTCGGCGGCACGTTCGATCCGCCGCACGACGCGCATCTCGCGGCCTGCCTGCTGGCGATGAAGCGGATCGGGCTCGACCGGGTCTGGTGGCTGGTGACGCCGGGCAATCCGCTCAAGGACACGCGCGGGCTCGCCCCGCTCAAGGAGCGCGTGGCCGCCGCCCGCGAGCTGGCGCGCCACCCACGCTTCGACGTCAGCGACGTCGAGGCCCGGATCGGCACCCGCTACACCTACGAGACCGTCGCCTATCTGCGCCAGCACTGTCCGGGCGTGCGCTTCGTCTGGATCATGGGCGCCGACAATCTGCGCAGCTTCCATCGCTGGCAGAAATGGCGCGGGATCGCCACCATGGTACCGATCGCGGTGGTCGACCGCCTCGGACCGAGCCTGTACGCGGCCGCGAGCGCCGCCGGGCAGGCGCTCGCCCGCGCCCGCATTCCCGACGAGGCGGCGCGAACGCTGCCGGCCCGCAAACCGCCGGCCTGGGTTTACCTCCATGGCCTCAAGTCGCCGCTGTCCTCGACCGCGCTGCGCGCGTTGCGACGCCGGTCATAAAACCGATGCCAAAGCGCCACACTATGGGGATGTCGGAACAGCAAAAGGTTGAAACCGTTGACCGGCCGTGCCTATCTTAGGCGTGCCCCGCTTCGTTCGGGGCGGTGATGCAGCGAAAGGCAGCGAAAGGAAAGGAACCCCTGGCAACACCTGCAATCTCCCGCGTCGGCGCGCGTCGCGCCCCCGACACGATCTCCAAGGTGCGTCCTGACGCCGAGGAGATTCTTCGCCTGGTCCTCACCCGTGTCGACGACATGAAGGCCGAGGACACCGTCACCATCGATCTCACCGGCAAAACCTCGATCGCCGATGCCATGGTCGTGACCTCCGCCAGGTCCAACCGGCAGGTCGGCGCCATCGCGGATCGTTTGCTCGAGGACCTCGCCAAGGCCGGCGTGCCGAACCTGCGGGTCGAGGGCATGCCGCACTGCGACTGGGTGCTGATCGACGCCGGTGACGTCATCATCCACGTGTTCCGGCCGGAAGTGCGCGCCTTCTACAATCTCGAGAAGATGTGGGCATCGGCACGGCCGCGCGGACGGCAGGCAAGCTGATACCCGCTTGAGGCGGTGAACGGTCCGCGCGTATCGTGGCGCATGCGGATCGTGATCGCCGCCGTCGGCCGGTTGAAGCAAGGTCCCGAGCGCGAGCTGGCGGAGCGCTACCGCAAGCGCGCGGCCGATGCCGGCCGCAAGGCCGGGCTGGACGCCTTCGACGTCGTCGAGATCAGGGAGAGCCGCGCCGGCGATACCGGCCGGCGGATGCTCGAAGAATCGATCGCCATCGCCAATGTCGTGCCCGAGCGGGCCGTCACGGTGCTGCTCGACGAGCGCGGCGAGAGCATGAGCAGCGGCTCGTTCGCGGGCCGCCTGCAGGGTTGGCGCAGCGAGAACAAGCCGGCGGTCGTCTTCATCGTCGGCGGCGCCGATGGCCTCTCACCGAGCCTGCGCGAGAAGGCGAGCCTGGCGATCGCCTTCGGGCAGGCGACCTGGCCGCATCAGCTGGTCCGAATCATGCTGCTGGAGCAGCTCTATCGGGCGGTCACGATGTTGGCCGGCCACCCCTATCACCGGGAATAATCGAGCTGGCGGCCACCGCTTAGTCTTAATGTCGTGGAAATCCTGGTTAACCTTGCGGCCTGGGGACCGTTCTTGCATAGAACGGTGGCGATGCGGACGATGACCACCACTTCTCCCGTCGTTCTGGGCCCGGTGCTCGCCGCGGTGCTGGGATTGCTGCCGCTCGGCCTCGTCGCTGCCTGGGCTGAGCAGCGCGCGCCCGCCCAGGTCCGCCCCGCGCCGCCCGCCAATGCCGACACGCTGAAGGAGCGCGACAAGGAACTCGAGGCGATCCGCGCCGAGCAGCGCAGGGCGCTGGAGAACGAGGCCAAGCTCAAGCGCGAAATCGAATCGATCGGCGACGACCGGCGCAAGTTCAACCAGCAGCTCATCGACACCGCCGCGCGCGTCGTCAGCATCGAGGACCGCATCGCCCAGACCCAGGAGCGCCTCAAGCCGCTCGACGAGGGCGAGGAGGCGCTGCGCAAATCGCTCGAGGATCGGCGCTACGTGATCGCCGAGGTGCTGGCCGCTCTGCAGCGGATTGGCCGCCATGCGCCGCCCGCAATCCTGATCAGGGCCGAGGACGCGCTGCAGGCGGTGCGCTCGGCGATGATGCTGGGAGCGGTGCTGCCCGAGATGCGGGTGCAGGCCGAAGCGCTGGCGGCCGATCTCGCCGCGCTGGTGCGGCTGCGCCAGCAGATCGCCGAGGAACGCGACCGCCTCGGCCGCGATCTCCTGGTGCTCGCCGACGACCGCCAGCGCCTGTCGCTG
The DNA here is from genome assembly GCA_040510815.1 of Xanthobacteraceae bacterium. Classification (GTDB taxonomy): domain Bacteria; phylum Pseudomonadota; class Alphaproteobacteria; order Rhizobiales; family Xanthobacteraceae; genus VAZQ01. Next base: position 2,796 of record JBEVIH010000291.1, on the reverse strand, counting down.
CTGATCGACGAGCGACAAAAACGGCAGGCGGACGCCGAGAAGGCGCTCGCCGACGAGCGGGTGCGGGCGGCGCAACTGGCCCGCCAGGCGGCCGATCTCAGAGAGTTGATCGCCAAGCTCGAAACGAACCTCGAAACCGGCACCCGCACCGCCCGCACGGCGGCGCGCGCCAGCGAGGATCGCAAGGCGGCCGACAACCGGCCGGATATGGCCGCGCTCAAGGATCCCGGCCGCCTGACCCCGGCGATCGCCTTTGCTTCCGCTAAAGGAAAGCTCCCCTTACCGGCCAGCGGGGTGCGAATCCGGGAATTTGGGGCCAACGACGGGCTTGGGGGCAACGAAAAGGGGCTCTCGATCGCCACCCGGGCGGGCGCCCAGGTCACGGCTCCGTGTGACGGATGGGTGGTTTATTCGGGGGTCTTCCGCAATTATGGCCAACTCTTGATCCTAAATGCCGGCGGCGGGTATCATGTCTTGCTCGCCGGGATGGAACGAATATCTGTCGATCTGGGGCAGTTCGTGGTGACGGGCGAGCCCGTCGCGGTGATGGGTGGCGGGGTACAGTCGGCAGCCGCCCTCGCGATCAATAGCAGCCAATCGGTGCTGTACGTCGAGTTCCGCAAGGACGGGACACCCGTCGATCCAGGCCCATGGTGGGCCGCAAGTGAAGGCGAAAAGGTTCGCGGATGATGCGCAAGACCTCCCTTATTCTCATCGGTGCGGCGGCAGGCGTGGCCTTGACGCTGATCACAACCCAGCCACGCATCGTATTCGACGGGGCGAGCGCGCGCGCCGCGGCCGCCGATACCTACCGGCAGCTCAGCCTGTTCGGCGACGTGTTCGAGCGGGTGCGCGCCGACTATGTGGAAAAGCCCGACGACGCCAAGCTGGTCGAATCGGCGATCAACGGCATGCTGGCCGGGCTCGACCCGCATTCGAGCTACATGGACGCCAAGAGCTTCCGCGACATGCAGGTGCAGACCCGCGGCGAGTTCGGCGGCCTGGGCATCGAGGTCACCATGGAGGACGGCCTGATCAAGGTGGTGGCGCCGATCGACGAAACGCCGGCCGCCAAGGCCGGCATCATGGCCAACGACATCATCACCCACCTCGACGACGAGCCGGTGCAGGGGCTGACCCTGAACCAGGCGGTCGAGAAGATGCGCGGGCCGGTGAACACCAAGATCAAGCTCAAGATCATGCGCAAGGGCGGGGACAAGCCGGTCGAGGTGTCGATCACCCGCGACATCATCCGGGTCCGCTCGGTGCGCTCGCGCATGGAAGGCGACGACGTCGGCTACGTGCGCGTGACCCAGTTCAACGAGCAGACCACCGAGGGTCTCAAGAAGGCGATCACCGACCTCTCCGCCCAGGCCGGCGACAAGCTCAAGGGCTTCGTCATCGACATGCGCAACAATCCGGGCGGGCTGCTCGACCAGGCGATCTCGGTCTCCGACGCGTTCCTGGAGAAGGGCGAGATCGTCTCCACCCGCGGCCGCAACGCGGAAGAGACCCAGCGGTTCAACGCGCGGGCCGGCGACCTGACCAAGAACAAGCCGATCATCGTGCTGATCAACGGCGGCTCGGCCTCGGCCTCCGAGATCGTGGCCGGCGCCCTGCAGGACCACAAGCGCGCGACCGTCATCGGCACGCGCTCGTTCGGCAAGGGCTCGGTGCAGACCATCATCCCGCTCGGCTCCGGCAACGGGGCGCTGCGGCTGACCACCGCGCGCTACTTCACGCCGTCGGGACGCTCGATCCAGGCCAAGGGCATCGTGCCCGACATCGAGGTGCTCCAAGACGTGCCCGAGGAACTCAAGGCACGCACCGACACCAAGGGCGAAGCCTCGCTGCGCGGCCACCTCAAGGCCGAAGGCTCCGAGGAAACCGGCTCGCAGTCCTACATCCCGCCGGACCCGAAGGACGACAAGGCGCTGCACACCTCGCTCGACCTGATCCGCGGCATCATCAAGAACTCGGCCTATCCGCCGAACCCGAAGACGACGTCGAACTGAGCGCGGCCAATCGATGAAATGGCGCGGGGCGGCCTTCGGGCCGCCCCGTTGCGTTTGGGGGACGTGCGCCGTCTTCCTGGACCCGCTCGCAAGCCGGTAAACGAACAGTTAACGACTCTCGGTGCTAGCTTACCCTCATGATTCGCGAGGGTTTGGGCCGTGAGCACGGATGACCTGAGCGCCCCGCTCGGCCAGCACAAGGCGCCGAAGCGGCGCCGCAGCCTCCCGATCGTCGTTCCGCGGGCGATCGCCGGGGCGCTGGGCCTGCCGCTTGCGGTCCTTGTCGGCTGGGCGATGGTGATGAACGATCCGTTCGGCGGCGAGCCGATGGCGGTCGTACCGGCCGAGCAGCGCGCCGCCAGCGCCAGCCGGAAATCCGAGGAGCCGAACCCGCGTCCCAACGTGCAAAGCGCGTTGCAGCGGCCCAATCGCTACGACGGACCGGCGGCGGAACCGGCGGCCGCGAGCACGCCCCCCGCCAACGCCAAGACCGTCACGATCATCGACGGCATCAGCGGCAAGCGCCAGGAAATCGTGCTGCCCGGACCGGCGGACAGCAAGTCCGGACCGGCCGACAGCAAATCCGGGGGCATCGACCAGCGGCTCACCGAGACGTCGCGGCACGGCCCGCTGCCGAAGGTGGCGCCGGACGGCGCGCGCCCGTCGGAGATCTATGCCCGCCAACTCAAGGCGATCCCCGGCAGGCCGAACGCGCCGCGGGTAGCGATCGTGATCGGCGGGCTCGGCATCGGCGCGTCGGGCACCAGCGAGGCGCTCGCCA
>JBEVIH010000290.1:0-6937 GCA_040510815.1 Xanthobacteraceae bacterium | reverse complement strand
TCTCGCTGCCCGGATGGGCGACCACGAGCACGCCGAGGAAGCCCACCAGCAGCACGCTCCAGCGGGTCAGGCCGACCGTCTCCTTGAGCAGCAGTGCCGACACCAGCGTGGCGAACAGCGGCGAGGAGAAATTGATCGCGATCGCGCCCGCCAGCGGCATCATGCTGAACGCGATCAGCAGGAAGGTCTGCGAGAACCCCTGCGAGAGCGAGCGCATCGCGTGGTGGTGCAGCCGCCGGGTGCGGTACACCGCGAGCCCGGTCTGCGGCAGGATGAACAGCGCCAAGGTGGTGAGCGCGACGGCGGTGCGGGTGAACAGCACCTCGCCGATCGGATAGGTCGCCACCAGCCATTTCGAGGCCGCGCTCGAGGCGGCGAACACCAAGGTCGCGCCGACCATGTAGAGGATGGCGAGCGGCACGTGCTCGCGCCGCGCCGGCGGGGCGGCGGCGAGCCGGTCGGGGATGCTGGCTTCGCTCACGCGGGCCTCTCCGTTGGGTGCGGATTGCCGGCGAGCAACCACGGACGGGCCGCCGTTATCGCATGCGGCGGCGGCAAAACCGCATTCCGGAACGGCATGACCGGCCCGCCTTTTTGGCAATTGCCACGCGCCTCATCCGGCCGGGCGAGCGCCGGCCCGCGCGCGAATCCCGCCGGCATCCGGCGGAATTTGAGAAAAATTGAGCGATCAAACTTATCAAACTGGCAGGTTCCATCGTGGCAGGTTCCGTGGGCTACCCAGATCGGCGACAGCAGGAGCGCGCCCGCCCGTGTCCACCAAGCAGATCGAGAAGCTGATCGAACGGCTCGGCATCCTGGTGGTCGACGAGAACCAATACATGCGCAAGCTCACGCGCATGATGTTGATGAATATCGGCGCGAAGGCGATCTACGAGGCCGCCGATGGGCTCGCCGCGCTCGACGTCATCCGCACCGCCAATCCCGACGTGGTGCTGCTCGACTGGGACCTGCCGGTGCTGAGCGGGCCGCAGATCATGCACATCGTGCGCTCGCCGGGCGTGTTCACCAACCCGAACATCCCGGCCATCATGCTCAGCGCCCGCGCCGACCGCGCCCGCGTGCACGAGGCGGTGCGGCTGGGCATCCACGAGTTCCTGCTCAAGCCGACCTCGCCGCAAGCGCTGCGCGACCGGCTGCTGTCGATCGTGGTCAAGCCGCGTGCGATGATGCAGATCGGCAAGTTCTACGTGCCGGCGCCGCGCCGGCCGATCGCCCCGAGCGAGGTCCGCCGCGTCGCGTGACGGGCACTTGCCCCGCCGGCTCACACTCCATCGCAGCTGAATTGTCCTACACCTTGCGGCGGCCGATGAGCTTGCGCGCGCCGCTGACCGCGAACCCGAGCAGGCACAGCCACAGGATCACGGCGCCGATCCCGAACGCGATGCGGCCGATCGCGGCGCCGCCGCGCATCTCCATGAACGGCAGGCTGATGCCGAAGCTGCGCGGCCCCGGCGCGAACGCGATAAAGCTCCCGATCGCCGCGAAGCAGGCGATGATCGCCATCACCAGGAGATATTGCGTCGCGTGCAGCCAGCGCGGTGCGTCCAGCGGCAACTCGCCCCCCGGCCGCGGATCGCCGGCGCAGGCACGGACGGCAAGCGCGACGCCGGCCAGCACGAAGGCGAGCCCGGCGCAGAACACCAGCCAGTGCGGGGCGTGCGGGTTCTTTTCGCCCGGCGGCGGCACCACGCCGAGCGAGATCAATATGACATAGCCGCCCGCCGCCGCCGCGAGCGCGCCGCACGCGATCAGGGTTCGTCTCGACGGCGGGTCCTGCTGGTCCATGGCCGAAGCTCGCTGCGCGCACGCGCGCGCGTCAGTCTGCCCCGAGCTTATTGCCAATTCGTTTGCGCAGGTGGCCAGCTACGGCGTCGTCTTGATCGTTCGCCCGGTCCAGCGCCGGTAGCCCCATTCGGCGGCGAACGATCCGGCCGCGAACGCGATCAGCGCCGCGATCGCCATCGGCTGCTGCTGCCAGGTGTAGACCGCGAGCACCGCGAACATGGCGAGGCAGGTGATGAGCGAGAGCCACACCATGACCGCGTTCGCCCCGGTCTGGCCGAGCACGCGGAGATGCGCGGCGTTGACCGCCGCGTAGACCAGCAGGAAGGCGGCGCTGCCCATCATGGCGATGCCGGCGAGGTCGAAGCCCAGCATCACCACGATCACCACCGCGGCGGTGAGCAGCAGTCCGCCGGTCGCCTGCTTCCATTCGGTGCGCGACAGCCCGGCCGGCAGCTCGCCGTCGCGCGCGATCATGTAGCAGACGTTGGCGGCGCCGAACAGCGTGGCGTTGATCGCCGAGGCGGTCGAGAACAGCGCCGCGATCGCGATCAGCCGGAAGCCGAACTCGCCGAGGAACGGCTTGGCCGCCTGCGCCAGCGCATAGTCGCGCGCCTGCTCGATCTCGTGGTCCGACAGGTTGCCGGTGACGGTGAGCGCGACCGCGAGATAGATCGCGATCACGATGATCACGCTGGTATAGAGCGCGCGCGGCAGCATCCGGCGCGGATTGCGCATGTCGGCGGCCGCGTTGGTGATCAGCCCGAAGCCCTCGTAGCCGATGAACAGCACGCCGGCGCCGAACAACACCGACTTCGTCTCCGGCCACAGCTCGGGCGACAGGTAGCCCGGCCGGATGAACCACAGGCCGATCGCGGCGAACAGCACCAGGATCGCCACCTTGATGACGACGATCAGCGTCTCGGCCCGGCCCATCAGCCGCGCCCCGAACGCGTTGATCAGGGTGAGCAGCACCACCGCGCCGACCCCCAGCGACGTCACCAGCACCGGCGCATGCGCCTTGGTCACGAAGGTCGCCGCGTAGCTGCCGAAGGCGGTGGCGTAGAGCGCGAGCGAGATGATGTAGCCCGCCCACATGAACAGGTTGAGCCCGCCGGCCAGCACGCCGTCGCCGAAGCCCTTGACCAGGAAATGCACCGCGCCGCCCGCCGACGGGAACGCGGCGCCGAGCTTGGCATAGGAGTAGGTGGAGAGCAGCGCCACCACGCCGCCGATCGCGAAGGCGATCCACATGGCGTTGCCGGCCGCCTGCGCCACCACGCCCAGGATCGAGAAGATGCCGGCCCCGACCATGCCGCCGATGCCGATCGACACCGCGGCCGCCATGCCGATCTGGCCGGTGCCCGAGGCGGCGGATCTGGCAGGGGGTGTGGTCATGGCTCGGTGCGCGCCGCCAACGCCGCCGCCTACTCCGCCGCCACCTGCGCCGGCGCGATGAACTGCGACACCCACTTGTTGCGGCGCCGGACATTGTCGCGGTACATCGCCTCGAACTCGGCCGGCGGGAACGAATGGGTCGAGGGGCGCGCCATGAGCGCGTCGCTCCAGGCCTTGAGCCGCGGGAACTTCTCGATCTGGCCGAGGCGGCGGATCCGGTCGAGGAAGTGGTAGCGCTGCAGGAACGGCGCGTAGGCGGCGTCGACCAGCGAGTATTTGGCGCCGTTGAAGAACGGGCCGCTGCCCTGCTTGGTCAGCGCCTGCTCGAGCCGCTCGAACGGCACCGGGATGCCAGCCGCCCACTTCTCGTACTCGGCCTCGCTGTCGGCATAGGCGACCGCGGTCACCGTCTCGGCGAAGGTCGGCACGTAGTCGGTCCAGGCGCGGTGAACGGCGCGCGCCACCGGATCCTCGGGATGCAGCCGCGGCGAGATCGTCTCGTCCAGGTATTCGGCGATGGCGTTCGACTCGAACAGCGACAGGCGGTCGTCGACGCGCAGCACCGGCACCTTCTTGTGCGGCGAGATGGCGAGGAACCAGTCCGGTCGGTTGTCGCGCTCGATGTGACGGAACTCGAAGTCGATCTGCTTCTCGCGCAGCACGATCGCGGCGCGCTGCACCCAGGGACAGGTCTCGAAGCTGACCAGCAGATATTTCGCCATTTCGGCCTCACATGGTTTGCTTGAAGCGGTCATGGTTGCATGCCCGGCACGCGCATTCAAAACATAAATCGCGATCGTCGTCGTGGAGGCCGCCCCGTCACTTCTGGATCGCCGACAGCGCCTTGCCGACCGCCTCCTTCGGCGTGCGGTAGATGTCGGCAAGGAACGCGTCGATCGCCGCCGCGGTGACCGGGCTGATCTCGAGGTCGAGCCTGCCCGCCTCCTCCAGGAACTGCGGGTCCTTCATGGTCGCGTCGAACGCCGCCCGCAGCGCCGCCTTGCGCTCGTCCGGCAGGTCGGGCGGGCCGAAGAACGGCCGGCCGACGAACTGTCCGGCGATCAGCAGGCGCAGCACTTGGCGCTGCTCGTCGTTGGCGGCGCGCGCGAGCGCCATCGGCACGTCCGGCAGGTCGGCGTGCGGCTCCAGGGCAAACTGCGCCAGCAGGCTGATCTTGCGCTCGCGCAGCCAGGCCTGCTTCTGGCTCTTGATGCTGGTCCACGACCAGCCGCAGCGGCCGTCGACCTCGCCACGCTCCATCGCCAGGTTGATGTCGTTGCCGCCCGGATAGCCGGTCACCAGCTTGACCTTGGCGCCGAACAGGTTGCGCAGGATCAGCGCGAAGGTGTCTGGATCGGCGCCGGTCGCGCTGCCGCCCAGGGTGAACTCGCGCGCGAACATGTCGGGCCAGGACTTCACCGCCGATGTGTGCCAGGTGGCGCAGACGCTGGTCTCGCTGGTGATGCTGCCGACCCAGGTGAGCCTGGTGGCGTCGAACTTGGCGTCGTTGAGCAGCGGCTCGGTCGCCATGCCGCGGCTCACGGTCGCCAGCACGGTGCCGTCCTTGGGCGCCATGCCGTAGACGAATTGCGTGGCCTTGGCGCTGCCGGCGCCCGGCATGTTCTGCACCACGACCGCCGGGTTGCCCGGCAGGTGCCGGCCGATGTGGCGCCCGAGCAGCCGCGCAGAGAGGTCGTAGCCGCCGCCGGCGGTGAAGCCGACCAGGATCGTGATGGTGCGGTTGCGATAGAACTCCTCGGCCGGCTGCGCCTGCGCGGGCGCCGCCAGCGCCAGCCCGATCGCGATCGACGCGCTCGTATGTCTCCAGGGCATCGGGTCGTTCCGCGTGCGACGACATTCTATCGCAACGGCCGCGGCTTGACGATCGCGATCGCCGCGGCGGCAAAGCGCCCCCTTATTCGATCACTTCGTCGGCGCGCACCTGCAGCGTCTCCGGGATGGTCACGCCGATCGCCTTTGCGGTCTTGAGGTTGATCACCAGCTCGAACTTGGTCGCGGCCTGCACCGGCAGATCGGCCGGCTTGGCGCCCTTGAGGATGCGGTCCACATAGGTCGCGGCCTGCCGGAAGGTCTCGGGGACGACGACGCCGTAGGACATCAGCCCATCGCTCGCCGGGTAGAGCCGCTGCGAATAGATCGAGGGTAGGCGGTGGCGGATCGCGGCCGCCGCGATCACGCCGCGATGGTTAGTGGCGAGATTGCTCGGCAGGATGACGAGGCCGCCGTTGGGCGCGCGCGCGAAGGCGCCGAGCGCGCTCTCGATCTCGGTTGGGTTGCTCGCCGGCGCCGGCGTCACCGCCACCCCGAGCTTCGGCGCCACCTCGTTGATCACGCGCAGATAGGCGGTCCAGGCCGGATGGTCGGGATTCTGCATCACCGCCACGCGGGTCAGGGCGGGCGCCGCCTCTTTCAGCATCTCCAGCCATTTGCCGGCGAAGCTGTGCTCGAAGATGGTGAAGCCGGTGATGTTGCCGCCCGGCTTGGCGAGGCTGGCGACGAAGCCGTCGCTGACCGGATCGGACACCATCAGCTTAGCGATTGAGAGCGGCCACAAAACCGACCTGCGACGCTGTAATGAGAACAGCGGGCCGCGGCGTTTTTCGGGCGTCGCGGCCTGACGCCTGGGATAAGATCATCCAACCACTCACCAACGGGAGCAACAGCCGTGGCAACGGAAAGCGAGAAGATCGACGACGACTTTCGACGTTTGACCGCTGAGATTGATGAACTCAATGCAGATCTTTGCGAACTGGAGGAGGAGATCGGGCTGCCTTCATTCTACCGATCGAAACCAATTCCAGAACGGCTCGCGCATGTCGGTTTTCCGAACGAGACGATCAAGCACGTAAAGACGAAGCTTGACGCATGGGCTGCTGTCCGCGAGGCCGCACTGGCTAAGTGCGAGTTGCTGAGCCGCCAGCCGCCGCGAGCGTCGGCTACGCTGCCCCGCAATGAGACCGACGGAGCCGACCTATGACCACCCGACGCGCGGCATGCAGCTGCGGCCAGCTTCACCTCACGATTGAAGGCGAGCCCGTGCGCATCTCCATGTGCCACTGCTTCGAGTGCCAGCGGCGCACCGGCGCCGTGCTTAGCAACCAGGCGCGCTTTGCCCGGGAGCAGATCACCTTCGCCGGCACGGCGACGGAGTGGACGCGCACGGCTGCAAGCGGCAATGGGCTGACCTTCCGCTTCTGTCCGGTGTGCGGCTCCACTGTGTATTGGACGGGCGAAGGCTTTCCCGGCTACGTCGCCGTCGCCATCGGCGCGTTCGCTGACCCGACCTTCCCGGCGCCGGTGATCGCGGTGTGGGAGGAGTGTCGCCACCCACGGGTGAACCTGCCGCCCGACATGCCGCCCAAGCGCGCGACGAAGCAGGGGTGATGACGTTTCCGCCAACTCGGGTGCGGATAGTCCAGCTCGTTGATGCGCGCGGTGATCCCGCCTTTGTGGCGGCTCATTGGCCCCAATCTTCTAATGCTTTTTTCCAGCGGAGCGAACTACCAATTCTCAACGCAACTTCCTCGCCTTTTTGATAGCCGGGAGTCTCTTGAGTTCGATCTTGAGCTTGTCGACGCGCGCCGAGAAGCTTGATGACGGACAAGCCGAGGTCGCGAAGCATTTGACTGAAAACCGCCTCAGGATTTGGGTATCGCTTGAAAACGCGTGAGCCGCGCCGTCGAGCCTTTCGCCCCCTTTCGCGATATTCGAAGGT
>JBEVIH010000289.1:0-12147 GCA_040510815.1 Xanthobacteraceae bacterium | reverse complement strand
ATCTGGTCAAAGAGGGCCTGAACTACCGGGTCGATGTTGGTAAGTACCCAGTCAGCGCCCGGTACTGATCCGCCGGGCATCAATCGAGCTTGCGCATGAGCCCCGGAGGCTGGCCTCCGGGGCTTTGCCCGTTATCCGTCGTGCGGGTATTGTTTGGCGCATGGCCGCGTGCTGCGGCAGCGGCCGCGCCGCCGGTCATGTTTGCGCCGCTTGCTGGAGTGGTGATCCGGTGCTGACCCCGTTGGACCGGCTGGGTGCGATCGAGGATCTGGCACTCGGCCTGCGCTGGGACGCGCGGGAGCTGCGGCACGAGGTCGAGCGGCGCGCCGGCGTGCTTGCCGGGCTGGGCATCGGCCGCGGGGCGTCCGTTGCGATCGCCCATGGCGGCACGGCGCGCTTCTTCGCCGATCTGCTCGCGACATGGCGCCTCGGCGCCACCGCTGCCTGCCTCGATCCGGCGCTCACCGGCTTCGAGCGAGCGGTCATTTTCGGCTTCCTCAAGCCGGCCGTCATCCTGCTCGACGAGACATCGATCGAGGCGAGCGGCACGATCCCCCAGATCGCGCTGGCTCGCTCCGCGCAGCCGGCGGACGCAGCGCCGGAGCGGCCGGCAAACCCCGACGATGCGGCGCTGGTGCTGTTCACGTCCGGCACGACCGGAGCGCCGAAGGGCGTGGTTCTGAGCTATCGGGCGCTTGCCGCACGGATCGCATTGAACGTCGCCGCCATCGGCGAGGCCAAGCTGGCCCGCGCGCTTGTCACGCTGCCCTCCCATTTCGGGCACGGGCTCATCGGCAATGCGCTCACGCCGCTGTTCGCGGGCGGCGACATCCTCCTCCCTCCACGCGGCCTGCCGCTGGCGCAGGAGCTTGCCCGGGTGATCGATGCGCATCGCATCACCTTCCTGAGCTCGGTGCCGGCCTTGTGGCGCCTGGCCTTGAAATTCGGGCATCCTCCGTCGCGCGGATCCCTGGCTCGCGTCCATGTCGGCTCGGCGCCGCTCTCGTCCGTGCTGTGGACCGAGATCGTGCACTGGTCGCAGGCCGAGGTGGTGAACTGCTACGGCATGACCGAAACCGCCAACTGGATCGCCGGCGCCTCCTCGAGCGACGGCATCGCCGACGGATTGGTCGGAGCCCCGTGGGGCGGACTTGCGGCGGTCATGGACGAAGCGGGCGTCCGCCGCGTGAGCGGGGAGGGGGAGATCGCCGTGCAGTCGCCCTCCCTGATGTCCGGCTATCTCGCGCGTCCCGATCTGACCGCTGCGGTGATGCACGATGGCTGGTTTCGCACCGGCGACCGCGGAACCATCGATGGAGACGGGCGCATCCGCTTGACCGGCCGCATCAAGGATGAGATCAACCGGGCCGGCCTGAAGGTGCAGCCCGCCGAGCTCGACCTTCTGCTGGAAGGTCACCCTTCGGTAGCCGAGGCCTGCGCCTTCGCGGTGAGCGATCCGGTCAGCGGCGAGACCGTGGGGATTGCGGTGCGGCTCAATCCCGGGGTCGCGGACGACGCGGAGAGCCTGCGGGCGTGGTGCCGTGCGCGCCTGCGGCGCGAGGCGGTGCCGGAACGGTGGTTTATTGTCGAGGAAATTCCCCGTACCATGCGGGGCAAGGTCAACCGCGACGCCGTTCGGCGTCGCCTTATTGGAGATCGCGCGGGCGATGGCGTTGTCGACAGGTAAGCCGGTCCTGCTGCAGACCGAACGCTTCGAGTTGCGCAGCATGCGGCCGATCGATGCGTCGGATCGCTGGGTCGGCTGGGCCCGGGATCCGGAAGTGATGGGCCCGCTCAACAGTCCGGTGGTCCAGATGAGCCGCGACGATCTTTCGAAGTTCCTCGCGACCTCCGACAACGTCAATCGCTATATCGTCGGCATCTTCGACAAGGTCAGCCGCATCCAAGTGGGATTCTTCATGGTCGATATCGACAACGGGCACCACCTGGCCACGTTCAACGTGGTGATCGGCGAGAAGGAGTGGTGGGGCAAAGGCGTCATCAACGAGGCGCGCGCCGCGCTGCTCGATCATTTTTTCGAGCAGGTCGGGGTGGAGAAGGCGTGCGGACAGCCGCTCGCCCGCAATTTTCCCGCCGTGCTCAACTACAAGGCCCAGGGCTGGCGGCACGAGGGGACCCAGCGGGCGCAGCGCCGGTCGGTCAGCGGCGGGGGTCGGCTCGATCAATATCAATTCGGGCTGCTGCGCGATGAATGGCGGGAAGCTCGCAGGAAGGCGACCTGATGGCGGAAGACAGCACCCGAGCCAGAGCGCTGCTGGCGGATGCGATCGGCGCCGAGCCGGCGCTGGTGCCGCAGGACGCCCGCATCGGCGTTTTCGAGCGCTGGGACAGCCTCGCCCATCTGCGGCTGATCCTCGCAGTGGAGCAGCACATCGGGCGGCAGCTCGATCCGGATGAGGCGGTCGCGGTCGAATGCCTCGACGACGTCGCACGCCTGCTCAACGGCCGGGCTCCTGGCTGAATTCCGGTCGACGCCCCTCCCGCCCATGGCGATTGCCGACGACGATCATTACGGAGATATCACCCCGACATGTCTCAGCCGCTAAGCTTGTCGAATCGGACAGGCGCGCCATACGACTGGGAGACCTCGGTTCGCGCCCTGGGCCAGAAGCTCGCCACCACCGAGCTGCTGCCGCCGGATCGGCTGCGCGCCTATCGTGCTCCGCTGGCAGCGAGGCTGCTTGCGCACGCGCAACAGCATGCCCCCTTCTATCGGGACAGAATCGCCTTCGATGTCACGTCGCCGGGCGCGATCGACAGGTTCTGGTCGGAGATTCCGGTGCTGCGCCGTGCCGAGGCCATGGCGAACCGCGGCGGATTGTTCAGCACGACGACGCCGGCGGAGCATGGACGGGTCAAGGACGGCGAGACGTCCGGATCGACCGGCATGCCGTTGAAGTACCGGACCACGCAAGCGCTCGATACCGCCACATGCGCGCTCACCGAGCGCATGTTTCGCTGGTGGCGGGCGGACGGCAAGAAGGCCTTTGCGCAAATATCGCAACATCCCTCTAAGGATATTCCGACTCCCCAGGGGGTGACGACGCGCGGCTGGTATTCGGCGCGCCCGAAGGGCGCCAAATACTTTCTTTCGCATGCTTTCGACATCGACATTCAATTGGACTGGCTGCTGGCGCGCAGACCGGCCTATCTCGCGACCTTCTCCGGGATCATCAAAGAGCTTGCCTTGACGGCGCAACGGCGCGGCGTGGAGCTCAAGCTCGATCTGATTTTTTCCGGCGCCGCGCCGGTCGACGACGACTTGCGGGCATTGTGCCGGTCGGTGTTCGGCACAGAGATTGCGGACACCTATGGCGCGCAGGAGACCGGGCACATCGCCTCGCAATGTCCGGCCTGCGGCGAGTATCACTGCAGCAGTGACGCAATGGTGGTGGAAATCCTCCGCGACGACGGCTCGCCCGCAGCTCCCGGGGAAACCGGCCGGGTGATCGTCACCCCGCTCTACAACTATGCCATGCCGCTGATCCGTTACGAATTGGGAGATCTCGCCGAAGTCGGCAGCGCGCAGCCTGCATGCCCGAGAAGGCTCCCCACGGTGCGGCGCATTTTCGGCCGCTATCGGAACCTGTTCAGGTTCCGCGATGGCACGACGATATGGCCGGTGTCGACGAAGTTCTACCTGCAAGAGTTCATGAAGCTGAGACAGTTTCAGATCATCCAGACCGACTTCGACAACATCGAAATCAAGTATGTGCCGGAAGGGGCGCCTGAGCCGGTGCAGCTTCCGGCGCTGACCCGACGGGTCAGGGCCATCCTCGGTCAACCGGTGAACGTGACGGTGCGCGCGGTCGACAAGATCGAGCGGACGGCGACCGGCAAATACGAGGATTGCATCAGCCTCGTGCCGTCGACCTGACGAGTCACAAGCGCACTCAACCGGATGGGACTGCCGGGCATGAGGCTCGTCGGCGAGCGAGCCCGCCGGTCAGGTGGCTTCCGCCCGGGTCTTCTCGATGAGCAGCTCGGCGGTGCGGTCGAGCGCGTTGAACTGCGAGTAGAGATCGCGGATATGATCCGCGGTGAACGTGCGCGACGTGACCGACGAGAAGTGCCATGACAGCCCTTCCGGGTTGACCTCCATGAAGCATAGCCTTCCGGTATCGGCGTCGCGGATGATGTCGACCGCCACGGTCGGACATTCCGGAAAGGCGGAATGCGTCTGCTCGCCAAGCGCGATGATCTCGGGATCGTTGCAAATGGTCCGTATGCGGCCGAACGTCTTGTCGTTCGAGGCGATGATCCCGTTCGGATCGGACGCGATCTCCTCGAGCGGCCGCCTCGGCGCACCCCAGCGGTTGCGGGCGCAGTACAGGACACGGCCGAACATCGACAGCACCCGGTATTCGGTCGGATAGCCGTCTTCGCTGTGCTCGATGTAGGGCTGGATCACCATGAGCCGCCGGCCGTCGAGCGTGAGCTCCGGATAGCGTGCGGCGACGTCTTCGATGCGCAGCAGCCGGACGTCCTGGCCCAACTTGCCGTGCAATGGCTTGAGAACCACGTAGCGTCCCCATGTTTCGCGATCGAGCACAAGGTCCGGCGACAGCATCGCGGTGCGCGGAACCGGAAAACCCTTCGATGCAAGCCGCTCGAGCTGCTCGAGCTTGGTCATCGGGTGGCCGGCATGCACGGTTCCGCCTTTCGGTTTGAACTGGAACAGCGGGCTTACGGAGAACACCAGCGAAGGGCGTTGGATCTGCCAACGCGCGGTGACGGAGTTGGGCGAGCCGTTGGTTGCGATCCGAACCTCGATATCGGGTGCTCGTGCTTCGATCCGCTGTTTCACCTCCTGCCAGTCGGAAAGGCCTTGGAAGGGAGGCGTATGCACGATCAGAAGGTTCCTGGTCGGCGCGGCAGTGAAGCTCGCGGCAGGACTTGACTGCCCATCCATGAACGAAGGCATCTATGAGAACCTCAACGGTAGGAACTTCGTGGGTGGCGCGCCAATGTTTTCGGTGATCGCTGCGTGAGCCTGCCCGGATCAGGTGGCTTCCGCCCGGGTCTTCTCGATGAGGAGCTCGGCGACGCGGTCGAGCGCATTGAACTGCGAGTAGAGATCACGGATATGCTCCGCGGTAAACGTGCCCGACAGTACCGACGAGAAGTGCCATGACAATCCTTCCGGATTGGCCTCCATGATGCACAGCTGTCCGGTATCGGCGTTGCGGATGATGTCGACCGCCACGGTCGGACATTCCGGAAAGGCGGAATGCGCCCGCACGCCGAGGGCGATGATCTCGGGATCGTCGCAAACGGTCCGTACGCGGCCGAACGTCTTGTCGTTCGAGGCGATGATCCCGTTCGGGTCGGACGCGATCTCCTCGAGCGGCCGCCTCGCCGCGCCCCAGCGATTGCGCGCGCAGTACAGGACACGGCCGAACATCGACAGCACCCTGCATTCGGTCGGATAGCCATCTTCGCTGTGCTCGATGTAGGGCTGGATCACCATCGGGCGCTTGCCGTCGAACGTGAGCTCTGAATAGTGCGCGGCGACGTCTTCGGTGCGCAGAAGGCGGACATCCTCGCCCATCCAGCCATCCCATGGCTTGAGAACCACGTAGCGTCCCCAGGTCTCGCGATCGAGAACGAGGTCCGGCGCCAGCCTCGCGGTGCGGGGAATCGGAAAACCATTCGATGCAAGCCGCTCGATCTGCTCGAACTTGCTCATCGGGTGGCCGGAGTAGACGGTTCCGCCTTTCGGTTTGAACTGAAATAGCGGGCTGACCGAGAAAACCATCGAAGGGCGGCGGATCTGCCAACGCCCGGTGACGGAATTGGGCGAGCCGTTGGTTGCGATCCGCACCTCGATATCGGGTGCTCTTGCTTCGATCCGCTGTTTCACGTCCTGCCAGTCGGAGAGGCCCTGGTAGGGCGGTGTATGCACGATCAGAAGGTTTCGGGTGGGCTCGGCAGCGCAGCTCGCGGCAGGATCGCCGGTGGCGGTTGACTCCAAGAACACAGGCATCTCCAGAGACGTCAGCGGGAGGATCGCCGCGAGTGTAAACCATCGCAGACGACGGACAATAGCCGATGGTTGGCGCAGGCGCGTGCCGTAGACCCCGCAGCAGGGCCCTCAATTCGCTGATGCGTTACGATTCCTCGATGGCGGTCGCCAGCGAGGCGTGGCGCTCATAGGCGTGCGTTGTCTTCCCGGCGCTAGCTGCGTCGAGGTCCGAATGCGGTCATATTTCGCCGGCATGCATTCCGGGCTGGATGCGGCGTGTGAATATCGTCGGGCCGGTGCGGTCCTGGTGCAAATTCAACCTCGAGGCAACCTATCATGGGGCAGCCGACCTGCATTCGGTTGGCGACGCCAGCGGACGCCGCCGCGATCGGGGCGCTTCGCGTCGAAGCATTCGAAGGATCATCCGACTTCAGCATCGCCAATGCGCGCTTCATCGAGCAACTGCGGTGGACGGACAAGGACGATGCGGTGGACGTCATTGCCGCCTGGCGGGAGAACAAGCCAGTCGCGACCATGCGATTGGAGGTGATCTCCGATCGGCACCATTTGGCCGAGTACGCTGCCGGCCTGCTGCCGCCGGCGGATCACGTCGAATGGCCGGCGCTGGCGCTGGCGCGGGTGGCGACCCACGCGTCTTGCAGCAGGACCGGCCTCAATTCGCTGATCCGCTGCTATTTCCTCGAAGTGGCGCTCGCCAGCGAGGCGCGGCGCCTTTATTCCTATGTCGTACTCGGGGCGGCCAGAACAAAACTGATGGAGTCGCTCGGCTATCAATTTTTGACGCGATCCGATGACGATCCCGATCTCGCATCGCAGCGCCCGTGGGCACTCGCCTGGCTCGACCTCCCTGGGCGAGGAAAGCAGGCGCTGGCATTGCTCGAGGGCCAGATCAGCTCCACCAGGCAGGAATATCCATGGGTCGGGCCAAAACCGCGCGTGCCGAGGCTGCGCTGTTTCGGCTGATCCTCTAATTGGCACCTGGCGCGCGGTTGGCGGGAAACAGGACCGTGACGATGGTCTGTGCGCTCATGTGGACCTTGAAAAACGTCTCGAACATGACGAGCGCCGCCATCATGCCCGCGGGACCGTAGATCGCGCTGTGCTTGGAGCGCGCCGAATTCGACCGGATCTCGCCTTCGCGGGCAAAGTAGGAGACGTTTTCGTCGCTCGAGCACTCGCGTTGAATGATCCAGCGTTCGCCCGCTTCGTATTGCTCCACCGCCGCGCGCAGACGTGCCAAGCATGCGTCACTCGTGTCGGTATCGAGACGAAAAACGGCGCGACTGCCCCAGTTTCGGGCAACGTCGGCTCCGGCATATTTGAGGAAGTACCTTCGCTTGGAGGGGGAGAGGGCCGCGAATTGTTCGAGCGTCGTCCAGTCTCCCGTTTCCAGCCGCACTCCCTGCGGGGCGAGGACTGTCGTATAGGGAAACAGGCTACGGCTATCGTCGCCGAAATAGCGGCGCGTTTCGTCCCAGAAGGGAAAAGCCAAAAGCAGCTTTTGGTCGAAGAGCGCGACGGGCGGAAGATCGTAGACACACGTGCCATCGGCCCACCGCGCCAAACGCTCGGCGGCGAAATTCTCGGTCAGCAATGCGAAAAAGTCATGCGCGCGAATGAAGTTGCAATCTTGCGGCCGCACGTCCTTGTCGAAGCCGAAATAGGCAGCACCGGGCCGCACCCTCTGAATGAAGAAGCGCTCGCCTGCCGGATGGGACGAGTTGTCGAGAAGGTGATGAATGACAGGGCGACGGCCCAGATGCGAGCGTAAGGTCTCGGCAAAGAGCGCCGACAATGGCTTGTTCTTCCGGGCGCAGTCGAAGCCGGCTTCGGAATAATAGGCGTGAACGATTTCGTGCACTCCGGACAACGACCCCGGACACTGCACTTCCAGAACCGGCCCATCCGCTGCCTGGTCCGTTCGAAAGAAGAGGGGCGGGCTGATCGATTGCCAATCGGGTGGAGCGTGGTGCCTCCAGCCGAAGCGGTCGGGCAGATGGTCGAGCAACGCAGACGCGATGGTGCGGGGGATCTCGTCGCGGATGCTGGCCGCGAGAAGCTTCAGCGAGGTCTGCTGCCAGGACCGGATAACGTCATATTTCTTCTGCAGTGCCGCCCATGATTCCGCCCCGACAATTCGAGGTTCCGAAGCGAGAAGGCTGGAGAAGGCGGCAGGGGAGCGGCTGACCTCTTCGCTGATGGCGTCGATACGAGCGTAGGGGTCGAGGCCGACCTTGCCTGCCGCGTGGACAACGCTCGTCATCTGCGAGCTCCGACTGATCGAAGTGATGCCGGTCGGACGTTCGGGATTGGTATTGGAGAGAGACTAGAACCTTTCACTATCCCTCCCTGCGGATCACATGGAGGAGCGAGCACGACCGAGTTGTCGGCAGATCAGCATTTAGACACGGATTGAAGTTCTCGCTGCAAATGGGCGCTAGAACAGCCTGAAGACGGCGTTGAGATAGCCGACGTCCTTGCCGCCGGTCGGCGTGGTCCGGGTGACATAGTCGAACAGCTTGCCGTCGCGCAGGCCGTAATTGGCGAGCCGCTCCACCCGGCGGTTCTTGTCGAAGTAGACGGCGATGACGCGCTGGTCGACCACGCTCTGCGGCATGAAGGCGACCGGACGCTCGGCACGCTGGGAAATGTAGTAGAACGCCTCGCCGCTCACGGTTGCGACCGTCGACGGCGTGCCGAGCACGATCAATACCTGCTCCTGGCTCGATCCGAGCGGGATCTGCTCGATCGCACCTTCCGGCACGATGTAGCCGCGCTGATAGGTCTCGGTGAACAAGCAGCCGCCCAGCAGCACGCCCATGGCGAGCACGGCCGCCGCGATCCTGGCGACGGCGAGGCCGCTCGGCCGATCCGGTCGGGGGCTACGCATGCAGCTCGAAGTCCCTATATGCGGTTGTATTCAATGGCATGTTTGACGTACTGGGCAACGCTGCCTGCTTGTAGAACGGCTCCCTATGGCCGCAACCGGCCGCGGGCCGCCGAGCTATCCCGATGATATTGCACCTGTTTCGCCGCACCCCGCGGGACGACAGCATCGCCTCCCTCTATGGCACGATCGTGGCGCAGGCGCGAGCACCCGCTTTTTACCAGAGCTATGGCGTCCCGGATACGGTTAATGGGCGTCTGGAGATGATCATGCTGCATGCGGTGCTGCTGCTCGGCCGCCTGGAGGGGGAGGCGGAGCCGCTCCGCCGCCTTGGCCAGGCCGTGTTCGATGCCTTCTGCCGCGACATAGATGCCAGCCTGCGGGAGATGGGGGTGGGGGACCTGGCGGTGCCGCGCCGGATGCGCGGCATCGGCGAGGCATTCTACGGGCGCCAAACGGTATATCGGAAGGCACTGACGGCGCCCGACCAGGGGCCGCTTGCCGCGGCCCTTGCCCGCAATGTATTTGCCGGCGCGTCCGGGCCGGATGGCGCGGATCGGCTCGCCGCCTATGTCCGCGCGTCGGTGCGCGAACTGGCCGCCCAGGACGGGGAGGCGTTCCGCCGGGCGCAGGTTCGTTTTCCCGACCCCGGCCAAGTCGCGGAGCCGGCGTGACCCGCGAGGATGCCCGCGAATGAGCAGGCGTGAAGCCATGTCGGAACGACCCTGGAGCGTGCTGGTCGCGCTGCACGAGGTGCCGGAGACCGGGCGGCACCTGGAACTTGCCGCCGACGAGCGGGCACGTGCCGCCATCGCCAGGCTCGCGGGGTTGCGGAACCTGCCGCGCCTGCACGCCGTATTCGACGTCACCCTGCGGGGCCGCGACGGGCTGCGCGTGGTCGGGTCGGTGTCGGCGACCGTCGGCCAGACCTGCGTGGTCACGCTCGAGCCGATCGAGAACGAGATCGAGGAAGCGATCGACCTGGTGTTCGCGCCGCCGCCGCCATCGCTGGTGGAGGACGGTAACGAGCGGACGGAGGTCAGGCCGGCCGACGCGCCGGAGCCGTTGACCGGCGGCGTGGTCGACCTCGGTGCGCTGGCCACCGAATTCCTCATTCTCGGGATCGATCCCTATCCGCGTAAACCGGACGCGGTGTTTGCGGGCTCCTCGGTCGGCGACAGCCCCGCCAACCCGTTTGCAGCGCTTGCAGCGCTCAAGAAAAAGCAAGGCGGCAGCGAGGGATAATTGCCCCCTGTTGTGTCCGCCGCCGACACGGTATGGTCGATTCATGCCCCATAAAGTCCGCATCGCGCTTGACGCCATGGGGGGTGACCATGGGGCAGCGGTGGTCGTGCCGGGCGCCGAGCTGTCGCTCACCCGCCATCCCGGCATTGAATTTCTCCTGTTCGGCGACCGCGCGGTGGTGGAGCCGTTGCTCGCGGCGCATCCGCGGCTCAAGGCCGCCGCGCGGCTCGTGCACACCGATGTCGCGGTCAAGATGCACGACAAGCCCAGCCAGGCGCTGCGCAAGGGGCGCTGGAAATCCTCCATGTGGCTCGCCATCGATGCGGTCAGGAAGGGGGAGGCGGACGCCGTGGTTTCGGCCGGCAATACCGGCGCGCTGATGGCCATGGCCAAGTTCAACTTGCGCACCATGGCGCGGATCGAACGCCCGGCGATCGCCGCGTTGTGGCCGACGCTCAAGGGCTACTCGATCGTGCTCGATCTCGGCGCCACGATCGGCGCCGATGCGGCGCATCTCGTCGATCTCGCGGCCATGGGCGGCGCCATGGCGCGGGTGCTGTTTGGCCTCGAGCGGCCGACCGTCGGGCTCCTCAATATCGGCGTCGAGGAGGCCAAGGGGCTCGAAGAGGTACGCGAGGCCGGCCGCATCCTGCGCGAAGGTCACTGGCCGCAAATCGACTATTCGGGATTCGTCGAGGGCGACGACATCGGCAAGGGGACGGTGGACGTGGTGGTGACGGAAGGATTTGCCGGCAATATCGCGCTCAAGGCCGCCGAAGGTACCGCCCGCCAGCTCGGCCAGATCCTCAAGCAGGAGATGAGCCGCACATTCGCGACCAGGCTCGGCTATCTGCTGGCGCGCAACGCCTTCCGCGCGCTCGGCGACAAGATGGATCCGCGCAAATCGAACGGCGGCGTCTTCCTCGGCCTCAACGGCATCGTCATCAAGAGCCACGGCGGCACCGATGCCGAAGGTTTCGCCTACGCGGTCGATCTCGGTTACGACATGGTGCGTCACGACTTGCTGGCCAAGATCGGCCAGGCGCTGGCCGGGCACGAACGCGAGGCCGCCCCGCCTCGCCTGGTTTCGGGAGCGGCCTCGTGACAATGCTGCGGTCCGTTGTGCTCGGCTGTGGCAGCTATCTGCCGAGCCGGGTCCTCACCAACGCCGAGCTGTCGCGGATGGTGGACACCACCGACGAATGGATCACGCAGCGCACCGGCATCCGCGAGCGCCGCATCGCGGCGGAAGGCGAGACCACCTCGGACATGGCATTGAAGGCGGCGCAGGCCGCGCTGGCGGCGGCCGGCCTGGACGCGCAGTCGATCGATTTGATCGTGCTGGCGACCTCGACGCCGGACAACACCTTTCCGGCGAGCGCGGTGTCCGTGCAGGCCGGGCTGGGCATCACCCATGGCGCCGCCTTCGATCTGCAGGCGGTCTGCTCCGGCTTCGTGTACGGCCTGGCGACCGCCGACGGCCTGTTGAAGACCGGCGCGCACAAGCGCGCGCTGGTGATCGGCTCGGAGACCTTCTCGCGCATCCTCGATTGGACGGACCGCGGTACCTGCGTGCTGTTCGGCGACGGCGCCGGCGCGGTCGTGGTCGAATTGCAGCAGCAGCCCGGCACGCGCGAGGACCGCGGCATCCTCAGCGCCCATCTGCGCTCGGACGGGCGCCACAAATCCAAGCTCTATGTCGACGGCGGGCCGTCCTCGACCATGACCGTCGGGCACCTGCGCATGGAAGGCCGCGCGGTGTTCAAGCACGCGGTGGCGATGGTGACCGACGTGATCGAGGACGCCTTCAGGGCCACCGGCTACACCGCCGACGACATCGACTGGTTCGTGCCGCACCAGGCCAACCAGCGCATCATCGACGACACCGCCAAGAAGCTCGGCCTGGCGCCGGAAAAGGTGGTCATCACCGTGGCCAAGCACGGCAACACCTCGGCGGCCTCGATCCCGCTGGCGCTCGCGGCCGCGGTCGCCGACGGCCGCATCAAGC
>JBEVIH010000288.1:0-34949 GCA_040510815.1 Xanthobacteraceae bacterium | reverse complement strand
GTGATCGGCCGCGATGACAGGAGCTGCGCGGCGAGGTTCCCCCCGGCGAGCGACGTCGCTGCGATCAGCGCGGCCAGGGCAGCGGCTCGTCTCAACATCGGCGTCTCCTTCTCCCGCGTCCGCGCAGCCCCTTAGTCCTTCAGCACCGGCTTGAGCGGCCGGTCGAAGGCCAGGATCGCCGCCCCCGCCAATGTGGCAATGCCGGCAATCATCAGAAAGAACATCATCTTGTCCATGCTGCTCCAGAAGCTGCCGAGCCAGCCGGCGATGAAGTTGCCGGTGAAGCTGGTCGCGAGCCACACCCCCATCATCATCGAGACGATGCGCGTGGGCGAGACCTTGGACACCAGCGACAGCCCGATCGGCGAGAGATAGAGCTCGCCGATGGTGATGACGACGAAATAGCCGAGCAGCCACAGCCAGCTCGCGTCCGGCGCCCCGGCCGACTGCCAGGCGGCGCCGACCATGATCAGGTTGGCGATCGCCACCCCGAAGCAGCCGAGCGACATCTTGACCACGGTCGACGGCTCGCTGCCGCGCCGCGCCTGCCACACCCAAAGCGCCACGATGAAGGGCGTGAAGGCGACGATCATGAACGGGTTGAAGGCCTGGAACCAGGTGGTCGGGATTTCGCCGCGCCAGACGATGAGATCGATCGAGCGGTCGGTGTAGTCGTCGGCCCATAGCGCGATGGTGTTGCCTTGCTGCTCGTAGGTCGCCCAGAAGAAGGTCGTCGGCACGAACAGCACGACGAGCGCGAGCACCGAGCGCCATTCGTCGCGGTCGAGCGGCCGCCGCTTGCGGCCGGACGCCTTGGCCTTGTGCAACTCGTCGGGCGGCAGCGACCGCATGGCACAGAGATAGATCACGAGCGCGATCGTCATGCCGACGCCGGCGGCGGTGAAGCCGTAGTGCCAGCCCACCTCCTCGCCGAGCGTGCCGCAGACCAGCGGGGCGAGGCCCGCGCCGAGATTGATGCCCACGTAGAAGATCGAATAGGCGCGGTCGCGCCGCCGATCGCCGGGCGCATAAAGCCCGCCTACCTGCGCCGACATGTTGGGCTTGAACGCGCCGTTGCCGAGAATGAGCATCGTCAGGGCGAACAGGAACAGCGGCTCGAACGCCATCATGAAATGGCCGATCGCCATCAAGGCGGCGCCGAGCAGGATGGTGCGGTGCTGGCCGAGCAGCCGGTCGGCGATGATGCCGCCGAACAACGGCGTGAGATAGACGAGGCCGGTATAGAAGCCGTAGATGTGGGAAGCGAACGGCTGCACGCCGAGCGGACCGAATATCCATTCCAGCGCGCTCCTGAACGTCGCGAGCCCGATCACGTTGTCGGCGCGGCCCGGCAGCAGCAGGTATTTCACCATGTAGAGCACGAGCAGCGCTTTCATCCCGTAGTAGGAGAACCGCTCCCACATCTCGGTGGCGAACAGGAATGTCAGCGCGCGGGGATGGCCGAAAAGGTCTCTCTGCCCGGCTCGGCCGGCTCGGCTCTGTTCGGCGGCGGTCATCGGTGATCGACCCGTGTCTTGGTGCGGGCCGAACCTAGAACGCGGCCTGCGCGGCCGTCAAACCGCGACTGTTGGCAGCAGCCTCGGCGGTCGCGCAATGTGGGCGTTCGCTGATAGACTGCCCGGCAACGATCTGCGAAAACCCTGTCCGCAGGCTCTGACGGAGGAAGAATGCTTATGCCATCGACCGGTTTCACGCGCGCCTTGCGCCTCGTTTCACTTGCGCTCGCGGCCCTCTCCGCGGCGGCCTCCTCGGCATGGGCGCAGGCGGACTACCCGACCAGGCCGATCCGGGTCATCGTCGGGTTCGCGGCCGGCGGCGGCAATGACCTGTTCGCGCGGCTGGTCGGCCAGAAGCTGTCGGAAAATATCGGCCAGCCGGTGATCATCGAGAACAAGGCCGGCGCCGGCGGCCGGATCGCGGTCGAGTTCGTCAAGAACCAGCCCGCCGACGGCTATACGGTGATGGTGGCGGCGAGCGGGCAGATGGCGATCGCGGCGGCGATCTATCCCAAGCTCGCCTACCACCCGACCCGCGACTTCATTCCGGTCACCATGATCGCGTCGTTTCCGCTGATCCTCGCTGGTCCCGCCAACGACACGATCAAGACCGTCAAGGACCTCGTCGCCTACGGCAAGGCCAATCCCGACAAGTCGAACTACGCGACCTCCTCGCCGGCCTTCACCATCACCACCGAGCTGTTCAAGCTCAAGACCGGCATGCCGGCGGTTGCGGTGCCCTACAAGAGCAGCAACGAGATGATGCTCAGCGTCGCCGGTGGAACCAGCTTGTTCTCGATCGCCGACGGCCCGCCGACGATGCCGCTGGTGCAGGGCGGCAAGATCCGGGCGCTGGCGGTGACCGGGGCGGAGCGCTCCTCGGAGCTCCCGAACGTGCCGAGCATGGCGGAGGCGGGCTATCCCGACGTCAATATCGGGTTGTGGAGCGGGTTCTTCGTCTCCACCAATACGCCGCCCGCGATCGTCAAGAAGCTCGACGTTGAGCTGCGGCGCGCACTGGCCGACGGCGGCGTGCGCGAGAAGCTCAAGGTGATGGCGGTCAACCCGGGCGGCGGCCCGGGCGAGGAGTTCCGCAGCCGGATCGAGGGCGACATCAAGCTGTTCGGCGACGTGGTCAAGGCCGCGAATTTGAAATTCGAGGATTAGAGCGCGTTCCGATTGGATTGAATCGGAAGCGCGCTCTAGATTCCTTTACGTGGTCGCATTTTCTGCGGAAAACCGGTAGCCACTTTTCCGGAAAATGCTCTTGGGGGCGGGCTCGATCCAGAGGTCCGGCGCCGGTCCGCGATAACGGTGTTGGCGGACCGGGCCGCAAGCCTCAATCCAGCGGCTCCAGCTTGATGATCGACGCGCCGTGATTGCTGCCGACCCAGAACGTGACCGGCGTCGTCGAGTTGTCGACGAACACGCGGCGGATGTTGGTCGGGCGCGGCAGCATATAGTCGGTGACCTGGCCGCTCTTCGGATCGAGCCGCGAAATACGGTCTGTCATCATCGAGCCGGTCCAGGCTTCGCCATTCTTGTCGAGGTGCACGTCATAGGGCGACGACCAGGGCGTGGGCATCGCCCATTCCTGGAACTTTTCGGTTTTGGTGTCGAACATCGCGATTTTGTTGCCGCGGTACTCGCCGAACCAGAGACGGTCCTGCGCATCCATCATGCCGCGGCGTGGCGCCGAACGCTTTGTTGGAATCTCGAACAACTTGATCTCACCGGTCTTGGCGTCGATCCGCCCGATGTGCTCCTGAGCGAAGTCGGTGAAGTAGAGATTGTTCTGCGAGTCGGGGATGACGTCGTAGATGTTGTGGTTCTCGCCCGGCTTCGAGTCCTTGAACGGCATGAAGGTTTCGATGTTGCCGCTCGCAAGATCGAGCCGATGCACGGCCGCAAAGCCGTTGTTCTGCGACCAGACCTTGCCGTCCACGTGCGAGGATTCGGCCCGCACCATGTTCACCTGGGTCATGTCCTTGTTCATGTCGGGCGGCAGGCTGAAATAGGTGAACTTTTCGGTCTTAGGATCGAACTTCAGCATGGCGCCCTGGTACATCATGCCCAGCCACATGTTGCCGTCCCGATCGGCGCGCAAGCCGAGCATGCCGGTCGGCCAGCCCTTCTTGAGCTCGGCCACGGGCCATTCTGTGTGCTTGCCGGTCTTGGGATCGAGCTTGCCGAAGGTCTGCTCGCCGAAATTCGAGTACCAGGCGACGCCGTCCTTATCGACGATCACATCATGCGGCTCGATGGTTGCGCGCGGCAGATCCCACTCGGTGATGAGGACGCGGGTGGACCGCCCGGTCGGGCGCGGCAGCGTTTTTAGCGGGAATTCCCACGTGTCACCCTCGTTGAGATTGACCGTGGCGAGATAGTCGGCGCGCTCGCGGAAGGCTCGCTCGCGGGCATCGCCGCGCTCTTCGAGCAGGCGCTGCGCGAGACGCCGCTGGGGATGCAGCGGGGTCGACTGGTTGGCATAGCCCGCCATGCGCTTGAGCACATCGACGAAGGCGTCCGAGTCGTGCTGGGACTTGAACACGCGCTCGAGCGTGTGGCAGCTGACGCAGTTGTAATAGGTGAGCTTCTGTTGCGGGGTGCCGGGCGCGCTGATGATCCACTCGGCATTGGAAAGCTGCGATGCGAGCTTCCTAGTCTTGCGCAGCTTGAGATCGACAGTCGCTGCCTTGCCTGCGCCGACATCCGCCGAAGGCTTGCCGACGACGTCGTATCCGACGGCGCGGATGCTGATCACGTAGGAGCCAGACTCGAGTCTAGCCGCCGGGAAGCTATAGCGGCCGTCCTTGTCACTGACGACGGTGACGGTGACGTTGGCGCCGTTCTTCTTGGCGCTGACCAGCACGCCTTCCATCACGCCTTCCTCGGCGGAGCTGACCTGACCGGAGAGCGCGGGAGCGGGCGCTTGCGCGCGCAGCGTCCCGGATTCGGCAAATGCGAGAAGCAGCGTCAGGCTTGTGGCAATGAAGAGCGAAAGGCAGCGTGGGCGCATGAAATCCTCCTGGGAAAATCGTTTTCCGAAAGGATACGCCGCTTGCCGCAGCCCCGCAACGCGCTTGCGAGCAATGCAGACAAGCGTTCCGCGTTCAGCCCTGATGCCAGCGGATGGCGGTTTCTAGCCGGTCGTCGCCCCAGAAGATTTCGCCGCGGGTGGCGAAGGTCGGCACGCCGAAAATTCCGAGGCTGCGCGCTTCGGCGGTCGCCGTCTCATAGGCCCTGGTGGTTTCCTCGGACGCGGCACGCTCGATCACCCGACGCGCATCCTGTCCGATCTCGTCGAGGCATTGCGCATTGCTGCGGTCGCTGCCCGCCTCCTCGTGATCGAGGAACCAGCGCCGATAGGCCGCCCGCGCGTAATCGGCACACCAGCCCTCGGCGGCACCCACGACTGCGATGCGATTGGCGAGATCGAAGGTCTTGAGCGGGTAGGGTGGTCGCGGGCGGAACGCAAATCCGTATTCTTGCGCCCGCCGCTCCACGTCGCGCCATGAATAGGCGAGCTTTACCGGTTGCTTGGCCGGGATATTGTCCATCTCGATCATGATCGCGCGGATGCTGAACGGCCGCCAGCGAAACACCGCGCCGGTTCGCGCCCCCACCTCGGCGAGCCGCATTACCGCGAGATAGGTGTAGAGGCTGCCGACCGAGAACCAGAAGTCGATCGGGCTTGCCTGCATCATCGCTCGCTCCGCAATCTCTTGAGCTCGATGCTACACGTCCAGCAGCTCCTCGTCCGCGAATTCCGCCCGCTCCTGGATGAAATCGAAGCGCGCCTCGGCCTTGGCGCCCATCAGCCGCTCGACCGATTTTTCGGTGTCCTTGCGGTCGTCGGTCATCAGCATGACCCGCAGCAGGGTGCGCTTCCTCGGGTCCATGGTGGTTTCCTTGAGCTGCGCGGGGAGCATCTCGCCGAGCCCCTTGAAACGGCCGACCTCGACATTGGCGTTGGCGTGGAACTCCTTCTTGCGCAACTCCTCCCGATGCTTGTCGTCGCGCGCGTAGAAAATCTTGCCGCCGTGGGAGAGCCGGTAGAGCGGCGGCACCGCCAGATAGAGATGGCCGTTCTCGATCAGCTTGGGCGTCTGCCGGTAGAAGAAGGTGATCAGCAGCGAGGCGATGTGCGCGCCGTCGACGTCGGCGTCGGTCATCACGATCACTTTGTCGTAGCGCAGATCCTCGTCGCGGTAATGCACGCCGGTGCCGCAGCCGAGCGCCTGCACGAGGTCGGCGAGCTGCTGATTCTGGGCCAGCTTGTCCTTGCCCGCGGACGCGACGTTGAGAATCTTCCCGCGCAACGGCAGGATCGCCTGCGAGGCGCGGTCGCGCGCCTGCTTGGCCGACCCGCCGGCCGAGTCGCCTTCGACGATGAACAGCTCGGAGCCTTCCGCGGCGGTGTTGCTGCAGTCGGCAAGCTTGCCGGGCAGGCGGAGCTTGCGCACCGCGGTCTTGCGCGAAATCTCCTTCTCCTGGCGGCGGCGGATGCGCTCCTCGGCACGCTCGACCACGAAGTCGAACAGCTTGTTGGCCTGCAGCGGATTGCCGGCTAGCCAGTGGTCGAACGGGTCTTTGATCGCGTTCTCGACGATGCGGGTCGCTTCCACGGTCGCGAGCCGGTCCTTGGTCTGACCCTGGAACTCGGGCTCGCGGATGAAAACCGAGAGCATGGCACCGGCGCCGATCATCACGTCGTCGCTGGTGATGCTGGCCGCGCGTTTGCCTTGGCCGACGCGTTCGGCGTGATCCTTGAGGCCCTTCGACAGCGCGCTGCGCAGGCCCGACTCGTGGGTGCCGCCGTCCGGCGTCGGGATGGTGTTGCAATAGGACGAGAGGAAGCCGTCGGCATCGACCGTCCAGGCGACCGCCCATTCGGCGGCGCCGTGGCTGCCGGTCTTGCCGGCGCTGCCGGTGAAGATGTCCGGATGCACCAGCGTCGCGCCGTTGATCATGCCGCTGAGATAGTCCTTGAGGCCATCGGCGAAATGGAAGGTCGCCTTTTCCGGCACGTCCTCGATGCCGCGCAGCAGCTCCTTGGCGCAGGACCATCGGATCTCGACGCCGCCGAACAGATACGCCTTCGAGCGCGCCATCTTGAACACGCGCTCGGGCTTGAAGTGCGCCTTGGCGCCGAAAATGTCCGGGTCCGGACGGAAGCGCACCTTGGTGCCGCGCCGATTGGGAGCGCGTCCGACCTTTTCCAGCTTGCCCTTGGGCTTGCCGCGCGCGAACGCCATCCGGTAGAGCGTCTGCTCGCGCGCGACCTCGACCTCCATGCGCTCCGACAGCGCATTGGCGACCGAGACGCCGACGCCGTGCAACCCGCCCGAGGTCTCATACACCTCGGAATCGAACTTGCCGCCCGCGTGCAGCGTGCACATGATCACTTCGAGCGCGGATTTGTTCTTGAACTTGGGGTGGGGATCGACCGGGATGCCGCGGCCGTTGTCGGTGACGGTGACGAAACCGTCGGCTTCCATCTCGACGTCGATCCAGTTGGCATGTCCGGCGAGCGCCTCGTCCATCGAATTGTCGATCACCTCGGCGAACAGGTGATGGAGCGCCTTCTCGTCGGTGCCGCCGATATACATGCCGGGCCGCCGGCGCACCGGCTCGAGCCCTTCCAGCACCTCGATATGGCGCGCGGTATAGCCGGCCTCGGCGCCGCTCGTGGGCTTGGCGGCGCGCGTCGCCTTGCCGGGCAGACGGCGCGGCGCGGATTCGGGCAGGTCAAACAGCGTCTTGCCTTGCGGCGCCGTGGGTTTCTTGGCGGTCTTGGCCATGCGTCAATGTCGAGCGGTGAGGAAACGAATCAACGTTGAACTATGCCACGGTCATGGCCGGATCGTGATGCCCCTGCAGCGAAAAATGGCCCGGTCCCGACGGCGGCGCGGCGACGCGTGGTCAATTCATTTTGAGCCATGACACGGCCACCGGCCCGCCACGCTGCTTGCAAGATATGGGTGCCCAAAGAGACAGCCACCATTAGAGGAGCAGCCATGATCGAGCTCAACCGTCTGCTGAAGGTCATTTCGTTCCGCCCCGGCGCGACTGCCGAGTTCCAGCGCATGCTCGGCTGGAAACTGTTGCGCGGCAGCCATGAATTTCCCGGGCCCGACGGCGGCACCTGCATCAACGAGGCGGCAATCGTGGCGGCCGGATACGGCTACCGCGCGGTGCATTCGATCGACGACTGCCCGGCGAGCTTCTCGCGTCCCATCGCGATGTTCGCGCTGTGCCTCAACGACCTGTTGGAGGACGCGCCGCGGCAGGAACTGCTGATCCCGTTCGTTGCCCGGCTCGACGGCACGGCCGACACGGCGAAGGTTGAGGCGGCGCGCGCGGACATGATGCTGCGGCGGACCGCGGTCGACATCCTCGCGCCCGCGCTGATGCGCGCCGGCTTCGACGATCTCGCCAGGCAATGCCGCGTGCTGGCGACACCGGACGAGCTGATCGGGGTGGCGCGCTGCCTGCGCAGCCGCACTGCTCCCGGCGTCCACCTGCTGCTGGTCGCTGCCTGCGACTCGGCGGCCGACGCCGCGCAGCAATCGGCCTCCGGTCGTCCGTCCGAGGTCGTGCGCTGCCTGGCGCACGTGATCGGCGACGTCGCCGCGGTCATTGCCGACGCCGCTGCTCCCGCAGCCCGCGACCGCGCCACCGCCAGGATTTTCAGGCAAGCCGCCGCGATCCTCGACGCCGCCCTCAAGATCGGCAACAAGGCCGATGCGGTCGGCGCGCAGGCGGTCACGCGGCGGATGGAAGCCGCCAAACGGGCGCCGGTCAAAGACGATCGCGGCCGCAGGCCGGTGCTGGTCAGCGAGCAACTTTGATCAATACCGGCCGCAGCGCCGCGCGGCGGATGCCCGGCAGTTTCTCGATCATCGGACAAGTCCGCGGGCGGTCTGGTCTTGCGGGACAAGGCAGGCTAAACCCTGACGGGTGACCAGCCCGCCTTCCCCATGTTCGAGAGCATAGAGCAGTACGCCCACCAGATCGTGGAATTCGTGCGTGCCCACGAAGCCTGGGCGGCGCCGGTGGTGTTCGTGCTGGCTTTTGCGGAATCGCTCGCGTTCATCTCGCTATTGGTGCCGGCCTGGGCCGCGCTGGTCGGCATCGGCGTGCTGATTGCATCGGGCAATCTCAGCTTCTGGCCGGTGTGGGTCGCCGGCTCGATCGGGGCCGCGCTCGGCGACTGGCTGTCCTATTGGGTGGGCGTGAAGCTCGGGCCGCCGGTGGCGCATGTCTGGCCGCTGTCGCGCCATCCGGAACTGCTGCCCAAGGGCGAAGCATTCGTGAAGCGCTGGGGCGTGCTGGCGATTTTCATCGGCCGCTTCTTCGGGCCGTTGCGGGCTTCGGTCCCGCTGGTCGCCGGCATTTTCCACATGCCGTATTGGTCCTTCCAGATCGCAAATTTCACGTCCGCCTTTGTCTGGGCCGGCGTGCTGCTGACGATCGGCGATGTCTTCGCAAAGGCGGTCAAATGGATGTTGTGGTAAAAGGGATCGGCGTTCGTCTCGTCAATGATCGCAGCTCCGTTTTGATCGCGGATCACGCTCTCGATCATTCCTTCAGCCTTCGCATCACCGAGCCGACGATATTGGAGTAATCGTCGGTCCATACCCATTGATTCGGATCCGATTCCTTGAGCACCCAGTCGTTGCTCTGCGCGAGCGCGCCGAAATCCTCCTCGCTCTTCGCCACGGCGGCAATCGTGCCGGAGAATTTGTACGGATGGGCGGTCTCGTCGAGGTCCACCGAGTCGTTGACGCGGGTCATCAGGCCGTTCGCGGCGGCGATGCCGGCGACCACCGAGGCAAGCTCGAGGTGCCGGTTCGACACGTGCATCACCACCATGCCGTGCTCGCCGACCTTGTCGCGATAGATTGCCATCGCTTCGCGCGTGAGCAGGTGGATGGGGATCGCGTCGGAGGAGAAGGCATCGACGATGACGAGGTCGTAGGCCCCGGCCGGCGCGTCCGCCAGCGTGAGCCGCGCGTCGCCGAGCGTGATCTGCACATTCGAGCCGCATTCCGACAGGAACGTGAATAGCTTGGGATCGCGGGCGATGCGGATGCTGGTGGGATCGATCTCGTAATAGTGCACGGTGTCGGCTGGCTCGGCGCGACAGGCGAGCGAGCCCGATCCGAGCCCGATCACGGCGTAGCGGATCGGCCCACCGACGCGGCTGCGGACTGCGTCGATGGCCTGGGCGATGGCCGAGTGGTCGTAATAGTAAAGCAACGGCTCCGGGCGGCCGTCGACTGGCTGGCCGTCGTCGCTGTAGATGCGCTGTCCGCCATGCAGCGTCGTTCCATGCGTGAGCAGCCGGAAGCGGCCGTCCGAGGTTTCCGTGATCTTGTGGACGCCGAAGAAGCTGCGCAGCATCATGATGCTCTGGTCATAGGCGACGTGATTGGCGATCAGCACGAAAGCAACGATCACGGCGAACGGCAGGGGACGCTGCCAGAACAGCACGCTGGCGACGAGCAGTGCGCCGATCGCGGTCTGAAACACCTTGTCTTCGATCGCGTCTGGATACCTGGCGAGGAGGATCAGGGCCAGCACGGCGGCGGCGCTTGCGCCAAGCAGGAGGTAGCGGTTGCGGCGGTCGCTCGGCAGCGCGAGGCCCGGCCGGCACAGCACGGTGAGCGCGAGCAGGATCGGATATTCGGCAACCCAGTTGAACAGCCTCGGCGCCACCAGGGCGGCGGCGATGCCGCCGATCACGCCGCCGGCCGCCATCCAGAGATAGAAACCGGTGAGATATTTCGGCGCCGGCCGCCGCCGCGCCAGCTCGCCATGGCACATCAGCACGGATACGAAGAACACCAGGAGGTGCAGCGCGATAATCCAAACGATGGTTTCGAACGGGGTGAAGAACGTTACCGCGATCAGACCCAGCAGGAAGATCGGCTGGACCTCGACCACCAGCCAGTGGGGAATGATGGGACGCCGCTGGAAGACGATGACGAAGGTGAGAAGATAGAGCGCGAGCGGCAGCACCCAGAGCAGCGGCACTGCCGCCACGTCGGTGGAGATGTGGGCGGTGACGGCCACCAGGAGACCCGAAGGCACGGCCGCGAGCGTGACCCAGGTGGCGGCATCGCGCCAGGTCGGCGGCGCTGCCTCCGCGGCGCCCTCGGTCGCGGCGCTCGGCGGCTGATCCACGGAGCGCCACAGCAGCACGCCGCAGCCGGCGATCAGCGCAATTAGGACGTAGAAGCCCGCCGACCACAGCCTCGCCTGATCGCCGAGCCGGACCAGAGGTTCGATCGCCAGCGGATAGGACACCAGGGCGAGGAAGCTTCCGATATTGCTCGCGACATAGAGAAAATACGGGTCCTTCGCCGCCGGGTGATCGGTGCGCGCGAACCAGGCCTGCAGCAGCGGACCGTTGGCCGACAGCGCAAAGAACGGCAGCCCGATCGAGGCGATGAACAGCCCGATCAGCCACAATGCCTCGCCGACCGCGGGGGGGCGGCCCCATCCGGCGGCGACCGAGAGCGGCAAAGCCAGGCACGCGATCAGCATCACCGCGACGTGAATTATCACCGAGGTCCGGCCCGGCGCGAA
This sequence comes from Xanthobacteraceae bacterium, assembly GCA_040510815.1. Taxonomy (GTDB): domain Bacteria; phylum Pseudomonadota; class Alphaproteobacteria; order Rhizobiales; family Xanthobacteraceae; genus VAZQ01. Next base: position 23,835 of record JBEVIH010000288.1, on the reverse strand, counting down.
GCGCGTCAACAGGTGGGCGTAGGCATAGCCGGCGAGCAGCGCGGCCTGGAAGAAGACGATCGCCACCGACCAGACCGACGGCGCGCCGCCGAGCCGCGGCAGCACCATCTTGGTGAACATCGGCTGCACCACGAACAGCAGTGCCGCGCTTGTGAAGATCGCGACCGTGAAGGTGGCGAGCAGCGGAAAGCCTCCGCGTTGCGCGTCCACTGTGGTTTCGCCGGCCGGCAGATCGGAAATCCCCATGCGCTAGCCTTATCCTGTCGTCGCCGAAATAGCACGCACCGCCGCACGGTGGCGGCAGTGTGGCGGCTTGGCGTAGGCGGCGCTATGGGAGGCGCTGGAATATCGCCTATTAGGCCGGTGTTTACTCTGGCGTAAAGCATCGCGCTCCCCGGTTCTCAATCGGGCTCGGGGGCGTTAGCATCCGCCGCCTACTTCATCGGGGCCTCGAAGAGAAACAGCCTAGACGCGGGCCTCTGCACTGGGAGAACGCTATATGACCATGCTCACTCGCCGCGTCGTCCTCGCGGGCGCCACGGTTGCGACTGCACTCACTCCGCTCGCCGCGGTCTCCTCGGCGCAAGCGGCCGCGCCTCTGGCCGGCAAGCAGACTTCCGGCTGGTATCGCTACAAGGTCGGCAATCACGAAGTCACCGTCGTCACCGATGGGCAGAACACATTCCCGCTGCCCGACACCTTCGTCACCAACATGAAGAAGGACGACGTGAACGTGGCGCTCGCCGCCGCGTATATGGAAAAGGACAAGATGACGATCCCGTATTCGCCGGTGGTGGTGAATACCGGATCGAAGCTCGTCGCCATCGACACCGGTACCGGCGAGGCGAATTTCGAGCGCAGCAAGGGCGTGGGTGGTCAGTATCACGCCAACCTCAAGGCTGCGGGCATCGACCGCAACGCCGTCGACATCGTGCTGATCTCGCATTTCCACGGCGATCACATCAACGGCCTGCTCACGCCCGACAACAAGCCCGCGTTCGGCAATGCCGAGATCCTGGTTCCGGCGCCGGAGTGGAAGTATTTCATGGACGACGGCGAAATGAGCCGGCAGACCACCGAGCGCATGAAGGGCGTGTTCTCAAATGCCCGCCGGGTGTTCGACGCGCTCGGCCGCAAGGTCACGCCCTACGAGCCCGGCAAGGAAGTGGCGCCCGGCATCACGTCGGTCGCGACCTATGGTCATACCCCCGGACACATGTCGCACATCGTCGCCTCCGGCGCCGGCAAGGTCTACGTGCAGGCCGACGTCACCAATCATCCGGCGCTGTTCGTGCGCAATCCGGGCTGGCACGCGTTCTTCGACCAGGACGGCAAGATGGCCGAGGAGACCCGCCGCAAGGTCTACGACATGCTGGTCGCCGAGAAGCTGCTGGTGCAGGGCTTCCACTATCCGTTCCCGTCACTTGCTCACGTCGAGAAGAGCGGATCGGGCTATCGCGAGATTCCGGTGCCCTGGAACCCGGTGCTCTGAACATCCCGACCGGTTGCGATGGAAGGCCACCCGAACGGGTGGCCTTCTGTTTTTTGCCCGACGCCGTCCCTCGCGATGCGCTAATATCGAGGTCGACCGCCTCGCCCCACCAAGAGGGCCGACCAAAGGCGGCAACAAGGGAGGAACTCATGATTGAACTCACGCGACGTCGTTTGCTCTCCGGCGCGGCGATGGCGACAGCCGCGACCGGGTTCGCCACGTTCGCGCCGTCTCCGGCCAGTTCCGCGGCCCCGCCGGCCGGCAAGCAGGCCTCCGGCTGGTATCGCTACAAGGTCGGCACGATCGAGGTGACCGTTGTCACCGACGGAGCGCGCGCGTTTCCGCTGTCCGACACCTTCGTGCGCAACGTCCCGAAGGCCGATGTCAACAAGGGCCTCGAAGCCGGCTTCATGGCGAAGGACAATGTCTGGGTGCCATATACGCCGATCGCGGTGAACACGGGCGGCAAGCTCGTGGTGATCGACACCGGGCTCGGCCAGGCCCTGTTCGAGCAGAGCAAGGGCGCGGTCGGCCAGTTCATCGGCAACCTCGCCGCCGCCGGCATCGACCGCAATCAGGTCGACGCCGTGATCATTTCCCACTTCCATGGCGACCATATCAATGGCCTGTTGATGGCCGACAACAAGCCGACCTACCCGAACGCCGAAGTCATGGTGCCTGCCGCCGAGTGGAAGTACTTCATGGACGACGGCGAGATGAGCAAAGCGGCCGGCAACGCGCTGGTCGAGGGCGCCCACAAGAACGCTCGCCGCGTGTTCGACGCGCTCGGCCGCAAGGTGACGCCGTACGAGCCGAACAAGGAAATCGCGCCGGGCATCACCTCGCTGGCGACCTACGGCCACACGCCTGGTCACACCGCGCATGTGATTGCCTCCGGCAACGCCAAGGTCCTGGTGCAAGCCGACGTATCCAATACGCCGATGTTCGTGCAGAATCCGGGCTGGCACATCCAGTTCGACATGGACGGGGCAGCGGCGGAGGCGACCCGGCGCAAGCTCTACGACATGCTCGCGGCCGAGAAGATGATGATCCAGGGCTTCCACTATCCATTCCCGGCGGTCGGCTATATCGAGAAGGCCGGCTCGGGCTACCGGGTGGTGCCGGTTCCCTGGAATCCGACCATCTGATTTTGCTTGCCGGTGCGATCAACGGAAGGCCATCTGGATGGATGGCCTTCCTCTTTTTTTGCCGACATCACGCCGACGATGCGCTATCGTCGGCGTGATCTCACTGCCATCAAGGCCGCCAACAAGAACGGCCCTCGAAGGGGAGAACGCCATGACCGAATTCACGCGACGTAATGTGCTTGCCAGCGCGCTTGCGGCAAGTGCCGCCGCCGCTGCTCCGTTCGCCGTCCCGGCGCGCGCTGCCGCCCCGCCGGCCGGTAAGCAGGCCGCCGGCGTCTACCGCTACAAGGTCGGCCAGTTCGAATGCACGTCGATCAACGACGGCGCGCGCACCTTCCCGATGCCGGACGGCTTCGTGCGCAACGTGCCCAAGGATCAGGCGCTGGCCGCGGCGGAAGCCGCGTACATGCCCAAGGGCATGGTGACAGTCCCGTTCAATCCGCAGCTGATCAACACCGGCTCGAAGCTGGTGTTGATCGACACCGGCTTCGGCCCGACGCCGAACGCCCCGGTCGGCCTGCTGGCCGCGAACATGGCGGCGGCCGGCATCGATCCCAAGGCGATCGACATCGTCGTCATCTCCCATCTGCACCCCGATCACACCAACGGCATCAAGAATGCCGAGGGCGGTCTGCTGTTTCCGAACGCCGAGATCAAGGTGCCGGCGGTGGACTGGGCGTTCTGGATGAGCGACGACAACATGGCGAAGGCGCCCAACGACATGATGAAGAACTACTTCGCCAATACCCGGAAGGTCTATGCCGGGCTTGCCGACAAGGTGACCAAGTACGAGTGGGGCAGCGAAGTCGCTCCCGGCATCACCGCGATCGACGCCTCCGGCCACACCCCGGGGCATACCGCCTTCGCGGTCGGGTCCGGCAACGCGCGCGTGCTCGTGCAATCGGACGTCACCAATATTCCGGAGCTGTTCCTGCGCAATCCGGACTGGCACGTGGCGTTCGACATCGATCCGCAGAAGGCGGTGCAGACCCGCCGCAAGTTCTACGACATGGCGGCGGCCGAGAAGGCGCTCGTCGTCGGCTTCCACTTCACGTTCCCGTCCATGGGCTACGTGGAGAAGGCGGACGCCGGCTATCGCCTGGTGCCGATCGCCTGGAACCCGGTGCTGTAAGCATCTCGACGTTCGACGAGAGGGAAAATGCCATGACCGAAATCACCCGACGCAACATGCTCACCGGCGCCGCTGCGCTGACCGCTGCTGCTCCGCTGGTCACGACCGCGCCCGCGCAAGCCGCGGCGCCGCCAGCCGGCACGCAGGCGCCCGGCTGGTACCGCTACAAGGTCGGCAGCATCGAAGTCACGGTGGTGACCGATGGCGCCAACAAGTTCAAATTCACCGACAATCACGTCACCAACAAGAGCCGGGACGAGGTCAATGCCGGGCTCGTCGCGGCCTATTACGAGAAGGACATGATGACCACCCCGTACAATCCGGTGGTCGTCAATACCGGCGCGAAGCTTGCCGTCATCGATACCGGCACGGGCGAAGCCAATTTCGAGCGCAGCAAGGGAGCTGCCGGCCAGTTCCAACGCAATCTCGCGGCGTCGGGCATCGACCGCAACGCGGTCGACGTCGTGATCATCTCGCACTTCCATGGCGACCATATCAACGGGCTGCTCGCGGCCGACAACAAGCTGGCTTTCCCCAACGCCGAGATCCTGGTTCCGGCGGCGGAGTGGAAATATTTCATGGACGACGGCGAAATGAGCCGCGCGCCGCAGGGCCGCATGCAGGACGTGTTCAAGAACCTGCGCCGGGTGTTCGATGCGGTCGGCCGCAAGGTCACGCCCTACGAGCCCAACAAAGAGCTCGTGCCCGGCATCACCTCGGTGGCGACGCCCGGCCACACGCCCGGCCACAATTCCCACGTCATCGCGTCCGGCTCGAGCAAAGTGTACGTGCAAGGCGACGTTACCCATGTGCCGTTCCTGTTCGTGCGCCATCCGGATTGGCACGCCTTCTACGATCAGGACGGCAAGATGGCCGAGGACACGCGCCGCAAGGTCTACGACATGCTGGTCGCCGAGAAGATGCTGGTGCAGGGATTCCACTATCCGTTCCCGTCATTGGCCCATGTCGAGAAGAGCGGATCGGGCTATCGGGAAATTCCTGTGCCTTGGAGCCCGACGATCTAGCGGCGGACGTCGAGGATTTCGAGCAACCGTTCACGGGTTCGTGATTGCGGGCGCGGTGGCGTCGCGCGGCTGTCATGCCGCGCGCTATCATCGGCGGCCTTCGGGCCAATGGGCCAACACGGGAGAACGCCATGACAGACCTCACGCGCCGTACCATGCTTGCGGGCGCGGCCGCCGCTGCCGCCGCGCCGCTCGCCGCAGCGTCGTCCGCCGACGCCGCCGCGCCGCCGGCCGGCAAGCAGGTGCCGAGCTACTATCGTTACAAGATCGGGGATTACGAGCTGACGACCATTCTCGACGGCGTGCGCCAGGTGAAGCTCGACGTGAGCCCGATCCGCAACGCCAAGCTCGAGGACGTGCAGGCGGTGCTTGCCGCGAGCTACCTGCCGAAAGATCAGGTCGGCTACTACTTCCATCCGACCGTTGTGAACACCGGCTCGAAGCTCGTGCTGATCGACACCGGCAACGGACCCGGAAGCATTCAGACCGGCACCGGGATGACCCCCGCCAATCTCGCCGCCGCCGGCATCGATCCGAAGACCATCGACATCGTCGTCATCTCGCATTTCCACGGCGACCACATCAGCGGGCTGCGCACCGCCGACGGCGCGCTCGCCTATCCCAACGCCGAGATCAAGGTGCCGGCGAAGGAGTGGGCGTACTGGACCGACGAGGGCAACGCCAGCCGAGCGCCGCAAGGCCAGCAGCCGACCTTCCAGAACACCAAGCGCATCTTCGGCCCGATCGCCGATAAGGTGACGAAATACGAATGGGGCAAGGAGGTCGCGCCCGGCATCCTGGCGCAGGACACCAATGGCCACACCCCCGGCCACACCGCGTTCGTGGTAGCGTCGGGTTCCGGCAAGGTGCTCATTCAGGCCGACGTCACCGCCGGCTACGCGCCGCTGGTAGTCGCCAATCCGACCTGGCAGGTGGGCGGCGACATGGACGGGACGCAGGCGGAAGCAACGCGGCGCAAGCTCTATGACATGCTGGCGGCCGACCGCATGCTGGTCTCGGGCTATCACTTCCCGTTCCCCTCGCTCGGCTATATCGAGAAGGCGGGCAACGGCTATCGCCTGATCCCGGTGAACTGGAATCCGGCGCTCTGAGGCGGGGTTTCCGCCTCAATTCGGCAGTTGGGCCATCGCGTGACAAGCCAGGCGATGGCCCAGACCGGTACAGCCGCCCGTCTGGCACCGTCAGGACATTGGGTTGACGAAGATGCGAGGCGCCGCTATAGCGCCCGCCCATGACGACGATCAAAAGGCAAGCTGTTCTCCGCCGCCGTGCCGTCGCGGCACGGGCCTGCGATTGCACTTGATCGTCGCTCGTGCCGCCGGATGAGGTCCGCGGCACGTCTCCTGATATCCTCCGCCGCAATGTCCCTCGTCCGGTCGAGCCCGATTTCGGGAAGGATTGAGCCATGGCCAAAGCGGTCGAGAAGAAAGTGAAGATCGGCGTGCTCGGCGCGTCCGGCTATACCGGCGCCGAGCTGGTACGGCTGCTGTTGCGCCATCCGCGCGCCGAGCTTGCGCTGCTCACTGCCGACCGTCGGGCCGGGCAGGAGATGGCGGCCGTCTTTCCGCAGTTTTCGCCGTTCGCGCTGCCGACGCTGGTGTCGATCGACGCCATCGACTGGAAGAGGGCAGGCCTCGATCTCGCCTTCTGCGCGCTGCCGCATGCCACCACCCAGACGGTGATCAAGGATCTGCTCGGCAGTGCGCCGAAGACCAGGGTGGTCGACCTCTCCGCCGACTTCCGGCTTGCCGACGTCGCCACCTATGCCCGCTGGTACGGCCACGCGCACCATGCGCCGGAGCTGCAAAAGGAGGCCGTCTACGGCCTGGTCGAGGTCTACCGCAGCGAGATCAAGAAGGCGCGGCTGGTCGCCAATCCCGGCTGCTACACGACCGGCGCGCAGCTTCCGCTCATTCCGCTGCTCAAGGCCAAGGCGATCGATCCCGACGAGATCGTGATCGACGCCAAGTCCGGCATGACCGGAGCGGGCAGGGCGGCGAAGGAGGAGATGCTGTTCTCGGAAGTGTCGGAGGGCTTCCACGCCTATGGCGTCGGCCGCCACCGGCACATGGCCGAGCTCGACCAGGAATTCTCCAAGGCCGCCGGCCGCGAAGTGGTCGTCAGCTTCACGCCGCACCTCGTGCCCATGAACCGTGGAATATTCTCGACCATTTATGTGCGCGGCCTCAAACGGTCGCCCGAAGACCTTCATGCGATACTTTTAAAGTTCTACGCGAAGGAGCAATTCGTGCACGTGCTGCCGTTCGGCCAAGTGCCGCAGACCCGGCACGTGCGCGGCTCCAACATGACGTTCATCGGGGTGGCGAAGGACCGCGTTCCAGGCCGCGCCATCATCTGCTCGGCGCTCGACAATCTCACCAAGGGGGCGTCGGGCCAGGCGGTGCAGAACATGAACCTGATGCTCGGCTTCCCCGAGACCATGGGGCTCGAGCAGGTGGCCTTGTTTCCGTGAGATATGCCGCGGCGACGCCGCAGGCCGCATCGGCGTCAGCCGATCGGTTCCATCTTGCCGGCGACCGGAATCTGCGGCGCGGTCTTGTTGTCGATGATGACGATGTCGTATTTCGAGCCTTCGCGCAGCCGCCATTGGCCGCCGACCAGCGGCGTCTTGGCGATGTTCTTCTGCGCGAAGGGCGGCAGCTCCTTTCCGTTCCATTCGATGCGCCCGACGATGGTGTCGAGTTTGGTCGCGCCGATGGCGGCGACGGTCGCTTTCGGATCGTTCTTGTCCGCCGAACGCTTGAGCACGTCGACCGCGACCTCGAACAGCGCGTGCACGAAGCCGATCGGTTGGGTCCACTGCTTGCGGCTCGCCTGCTCGTAAGCGGTGGCGATCTCGCGCGCCGATTGGCCGGTCAGCGACGACTTGAACGGATGGCTCGGCGACCACCAGACCTCGGTGGAGAGATTGTTGCCGTTGCGCCCGAGCGCCTCGACCGCGACGGGGAAGAGCAGCGCCTTGCCCACGGAGGCGATTTTCGGCCGGAAGCCCTGCTGGCGCGCCTGGTTCCAGAAGGTGGTGAAATCCGGCGGCAGCACCACGCCGGTCACGATCTCGCAATTGTCTCGCTTGAAGGCGGTGATCTGGGCGGTGAAATTGTCGGTGAGGTTCTGATAGCGGCCGGGATCGGTGAGCTTGTAGCCGAGCCGGTCGAGCACCGGCGGAAATCCGACCTGCTTGTCGCCCCAGGCATTGCCGTCGCCGTCGTTGGGAAACAGGCCGCCGACCGATTTGTTGGTCGAAAGCTGTCCCCACATATTGGTGAACACGGCGATCACGTCCTCGAGCCCCCAGAAGAAGTGATAGGTGTGCTCGAACGGCTTCCAGGAGCCGGGATTGCCGGGATTCTGCTGGCGCCCGATGAAATAGGGCTGCCAGGGCGCGACCGACGAAATGCAGGGCGTCTCCTCGACCTCGCACATGGTCGAGACCGGGTTGGTGGTTTCCGGCGTCGATGCGACCAGCATCAGATCGATCTTGTTGGAAACGATCAGCTCGCGCCCGACGTCGGCGGCGCGGCTGGGATTGGACTGGCTGTCCTTGACCGCGACCTCGATCGGATAAGTCTCGCCGCCGATCCGCAGGCCGCCTTTCACTGTGTTCAAAAAGTTCGAGATCACGAAATTGTCGGCCTCGGCGAAGGCTGCGAGCGGCCCGGTCTGCGGGCTGACATAGCCGAGCTTCAACGTCTTGGCGGCGTGAACCGCCGGCGCAAATACTCCTGCGGCAATCGTCACGCCGCTTGCGGCCGCGCCCTTGATCATGCTGCGCCGGTTGAGCCTTTCGTGCTGGCGGATCATGATTTCCTCCCTGTCTTGGCCGCTGGCGGCGACGTATCGTTGTTTGCAAGAATGATACAGCGATTGAGCAAGGGGACAAAGTTCCGCGCTGGGACAAGAGGAGGAATCGATGGCCACCGTGGAGAGCCGTTCCGACGACCGGGAAGTTTTTGCGGCGAAGGCTGAGACCACCGGCAAGGTCAAAGTCGCAGCCCCGCAAACCGGCGCCGAATATCTCGCCTCGCTGTCCGACGATCGCGCGGTCTACATCTACGGCGAGCGCGTCAAGGACGTCACCAAGCATCAGGCCTTCCGCAATACCGCGCGCATGGTGGCAAGGCTCTACGATGCGCTGCACGACCCCAAGCGCAAGGACAAGATCCTGCTGCCGACCGAGACCGGCAACGGCGGCATGACGCATGCCTTCTTCAAGGCGCCGAAGACGCTGGAGGAGATGATCGCCGGCCGCAACGCCATCGCCGAATGGGCGAAGCTCACCTACGGCTGGATGGGCCGTGCGCCCGACTACAAGGCCGCGTTCCTGGCGACGCTGGGCGCCAACGCCGACTTCTATGACCCGTATCAGGAGAATGCGCGGCGCTGGTACAAGTTCAGCCAGGAGCGCGTCCCCTTCATCAATCACGCCATCATCCATCCGCCGATCGACCGCGACCGGCCGCCGAACGAGGTCGGCGACGTGTGCTGCCACGTGGAGAAGGAGACCGATGCCGGCATCGTCGTCTCGGGCGCCAAGGTGGTGGCGACCGGCTCGGTGCTGACCAACTACACCTTCATCGCCCACCACGGGCTCATCCCGGTGCAGGACAAGAAATTCGCGATCGTCTTCATGGTGCCGACCAACACGCCGGGCGTGAAATTCATCTGCCGGACGTCTTACGAGATGTCGGCGACCGCGATGGGCAGCCCGTTCGACTATCCGTTGTCGAGCCGGCTCGACGAGAACGACGCGGTCTTCATTCTCGACAAGGTCCTGGTGCCCTGGGAGAACGTCTTCGTCTACGGCGACGTGGAGAAGGCCAACAATTTCTTCCCGCGTACCGGCTTCCTGCCGCGCTTCGTGGTGCACGGCTGCACGCGGCTCGCGGTGAAGCTCGATTTCATCGCCGGCCTGCTGCTGAAAGCGGTCGAGGCCGCCGGCACCAAGGACTATCGCGGCGTGCAGGCCAATGTCGGCGAGGTGATCGCCTGGCGTAATTTGTTCTGGGCGCTCTCCGACGCGATGGTGCGCGATCCCAAGCCGTGGATCGGGGACTATCTCCTCCCGAACATGGATCCCGGCAATGCCTATGCGATCATCGCCACCATGGCCTACACCAAGATCAAATACATCATCGAGCAGACGGTCGCCTCGGGCCTCATCTACCTCAATTCGCACGCCAGCGACTTCAAGAATCCGGACATTCGCCCCTATCTGGACCGCTATCTGCGCGGCTCGGGCGGTTACAAGGCCGAGGAGCGCGTGAAGCTCCTCAAGCTGTTGTGGGACTGCATGGCGACCGAATTCGGCGGCCGGCACGAGCTTTACGAGATCAATTACGGCGGCTCGACCGAGGAGATCCGCCGTTACTGCCTGTTCGGCGCGCAGGCGTCCGGCAATGCCGACCGCTTCAAGGGCTTTGCCGAGGCGTGCATGGCCGAATACGACCTCGACGGCTGGAAGGTGCCCGACCTCACCGATCCGGGTGAGTTGAGCTACCACGTCATGCGTGGCGCTGGACGGTAACGAAACCGGCGCGAGAACGCCGCCGCCTACTCGGGCAGGATTTTCGCCAGGAACGCCAGCCGTTCGCGCGCGATTTGGTGAGCGCCCCTGGAATTGTTGTATTTCTGCGGCGGCGTCGCGAGCGCAGCCTTGAAGTCGGCGCGGGCGAGCGCCAACTCCTTCCTGCGCTCGTAGACGAGGCCGCGATTGATATAGGCGGCCGCGTAATCCGCATCGAGCTTGATGGCGGCGCCGTAGTCGGCGATCGCCTGCTCGAAATTGCCCTTGTCACGCCAGGTGTTGGCCCGGTTGTTGAACGCGAACAGATCGTTCGGGTTGAGCGCGATGGCGATGTCATAGTCCTTGATGGCGCCGTCGAGGTCGCCCTTGCGCTTGAGCTCGACCCCGCGGCTGGTATGCAGCTTGGCGAGTTCGATGCCGATGAACTGTCCGGACGCAATCGCGCGATTGCAGGCGGCGATCGCAGCCTCGCCGCTGCCGTTATGACAGGTCGTGGGGTCATCCGCCCGGGCCGCTGCCGGCAACAGACTGAGCGCGATGATCAGGGCCGGGAGCGGGAGGAGACGATGCTGCATGGAGCTTCTCGTGCCGGGGCGGCCGTTGATCCGTCGCCCGCATTCTAGCGTGGCCCGCAAGGCGAAATGAGGGCTGCCGGCGAGAACGCCCGCCTCGGGAGTGCGCTCTTGGCACCGGCGTCGCGCGGCTCAGTGCTGCAGGATCTTCGACAGGAACACCTGCGCGCGCTCGCTGCGCGGCTTGCCGAAGAACTCCGCCGTGGGCGCATCCTCGACGATCTCGCCCCGGTCCATGAACACGACGCGGTTTGCGACCTTGCGGGCGAATCCCATCTCGTGAGTGACCACCATCATGGTCATGCCCTCGGTCGCGAGCGCAACCATGACGTCGAGCACCTCGTTGATCATCTCCGGATCGAGCGCCGAGGTCGGCTCGTCGAACAGCATGGCGATCGGGTCCATGGCGAGGGCGCGGGCGATGGCCACGCGCTGCTGCTGGCCGCCGGAGAGCTGACCCGGGAACTTGTGCGCATGCTCCGTCAACCCTACCCGCTCGAGCAGGCGCATGCCCCTCCGCTCGCTCTCGTCCCTGCCGCGGCCCAGCACCTTGATCTGCGCCAGCTCGAGATTGCGCATGACGGTGAGGTGCGGAAACAGCTCGAAATGCTGGAACACCATGCCGATGCGGGCGCGCAGCTTCGGCAGGTCGGTCTTGCGGTCGCCGACCGAGATGCCCGCCACCGTGATGGTACCCTCCTGGAACGGCTCGAGCCCGTTGACGCATTTGATCAGGGTCGACTTGCCCGAGCCGGACGGCCCGCACACCACCACGACCTCGCCCTTGGCGACCTCGGTCGAGCAATCCTTGAGCACCTGGAAGGTCTGGTACCACTTGCTGACTTTGCTGAGCGTGATCATGGCAGCGTCCGATCAACGGATAATGGCGATCCGGGCCTGCAGCCGGCGCACCAGCAGTGAGGCCACGTAGGAGATGACGAAATAGACCAGCGCCGCGAACAGATACATCTCGACCAGACGTCCGTCCCGCTGCGCGATCTTCGAGGCCGCGCCCAGGAAATCGGTGATCGAGAGCACGTACACGAGCGACGTGTCCTGGAACAGGATGATGGTCTGGGTGAGCAGCACCGGCAGCATGTTGCGGAAGGCTTGCGGCAGCACGATGTAGCCCATGGTCTGCAGATAGGTCATGCCGAGCGCCTGCGCCGCCGACACCTGGCCGCGCGGAATCGACTGGATGCCGGCGCGCATGATCTCGGCGAAATAGGCGGCCTCGAACAGCGTGAACGTGACCAGCGAGGAGACGAGTGCTCCGACCTGGATCGGCTGCGAGGCGCCGGTGACCCACTGACCGATATAGGGCACCAGGAAATAGAACCAGAAGATCACCAACAGCAACGGCACCGACCGCATCAGGTTGACGTAGCCGGCAGCCGGCACCGAGAGGAGAGGAAAGCCGGACAGCCGCATCATCGCCAGCAGCGTGCCGAAGATGACGCCGCCGGTCGTCGCCAATGCGGTCAAGGTCAGCGTGAAGGTCATGCCGTCGAGGAACAGATACGGCAGCGAGCGGATGATGACGTCGAAGTCGAAATTCGAGAACATCGATCGCCTCAGTGCGTGACAACTGCGGGTTTGGCGCCGATCAGGCCAGGCACGGCCACGCGCTGCTCGACGTAGCGCATCGCAAAAGTCACGATGATATTGATCACGATATAAATGATGGTTGCGGCGGTGAAGGCCTCGAATACCTGGAACGAAAATTCCTGCATGGCGCGCGCTCGCGCCGTGAGTTCCATGAGCCCGATGGTGAGCGCGACCGCGCTGTTCTTGATGATGTTGAGGAATTCGGACGTGAGCGGTGGCAAGATGATGCGATACGCGGCGGGCAATAGGACGTAGACGTAGGCCTGCGGCAGCGTCAGCCCCAGCGCCAGCGCCGCCATGCGCTGGCCGCGGGCGAGGCTCAAGATGCCGGCGCGCACCTGCTCGGCGACGCGCGCCGAGGTGTAGAGGCCGAGCGCGACCACGGCCGTATAGAACGAGGCGTCGGGCAGCTGCTTGAGCCAGTCGCCCATTTGGGTCGGCAGCAGCTCGGGCAGGACGAAATACCAGAGGAACATCTGCACCAGCAGCGGAATGTTGCGGAACAGCTCCACATAGGCGTTGCCGAGCCGGACCAGCCAGGGGTGGGGCGTGGTGCGAATGACGCCGACCAGCGACCCCATGCCGAGCGCCAGGCACCAGGCGGTGAGCGCGGTCGCCAGCGTCCAGCCGGTGCCGAGCAGCAGCGTCTCGAGGTAAGTATGGACGCCGTCGGGTCGCCGCTGTCGGTCGGGTTGGCGATGACCCGCTTGAAGGCGGCGCTGATCGGCACTTCGAGGTTGATGTTGCGCGGCGGGATCGGCTTGAGGAACCACTTCTCGTAGATCGGGTTGATCGCGCCGCTCTTGTAGGTGGCGGTCATCGCCTGATCGACGACCTTCTTGAACGGGGCGTCCTCGCGGCGGAGCATGATGCCGTAGGGCTCGACCGAGAGCGCGTCGGTGGAGATCACGTAGTCCTGCGGCGCCTTCGATCCGGCGACCAGGCTGTAGAGCAGAATGTCGTCCATCACGAAGGCGGCGGCGCGTCCGGTCTCGACCATCAGGAACGCTTCGGCGTGGTCCTTGGCGGCGAGAATGTTGAGGTTGAGCCCCTTCTGGGCGCCGAGCTCGGTGATCTGCTTGATGTTGGTGGTGCCCGAGGTCGACACGATGGTCTTGCCCTTGAGGTCGTCGACGGTCTTGAGGTTCGCCGATTTCTTGGACACGAAACGATTCGCGGTGACGAAATGCGTGATGGTGAAGGAGACCTGCTTCTGCCGCTCGAGGTTGTTGGTGGTCGAGCCGCATTCGAGGTCGATGGTGCCGTTCGCCATCAGCGGGATGCGGGTGGCCGAGGTGACCGGGTTGAGCCGGGTGGTGATCTGGGCGAGCTTGAGCTCGTTCTTCACCCCGTCGACGATGCGGGCGCAGAGGTCCATGGCGTAGCCCACGACCTGCTGGCGGTCGTCGTAATAGGAAAACGGCAGGGAGGACTCGCGGTGGCCGAGCGTGATGGTGCCGGTGTCCTTGACCTTCTTGAGCGTGCCGGTGAGATCCTGGGCGAGCGCCGGGCCGGCGAGGAAGCTCGCCGCGGCGATCGTCGGAAGCAAAATCCTGAGACGCATGAGGGTTCTCCGCTGTGAACTGACGATATCCTCGCAGCCATTCGGCTCCGCCCCGACTGGCTATCAATCTCTGACCTTAACATAACTTCCCGGCGCGTCCTCGATCGGCTTGAGCGCCCCGCCGCCCGGCTCGCGCGCCGCCACCTCGCTCGCATCCTGCTTCTTGATCCAATCGAACCAATCCGGCCACCACGAGCCGGCGTGCTCCTTGGCCTTCCCCAGCCAGCGGTCGAGATTGGCGCTGGTCGGCTTGGGACCGGTCCAATATTGGTACTTCATCTTGTCGGGCGGATTGACCACGCCGGCGATGTGGCCGGAGCCCGCCAGCACGAAGCGCACCGGGCCGCCGAAGAACTTCGAGCCGAGCAACACCGACTTCGCCGGCGCGATGTGGTCCTCGCGGGTGGCGAGATTGTAGATCGGGACCGTGATGCTCTTGAGGTCGAGCCGCTTGCCGGCGATCACCATCTCGTTCTTGCTCAGCCGGTTCTCCAGATAGCAATTGCGCAGATAGAACGAGTGGTTCGCCGCCGGCATCCGCGTCGCATCCGAGTTCCAGTAGAGCAGGTCGAATGGGGCGGGTTCCTTGCCTTTGAGGTAGTTGTTGATGACGTAGGGCCAGATCAGATCGTTCGAGCGCAGCAAGTTGAAGGCGTTTGCCATCTTCTTGCCTTCGAGATAGCCGCGCTCGCTCATTTCGCGCTCGCGCGCCGCGATCTGCTCCTCGTCGACGAACACCTTGAGGTCGCCGGCATGGGTGAAATCGACCTGCGCGGCGAAGAACGTCGCCGAGGCGATGCGCGCATCGCGCATGTCGGCCATATAGGCGAGCGTGGCGGCCAGCAGCGTGCCGCCGACGCAATAGCCGATGGCATTGACCTCCCGCTCGCCGGTCGCCTTCTCGATCACGTCGAGGGCGGCGAGCGGACCGTCGCGCATGTAGTCTTCGAAGCCCTTCTTGGCGAGATTGGTGTCCGGATTGACCCAGGAGATGACGAACACCGTGAGCCCCTGATCCACGCACCACTTGACGAAGGATTTCTCCGGCGTGAGATCGAGGATGTAGAACTTGTTGATCCAGGGCGGCACGATCAGCAGCGGCCGCTTGAGCACCGTCCCGGTCGACGGCGCGTATTGGATGAGCTGCATCAACTGGTTTTCGAAAATCACCTTGCCGGCGGTGAGCGCCAGATTGCGCCCGACCTCGAACATCCTGGCGTCGGACTGGCGGATCTTGAGATTGCCGTGGCCGGCCTCGATGTCCTCGGCCAGCATGTGCATGCCGCGCACCAGATTCTCGGCGTTGGAGGTGACCGTTTCGCGCAACAGCTCCGGATTGGTCAGCACGAAGTTCGACGGCGAGATCGCGTTGGCGATTTGCCGTACGTAGAACTCGGCCTTTTGCAGCGTATGCGGATCGAGCCCCTCGGCCTCTTTGACCAGCCGGTTCGCCCATTGCACGGTCAAGAGATAGGCCTGCTTGAGGAAATCGTAGAATGCATTGGTCGACCATTCGGGATCGGCGAAGCGCTTGTCGCGCGGGTCGGGTGCGGCGACCGGATCGACCTTCTCGCCCGACATGCGTTTGACCGCGCTCGCCCACAGGTCGAGATAGGCCTTGCCGAGGCTCGACTGCAGCTCGAGTGAACGCTGGGGGTCGCTCAGCCAGTATTCCAGGACCTGGCCGAGCGTCTTCACGACGTCGGCGACCTCGGAATAGTCGCCGTCGATGCGGCCTTCCTCACGCGGCTTGAGATAGGCCGCCATCGCTCGGCCGCCCTGCTCGACCATGCGGGCGACGTTGCGCGCGAGCTCCTCGATATCGACGGCGCCGCGCTTGTCGGGTTCCGACGGGGCTCTCACGGAAACGCCTCAGTGCTGCGTGGGCCCGGCATGGCCTGCTCGGCTTCAGATGGACTTTACTCGTGACCGCCGCAAGACGCATCATTCGCGCTGTTCTTGCGGTTGTGCGGTGCGCGAAAGCGCTCTCCGGGGTTCAAGCCCAGTAGCGGTAGCGCAACCTTGCTTTGGTCATATTGCCGGTCTAAGACGGCCGACAATTACTTGAATTGGCAGCAATTTTGCTGGTCGAAGGGGAGGGCAGGCGGTCCGCGCAGGTCTGCTGCAATGCGGCAGAAGTCGCGACCTTCTCATGTCGATGTCAACGTCGCGTTCATCGCAGACCTTGCCCGGGCGCGCCATGGCCGTGGCGCTGTTGCTCGCCGGCGCGATGATTCTTGCCGGTTGCTCGGGCTCCATCATCGCCGACCATATGCCGAGCATGGCCGGCGGCCTGCCCGAGGGTGCGCCGCAACGGCCGGCCGATCCGCCGGCCTATCCGGCGGTGCACGACGCGCCGCCGGCGCGCGAGAACGCCGTGCTCACCGACGAGGAGCAGAGGAAGCTTGAAGCCGACCTGGCCGCGGCGCGCGAGCGCGTGAGCAACCCCCCCACTGGCAAGCCTGCTGCCAGGGTGCGCAACCCATGATAAAAGGCCGGCCGGCCGAATTTTCCGGCGGCGGTGCGCGTTAGGAATTGCGCCAACGCAAGCAGGCTGGCAGCGGCGCGAGGTCGCAAGGAGCTGGGTATGGAAGAATTTCACCGCATCAAGCGTCTGCCGCCCTATGTGTTCGAGCAGGTCAACCGGGCCAAGGCGGCGGCGCGCAATGCGGGCGCCGACATCATCGATCTCGGCATGGGCAATCCGGATCTGCCGGCACCCCCCCATGTCATCGAAAAGCTCAAGGATACGCTCGGCAAGCCGCGCACCGACCGCTATTCGGCGTCGAAGGGTATCGCGGGGCTGCGCCGCGCGCAGGCCGCTTATTACGCGCGGCGTTTCGGGGTGAAGCTCAGCCCGGAGAGCCAGATCGTCGCCACGCTCGGCTCCAAGGAAGGCTTCGCCAATGTGGCGCAGGCGATCACCGCGCCGGGCGACGTCGTGCTGGTGCCCGATCCGAGCTACCCGATCCACGCCTTCGGCTTTTTGATGGCGGGCGGGGTGATCCGCTCGGTGCCGTCGGAGCCTACTCCCGACTTCTTCTCGACCTTGGAGCGGGCGATCGTTCATTCGATTCCCAAGCCGCTCGCGGTCGTGGTCTGCTATCCGTCGAACCCCACCGCCTATGTCGCCGACCTCGACTTCTACAAGGAGCTCGTCCCGTTCGCGAAGAAGCACGGCATCTTCGTGCTGTCCGATCTCGCCTATGCCGAGGTGTATTTCGACAGCAATCCGCCGCCCTCCGTGCTGCAGGTGCCGGGCGCGCTCGATATCGCCGTCGAGTTCACCTCGATGTCGAAGACCTATTCGATGCCGGGCTGGCGCATCGGATTTGCGGTCGGCAACGAGCGCATCATCGCCGCGCTCGGGCGGGTGAAGTCCTATCTCGACTACGGCGCGTTCACACCGGTGCAAGTGGCCGCGACCGCGGCGCTCAACGGGCCGGACGACTGCATCCACGAGATGCGCGCGACCTACAAGCGCCGGCGCGACGTGCTGGTGGAATCGTTCGGCCGCGCCGGCTGGGACGTCCCGGCGCCGCGCGCCTCCATGTTCGCCTGGGCGCCGATCCCCGAGCCGTTCTCGAGCCTCGGCAGCGTCGAGTTCTCCACGCTCCTGGTCGAGAAGGCCGAGGTCGCGGTCTCTCCCGGCACCGGCTTCGGCGAGCGCGGCGAAGGCTACGTGCGCATCGCGCTGGTCGAGAACGAGCAGCGCATCCGCCAGGCCGCCCGCAACATCCGCCGCTTTCTTGAAAGCGGCCCCGAAAAGTTGCACAACGTCGTCCCGCTCGCCAAGCGGCGCTGACGCGCCGCCCTTCCGCAGGTTGACGACGTGCGATGGCTGCGCCCCTGAAACTAGGTATTGCCGGTTTGGGCACGGTCGGCGCATCGGTCGTGCGCTTGATCACCGAGCAGCGCGACGCCCTGATCGCCCGCTGCGGCCGTCCGATCGAGGTGGTGGCGGTGAGCGCCCGTTCGCGCGGCAAGAAGCGCGGCATCGATCTGCGGAAATTGCGCTGGGTGGCGGATCCGGTCGCGCTCGCGGCCGACCGCGAGATCGACGTGCTGGTCGAGCTGATCGGCGGCGAGGGCGATCCGGCCAAGGCCGCCGTCACGGCCGCGCTGGCAGCCGGAAAATCGGTGGTGACCGCCAACAAGGCGCTGCTGGCGCGTCACGGCGTCACGCTCGCGGCGCTTGCCGAGAAGAACGGCGTGGCGCTCAATTTCGAGGCCGCGGTTGGCGGCGCCATCCCGATCGTGAAGACCTTGCGCGAGGGCCTGGCAGGCAATTCGCTGGCGCGCATCTACGGCATCCTCAACGGCACCTGCAATTACATCCTGACGCGCATGGAGCAGGAGAAGCTCGCCTTTGCCGACTGCTTGAAGGAGGCGCAGCGGCTCGGCTACGCCGAGGCCGACCCCACCTTCGACGTCGAAGGTCATGATACCGCGCAGAAGCTCGCGATCCTGGCCAGCCTCGCCTTCGGAACCAAGGTCGAGCAGAGCGCCGTCTACGTGGAAGGCATTTCCTCGATCGCCCCCGAAGACCTCGCCTGGGCCGACGAGCTCGGCTACCGCGTGAAGCTGCTCGGGGTCGCGGTCAAGACCGACAAGGGCATCGAGCAACGCGTGCATCCGACCATGGTGCCGAAAGACACCGCCATCGCGCAGGTGATGGGGGTCACCAACGCGGTCACGATCGATGCCGATGCGATCTCGCCGATCACGCTGGTGGGACCCGGCGCCGGCGGCGCGGCGACCGCTTCGGCAGTGGTCGCGGATATCGGCGACATCGCCCGCGGCGTCCGCGGAGCCCCCTTCGGCCGGCCTTCGGCGCGGCTTGCCGCCATCAGGAAGGCGCCGATGCAGCGCCACGAGGGCGGCTACTACATCCGGCTGCTCGCCGTGGACAAGCCGGGGACCGCCGCCACCATCGCCAAGCGGTTGGCGCAGCAGAACATCTCGCTCGAGTCGATCGTACAGCGTCACCGCGGGGAACGACCCCATGGCGGTGATGTCCCAGCGCGCGGGAGCGAGCCGGTGCCGGTGATCCTGATCACCTATGCGACCAGCGAGGATGCAGTGCACAAGGCGCTGGCCGCCGTCGGCCGCGACAAGGTGATTTCCGGCAAGCCACAAGTCATCCGCATCGAAAAAAACTGATACAATGCCGCGTTACCGTTCCCGCCGGCGCGGGCAATGACCACTCGATGATCCGCACATGGCATGAACCATGTGCCGGGCGGGGGGAGGAAATGAGCACAGCGGAACGCGAGGCCATGCCGTCGATCACCGTTCAACCGCATCTGGTGCTGGAGCGCATCCTGTCGATGGAGATCGTGCGGGTGACCGAGCGCGCCGCGGTCTCGGCGGCGCGGCTGCGCGGACGCGGCGCCGAGAAGGCCGCCGACCAGGCGGCGGTCGACGCCATGCGCCGCGAGCTCAACAAGCTGCCGATCGACGGCACCGTGGTGATCGGGGAGGGCGAGCTCGACGAAGCGCCCATGCTGTTCATCGGCGAGAAGGTCGGAAACAAGAAGGGGCCGAAGGTCGACATCGCGGTGGATCCGCTCGAAGGCACCACGCTGTGCGCCAAGAACATGCCGGGCGCGATCGCGACCGTGGCCATGGCGGAGGGTGGCACCCTGCTCAACGCCCCCGACGTCTATATGGAGAAGATCGCGATCGGGCCCGGCTATCCCAAGGGCGTGGTCGATCTCGACGCGCCGGCCGAGCAGAACATCCTCAACCTCGCCAAGGCCAAGGGCGTGAAGCCGGCCGAGATCAGCGCGCTCATCCTCGACCGTCCGCGCCACGCCGACCTGATCGCCGGCGTGCGCAAGGCGGGCGGCGCAGTGCAGCTGATCACCGACGGCGACGTCTCGGGCGTGATCCACACCGCCGATCCTGCCAATACCGGCATCGACATCTATCTCGGCATCGGCGGCGCGCCCGACGGGGTGCTGGCGGCGGCGGCGCTGCGCTGCATCGGCGGCCAGATGCAATGCCGGCTGATCCTCGACACCGAGGAGCGGCGCGAGCGGGCGTATAAGATGGGCATCAAGGATGCGCGCAAGCGCTATGAGATCGGGGACATGGTGAAGGGTGACTGCCTGTTCGCCGCGACCGGCGTGACCAGCGGGGCGATGCTCAGGGGCGTGCGCTTCCGCAGCGACGTGATCGAGACCGAGACCGTGGTGATGCGCTCGATCACCGGCACGGTGCGCTGGATCCGGGCCGATCACCGCGAGCTCGCCAAATTCCATTTGGATTGAGCCGGCGGATCGGCATCGGCCTTACTGCGCGGTCGAAGCGGCAACCGGCGTCACCTCGGGACGCAGCGAGCGAACGGCGCGATAGGCGTTGGCAACGCCCGCCCCGAATTGATCGTCGCGGCCCTTGGGCCCGAGGTCCCGGGCAGTCGACTGCAGGATCTTGCGCGCGGCGTCCGGCGCAAGTCCGGGCTTGAGCTCGAGCAAGAGCGCCGCGATCCCGCTGACATGGGCCGCCGCGACCGAAGTTCCCGACGAGACCTGGTAGCCTCCGCCGGTCGCCGGCAGCACGATATCGACGCCGGGCGCCGCGAGCGCGATGTGGCGTCCGCGGTTCGCCACTTTCAGCAGCCGGTCGTCGGCATCGGTGGCGGTCACGGCGATGACGTTGGGATCGGCGGCCGGGTAGAGCGGGGGAGATTGCGGCCCGGCATTGCCGGCCGCCGCCACCAGCAGCACGCCCTTGCGGCGCGCGGCGGCCAGCGCCCGCGCGATCTCCGGATCCTGCGGGCCCGCGAAGCTCATGTTGATGACGCGCGCCCCGCGGGCGACCGCCCAGTCGATGCCCTTGAGGATGGCGAGCGTCGTGCTTTCCGATTTGGTGAATGCGCGGATCGCCAGGATGCGCGCCGACGGCGCCACGCCGGTGAGCTGCGCATGCGCGGCGATCGCGCCGGCGATGGCGGTGCCGTGGTTGTCGGGCGGGGCCGAGGGATCGACGGCGTCGAAGCGGTCCGCGATGGAGTCGGCGATTTCCGGATGGGCGATGTCGACGCCGGAATCGATGACGGCGACGAGGCACGTGGTGCCGGTCGCCAGCCGGTGGGCTTGTGCAAGGTCGAGCTTGTCCACGGCATATTGCTGCACCAGCCCGGGCGAGCCGGCCGCGGCGGCGCCTTGCTGCAAGGTGAAGCGGTAGTTCGGCTGTGCCGTCCGCACGCCGGCGTCGGCTTCGAGCGCGCGAATGACGTCGGACACCGAACGCGCATCGGCGATCCGCCAGCGGTGGAAGGTGGTGCCGGTGAGGCCGATGCTTTCCGTTTGCAGGCGCACGAGCCCGTGCCGGCGCGCCAGCGCGTCGAGCGCCTGCGGCGAAAGCGCGGACGGCAGGGCGACCACCACCTCATTGGGTACGTAGCGGCGCTCGCCAACGGGCGGAATGCCGCTGCGCCTCGCAGGCAACGGCTGCTTTGCATTGCTGGGACCTTGGCCGGCCCGGTTGACGGTGTTCGTCACTCCTTGAGTCGCATTCGAGATCGTACCGGTGACGCCCCCGTTGAGCGCGTTGTTGAGCGTATTGGTGAGCGCATTGCTGAGTGGGCCGGCTGGGCCCGGGCTGGGCGGAACGGAAAGCGGCAACGACGCTCCCGAGCTGTCGAGAGGGCCGATGCCGGAGCCGGGAATACCGGACCCAATTCCAGGGCCTGCCCCGATCGATCCGAGAGGGCCCGCGCCCACCGCGCCGCCGACCGGAAGGCGAAGCTGCGCGAGCGCGTCGCATGGGCTCAGCGCCAGCCACAAGACCGCCGCTGCCGCAAGCCGCGGAAAGACGTTGCGATGAGAGGTCAGTGGTGCGTCCCCCGTTCCTGCGGCTCAAATCGTCCCCGCGACAGGAACCCTGCGGATTCCGCCCCTTCATTGGGGTCAATTTGTGACACCAAGGCGGGTCAATGCCGGGTTCCATGCACAGCCCGAACGAGGACGGTGGCGGCCGTTCGGCAGCCCCCATATGCTCCGAGAAAAGCTGATCGGAACTTGGAACCTGCCGTGTTTCCCTCCGCTGCAATGCTGATTTTGCTGGCAGTCGCTCTTTCTGCCCCGGCTGCGGCCCAAGATGCGCCCTGCCGCGGCTATCCGGACTCAGTCCGCCTCGTGGTCATGCGCGGCGTCGAGGCGTTGCGCCTGGTCGAGCGCGAGGCGGCCGACCGGATCGTCGGGCTCGATACCCGCCCATTTGATTTTCTCGTCGGGCAAGCCCGCGCCGCCGCCGAGGTGATCGCCGATCAGAACGCGCTCGCGGCGGAAGAGGGCCTCAAACATTGCCGCAACTCTGTGCGGCCGGTGCGGGCCACGTGCCGGGGCGCGGCGTTGGCGCTGGCGAAGGCGATCGAGGAGCAGGCGGCGGGCGCCGCCAGCAAGCCATCGAAGCAGGCCTATGCGGAGGCCATGGCCACCTGCGAGCGGTGGCTTGGCCTGACGCCGCTGAAGACCGCCTTCCGGGCCATCGACTGAGCGGGCGCCGGATTCGCGGGCAAGCGTGAAGGACCAGAACGATGCCGCCTCGCAACGTCCACCTCGTCGGCAGCGTTCCGCTCGCCAACGCGCGTGAGGTGTTCGAAACCGTCAGCGCGGCGCTCGGGCCGCGCCTGTTGCGGATCCCGGATGGAGAGACCGGGGAGCGCAGCGACTGGATCACCTGGCTCGAGCCGGTGTTCGCCGACCATCCGGCCTTCGAGAAATCGAACGAGGTGTTTCGCGTGCACGCCACCGGGACCGCGCGCACGCGCTACCGGCTGCGGCCGGGGGCCTCGGTCAAGGACGTCAAGCTCGGTAATCTGTTCTATGCCGATGTCGCCATCGCTTCGTACAGGGACTTCGCGGAACTCAAACGACAGGGGAAGATCCCCACGCAGTGCCGTTTCCAGGTCGATCTCGTTCCGGCCCATTCGGTGATCTGGCTGTTCCTGCAGGAGGATCTGCACCAGCCGGTCGATCCGATCTTCAACGCGGCGCTGCGTCGCGAGATCGACAAGCTCGCCGCCGCCATCCCGCACGATCAGCTCGCCATCCAGTTCGACGTCGCCTCCGCGGTGTTCGCGCGGCTGCAGCGCAACGAGCGCAACGCCTATGGGCGCAACAAGGACGAGATGCTCGCCAGTTTCGGCCAAATCCTGGTCGAGCTCGGCAATCACGTGCCCGCCGATATCGAGCTCTTGTTTCACTTCTGCTACGGCGATTCGAACCATCGTCACGTGGTCGAGCCCGCCGACATGGGCGACATGGTCGCGGTCGCCAATCATCTCGGCCGCGAGATCAACCGGCCGATCCAGCTGATCCACATGCCGGTTCCCCGCGACCGCTCGGACGACGCCTATTTCGAGCCGTTGCGGCGGTTACAGCTCGAGCCGGGAACGCAGCTCGCGCTCGGCCTGGTGCACTACACCGACGGGATCGCGGGCACGCGCCGGCGCCTCGCCACGGCGGAAAAATATGTGAACAACTTCGCGATCGCGACCGAATGCGGGTTTGGCCGGCGGCCACCGGCTACGATACCGCAGCTGTTGCGCATCCATGCCGAAGCGGCTGGATAGTTGTTCCGGAAATTGGGAATTCGTTTTAGGCTCCGACAGGGACGAAGAAACTCCCGGCGGTTATGGACGAACTCGCGAAAGTGCAGTTAAGGGGGTAGTCATGGCGAAGAAGCGGATCGGCATTCTCACGGGTGGCGGCGACGTC
>JBEVIH010000287.1:0-9377 GCA_040510815.1 Xanthobacteraceae bacterium | reverse complement strand
TCAATCGCACCTTCTTCGAGCCGGCGCGGCAGATCGCGCGCATGGACGGTCTCGGCATCGACCGCACCGTCGTCTCGTTGGCGACACCGCTGGTCAACTATTATCTCGAGCCGGCGCTGGCGGCGCACGCCGCCCAAATCTGCAACGACGGATTTGCGGCCCTGGTGGCGAAAAATCCGGCGCGGTTCGCGGCCTGGGCCTTCCTGCCGATGCAAGACCCGCCGGCGGCGGCGGCGGAGCTGCGCCGCTGCGTGCGCGAGCACGGCTTCGTCGGCGGCCACGTCGCCACCAATGTGCGCGGTGTCTATCTGCCGGACGAGCGCTTCCAGCCGATCTTCGACGCCGCGGCGGAGCTCGACGTCCCGTTGTTTCTCCATCCGGCGGATCCGCCCGGCAAGGACCGCACCGGCGATTACGAGCTGACCGTGGTCGCCGGCTACCTGTTCGACTCGACGATCAACGTCTTCCGGATGATTTGCAGCAATTTCCTCGATCGCCATGCCGGCGTGAAGCTCGTATGCGCCCATACCGGCGCTTACAGCCTGATGCTCCGCAACCGCATGCAACGCGAGGTCGACACCAATTCGGTGTTGTCGCGCACGCTGCCGCGCCGGATCGGCGACTATCTGCGCGCGCTTTACTTCGACACCGTATGCTTCGAGCTCGGCTATCTGCAGTTCGCCGCCGGGATCGTGCCGGCCGAGAATCTGCTGCTCGGCAGCGATGCGCCGTTTCCGCTCGGCGAGCCGGATCCCGTCAACTTCGTGCGGCGCGCCTTGTCGCCGGAGCGCGCCGAGCTCGTGCTGTCGTCCAATTTCCAGCGGCTCACCGGAAAATAGCTCATCCGCCGCCGTCGGCCCCGGCGCGTTGGGCCGCGATGCCCGATGGTGAGGTCACTGCAAGGTCGCTGCCGCGATCCAGTCGGTCACCGCCCGCAGGGCGGCGTCGCGGCTCTCGCCCCCGTTATTCGCCTCGAACACCGCCAGCTGGGCGTCGGCCGAGGTGCCGGAGCCGACGATGGCGCGGCAGCGCCTGAGCTCGGCGGCGCAGCCCAGCACCTCGGCGTCGTCGGCGGTGTCCTCGATCACCCGGTCGAGCATCTCGGCGACCGTCATCGGCCCGTCCTCGCTGGCGAAGGTGGCCTGCACGCCGTGACGCTGCGCCTGCCACTTGTTCTCGACCACGATCGCCCGCCCGACCACGTTGAGGTCGGAATTGCGCCAGCGGTTGAAGTAGAGATGGTGCGCCAGCGTCCGATAGAGCGCGGCGATCGCAATCGAATCCTCGACCAGCGTGCAGGAATCGGGCGCCCGCAATTCCAAGGTCGGATTGTTGAGCGAGGGCCGGATCGCCCACCAGATGAAGCTCGAATCCTTGATCACTCCGGCGTGCACCAGCGCCGCCACATAGGCGTCGAACTCCTCGCGGGTGCGGAACAGCTCGGGCACCCCGGTGCGCGGCAGCTCGTCGTAGGCCGCCAGCCGGTAGCCCTTGAGGCCGGTCGCCCGCGACTGCCAGAACGGCGAGGAGGTCGACAGCGCCAGGAACAGCGGCAAATAGGGCAGCATCCGGTACATCACGTCGACCCGATCGTCGGGGTCTGGCAGTGCGACGTGGACGTGCAGGCCGCACAGCAGATCGCGCTGGCCGATCATCTGCAGGTCGTGCATCACGGCATCATAGCGTTGCTTCTGGGTTTGCAGCGCCCGGCGCCAGAGCGCGGTCGGGTGCGTGCCGGCGGCGAGGATGGCGAGGCCGTGCTCGGCCGCCACCGCCGCCACGGTCTGGCGCAGATGGCGCAGCTCCGCCCGCGCGTCTGCCGTGTTGGTGTGCGGCGACGAGATCACCTCGATCTGCGGCTGCAGGAATTCCGGCGAGACCCGCCCATCGGTCGCGGTCACCGCGGCGTCAAAGAACGCCTGCGGCACGTCGGGGGCGACGAGCTTGGTCTCGGCATCGACCAAGAAATATTCCTCTTCGATGCCGAAGGTGAACAGGTCGCTCATTCGTCGCCCTTGCCTCGTCGGCTCGCATCGAACCAATTGGTCCAACAATGTTTCCATGTCAGCACCTGCAAAATGACAGATTTGGACGGAATGACGCACGCCGGCGCCTGATAACGCGCTTCCGGGAAGCGCGGTTCCGAGCCAATAAAAAGAAACAATAGCAACAAGTTGGCCCGTCAATGCGACATCAGCACCGGGATCGTCATCGACCCGAGGATGCCGCGCGTGACGCCGCCCAAGATGAATTCGCGCAAGCGCGAATGCCCATAGCCGCCCATCACCATGAAGTCGGCGCCGCTGTCGGCGGCGTAGTCGAGTAGGGCGGCTTGCACCGCGATGTCGCCCTTGGCGATCCGCTTGATCTCGACCCGGACGCCGTGGCGGGCCAGATGCTCGCTCATGTTGGCGCCGGTGATCTCGTCATGCTTGCCGTGCTCGGTGACGATGACGAGGTCGACCGCCTTGGCGCGTTCGAGCAGCGGCATGGCGTCGGCGATGGCGCGCGCGGCGGTGCGCCCGCCATCCCAGCACGCCATCACCCGTTCGAGCGTCAGCCCCTGCTTCTGGATATAGGGCACGACGATCACCGGGCGCCCGGACTCGAACAGCGCACCCTCGATCATCAGCTCCTCGGCGGCGCCTTGCTCGGGTTGCGCCTGGCCGACCACCGCGATGTCGAAGCGCCTTGCGATCCGTCCGAACGTGCTGGCGGCGCCGGCGAGGCTGCCGTCGATGACGCGCGTTACCGCTGCCACGCCGGCCTTCTTGGCGGCCCCCTCGAACCGGCCCACGGCGGCGTTGGCGGCCTTGGTGTGCTCTTCGCGCTGGATCTCGATCAGGTCGGTGGGGATGCCGCCGAGCGCGGTGTCCGGGATCACCGGGTCATAGACGAACGCGATACCGGCGATGTGCGCGCCGAACGCCTTGGCGACCGAGACCGCATAGTCGGCGGCGAAGTCCTGCGGGGCTGTGCCCGACAGGTTGACGACGAGGTCTTTGATCATGGCTCGAACTCCCTCGGCTTGCGCGCCGAGCCGCGGGCGGGCGGCGGCATGGAACTCAAGGCGCAACGATCGATATTGCGCTCACTTCTTCTTGCCGGCCGCGTCGAATTGCGTGAGGTAGGCCCAGAGGTCGGCGATCTCCTTGTCGTTCCTGATGCCGACGAACGCCATCCGGGTCCCTTGCATGACCTGCATCGGATTGCGGATGTACTTGTCGAATTCCTCCTTGGACCAGGTAATGCCGGAATTCTTGTTGGCCTCGGAATAGTTGAACCCCTCGTAGGTACCGGCCTTGCGGCCTTCGAGGCCGTTGAGCGGCGGGCCGAGCTTGGTCTTGGCGCCTTCCCCGATGTCGTGGCAGGGCGCGCATTTTCGGAACGACTGCTCGCCGGCGGCGAGATCCTGCGCCGGCGCGGTCGCCGTCGAAGCAGCGAAAACCAAGGCAGCAAAGACCCACGTCCTCATCATCTTCTCCCTTTTCATTTTCTCACATTCATTCCGCCCATGGCGCGTTCGGCCGCGCGTCCGCATCGGCAATCGCTGCCCTTTTCGATGGCGTTTGGCGCCCCCGGTGTCAACGGCTCAAACGGCCGATTCGTTTCGCGCCGCGGCGCGCAGCGCGTTTTTTTGCGACGCGGGCGCGCTTTCATGCCGGGTTGACGCTATAAAGACGGCGTAACGAGCAGGGTCCGTTCCGGCTTGGCCGGTGCCGCCGGGCCCGAGGAGCAAACGTGTCCGTCGCCATGCCGCCACCCGACGGGGCGGTTCTCGCCCGCCGCGACCGCATCGCGGCAGCCATGTCCGCGATCGTGCCGGGCGAAGGCGTGATCGCGGGCGAACGCGAGATGCGCCCCTACGAGTCGGACGGGCTTACCGCCTATCGGCAGCTTCCCATGCTGGTGGTGCTGCCCGAGACCACCGAGCAGGTGAGCCGGGTGCTCAAGTACTGCCACGCCGAAGGCATCAAGGTGGTGCCGCGCGGGGCCGGTACCTCGCTGTCGGGCGGCGCGCTGCCGCTCGCCGACGGCGTGCTGCTCGGGATGGCCAAGTTCAACCGCATCCTCGAGATCGACTACGACAACCGCGTCGCCGTGGTCGAGCCCGGCGTGACCAATCTCGCGGTCACCCAGGCGGTCGAGCACGCCGGCTTCTATTACGCGCCCGATCCGTCCTCGCAGATCGCCTGCACCATCGGCGGCAACGTGGCGGAAAATTCCGGCGGCGTGCACTGCCTCAAATACGGCATGACCACCAACAACCTGCTCGGCTGCGAGATGGTGCTGATGACCGGCGAGGTGGTTCGCATCGGCGGCAAGCAGCTCGATGCCGGCGGCTACGATCTGCTCGGCGTCATTACCGGTTCGGAGGGGCTCCTCGGCGTCGTCACCGAGGTCACGGTGCGCATCCTCAAGAAGCCGGAATGCGCGCGGGCGGTGCTGGTCGGCTTTGCCTCTTCGGAGGACGCCGGCGAGTGCGTCAGCAGGATCATCGGCGCCGGCATCATCCCGGGCGGCATGGAGATGATGGACCGGCCGGCGATCCACGCGGTCGAGGAATTCGTGCATGCCGGCTATCCGCTCGACGTCGAGGCGCTGCTAATCGTCGAGCTCGACGGGCCGCAGGCCGAGGTCGACCACCTGATCGCGCGCGTCGAGGCGATCGCCAGGGATTGCCGCGCAGCGACCTGTCGGGTCTCGACCTCGGAGGAGGAGCGGCTGTTGTTCTGGGCCGGGCGAAAGGCGGCGTTCCCGGCGGTCGGACGCATCTCGCCGGACTACTACTGCATGGACGGCACCATCCCGCGCGCGCGGCTGCCGCAAGTGCTCAAGCGCATGCGCGAGCTGTCGCGGCATTATGGGCTCGCGGTCGCCAACGTGTTCCACGCCGGCGACGGCAACCTGCACCCCCTGATCCTCTACGACGCCAACAAGCCCGGCGAGCTCGAGCGCACCGAAGCCTTCGGCGCCGACATCCTCAGGCTCTGCGTGGAGGTCGGCGGTGTGCTGACCGGCGAGCACGGCGTCGGCGTCGAGAAGCGCGACCTGATGCCGGTGATGTTCTCGGAGGTCGATCTCGCCCAGCAGCAGCGGCTCAAATGCGCCTTCGACGACAAGGGGCTGCTCAATCCCGGCAAGGTGTTTCCGACCTTGCACCGCTGCGCCGAGCTCGGCCGCATGCATGTGCACGCCGGCAGGGTGGCGTTCCCGGACATTCCGCGGTTTTGATTTACGCCCCATGACCGACACGCTGAAACCGCGCGACGGCAAGGACGCCGAGGCCGCCGTGCAATGGGCACTGGCCGAAGGCAAGGCGCTGGAACTGGTCGGGCAGGGGTCGAAGCGCGCCATCGGGCGTCCTGCCCAGACCGACCTCACGCTCGACCTCTCGGGGCTCTCCGGCGTCACGCTCTACGAGCCGGAGGAACTGGTGCTGTCCGCCAAGGCCGGCACGCCGCTTGCCGAGATCGAGGCGCTGGTCGCCGCCAAGGGCCAGCAGCTCGCCTTCGAGCCGATGGATTACGCGCAAATCCTCGGCGCCTTTGCCGGCCGCGGCACGATCGGCGGGGCGCTGGCCACCAACCTGTCCGGCCCGCGCCGCGTCAAGGCTGGCGCCGCGCGCGACCATTTCCTGGGGCTCACCGCGGTCTCGGGCCGCGGCGAAACCTTCAAATCCGGCGGCCGGGTGGTCAAGAACGTCACCGGTTACGATCTCTGCAAGCTCATCGCGGGCTCCTGGGGCACGCTGGCGGCGATGACCGAGGTCACCATCAAGACGCTGCCGCGGCCGGAGACCGAGCAGACGCTGTTGATCCGGGCGATCGAGCCGCAGCGGGCGGTCGAGGCGATGACGGCCGCCGTCGGCTCCTCCTGCGACGTATCGGGCGCCGCCCACCTGCCCGCCGGCGTCGCCGCGCGGATTCCCTCAGGCGAGATCGCCGGCGCCGGCGGCGCCGTGACCGCGCTGCGGCTCGAAGGCTTTGCGCCGTCGGTCGCCCACCGCAAGCGCATGCTCGAGACGCTGATGAAGCCCTTCGGCGATCTGGTGAGCGTCGGCGAAGTGGTCTCGCAGGCGTTGTGGCGCGCGGTGCGCGACGTCACGCCGTTCGCGGCCAGCCGCAATGGCCTCGACCGCCCGCTCTGGCGCGTCTCGACCGCGCCGAACCGCGGCGCCGAGCTGGCCGCGATGGTTGCGAAGCGCGCCGAGGCGCAGATGCTCTACGATTGGGCCGGCGGCCTGATCTGGCTTGCTCTCGACCCCTCCGACGACGCCGGCGCCGCGCTGGTGCGCCGCGCTGTCGCCGCGATTGGCGGGCACGCCACCCTGATCCGGGCGCCGGCCTCGACCCGTGCCGCGATCGACGTGTTCGAGCCCCAGGACGCCGCCGTGGCCGCATTGACGAAGCGGGTCAAGGAGAGCTTCGATCCCAAGGGCGTGCTCAATCCGGGACGGATGTGGGCCGGGGTGTAACGAACGTCGCCGTGTGGAAGTAAGTCGCCTTCGATGCAGACCTCCTTCAGCCTTGCCCAGCTGGCCGATCCGCATCTGGCGGAATCGGAAAAAATCCTGCGCACCTGCGTCCATTGCGGGTTTTGCACCGCCACCTGCCCGACCTACGTGCTGCTCGGCGACGAGCTCGATTCGCCGCGCGGGCGCATCTACCTGATCAAGGACATGCTGGAGAACGACCGGCCGGCGACCGCCGACGTGGTCAAGCACATCGACCGCTGCCTCTCCTGCTTGGCCTGCATGACCACCTGCCCGTCGGGGGTGCACTACATGCACCTGGTCGACCATGCCCGGGCGCGCATCGAAAAGACCTATCGGAGGCCGCTGCCCGACCGCCTCATGCGCGCCCTGCTGGGCCGGGTTCTGCCGGACAATCGGCGCTTTCGGCAGGCCTTGCGCGCCGCCCGGATCGTCAAGCCGCTGGCCGCGTTTTTCGACCGGATCGGGCTCATGCGTCTCGCCGCCATGCTGCGGCTGGCCCCCGCGAGGCTGCCGGCCGCGCCGCCTGCCGAGCGGCAGACGCGCTTTCGCGGCGAGGGCCCCCGCCGCGGCCGGGTCGCGCTGCTGGCCGGCTGCGTGACCCCGGTGATCGCACCCTCGGTCGAGGCGGCGGCGATCCGCGTCCTCAATCGCAACGGGGTCGAGGTCGTGATGCCGAAGGCCCAGGGCTGCTGCGGGGGGATCGCCCACCATGCCGGCCGCGAGGACGCAGCCCTCGCTGCGGTCCGCGCCAATGTGGACGCCTGGATCGCCGAGCTCGACGGGGAGGGAATCGACGCCATCCTGGTCACCGCCTCCGGCTGCGGCACCACCGTCAAGGACTATGGCTTCATGCTGCGCAGCGACCCGGCCTATGCGGATAAGGCCGCCCGCGTATCGCAGCTCGCCTTGGATATCAGCGAGTATCTGGCGCGGCTCGAATTGCCGCACGCGCCCCGGTCCGCCGGGCTCGTGGTGGCCTATCACGCGGCCTGCTCGTTGCAGCACGGGCAGAAAATCGTGCGTCAGCCGAAAGAATTGCTTTCCAAGTTCGGCTTCGTGGTCAAAGATGTGCCGGAAGGACATCTGTGCTGTGGTTCGGCCGGAACCTACAACATTCTTCAGCCGGAGCTGGCGAGGAGGTTGCGCGATCGCAAAGTCGGGAATATCGAGAAGCTCACGCCCGATGTGATCGCCGCCGGCAATATCGGCTGCATCACGCAGATCGCCGCGGGCACCGCCATTCCGGTCGTCCATACGGTCGAGTTGATCGACTGGGCGACCGGCGGACCGGTGCCGGAGGTCTTGGCCGGGAAACGGGTTTCCGCCGCGGTGGGAGAGGCCGTCGCGGCGGCGATGTGACGGTGCGGCAAGGGGCAACGGCGATCCGCACCGGGATTTGAGCCGCAACGATCGGGAGGTCGATCATGGCGAAGAAGCGGAAGTCGAAGACGAAGAAGCGGAAGGCCAAAAAGGCCGCGCCGGCGCGCAAGAAGAAGCGCGCGGTGGCGAAGAAGAGCGCGGCGCGCAAGCCGGCCGCCAAGAAGTCGAAGCCGAAGGCCCGCAAGGCTGCGGCGCCGAAGCCGGCACCGGCTCCTGCGGCTCCGGCGCCTGCTCCTGCGGCACCGGCCACCCCGTCGTGGTCCACGTTCGGCAGCGGCTCGAGCGGCGGCGGTTCCGGCGGCGGGGCGTAGCTCTCAGCATCACGGGGCGAAACAGGCCCGCACGCGCGCTGCGGGCCTGGCTTCCTTTCTCAGACCGTTTGATCGGAGCGGGCGGCGACCCCCGCAGCGCTGTCCTTTTGCCTGAAGCGCGGGCGCTCCCGGCACCGCCCGGGTCGGCGCGGCGTTGCGCATTGCATAGGGATGGCGGGCCGAATAGCATTGCCGGGCCGAGACGGATGGCCACGGGCCGGAACTCTCCCCCCTTCCACTTTCGACACGGAGCAGGTGCGCTATGCCGGCGACATACAACATCCTGATCATGGGCGCGTCCTACGGGTCGCTTCTGGCCTCCAAGCTCTTGTTCGGCGGCCATAGGCTCCATCTCGTATGTCTTCCGGCCGAGGCCGACCTGATCAACGCGGAGGGCTTCCGCGTCCGGTTGCCGGTCAGGGGGCGCAAGGATCCGGTCGAGCTCGACTCGCGCAAGCTGCCGGGCAAGGTTACCGCCGGCGGCGCCGCCGGGGTCAATCCGAAGGACTATGATCTCGTCGGCCTGGCAATGCAGGAGCCGCAGTATCGCTCGCCCGGCGTGCGCGAGCTGCTCGATGCGGTCGCGAAGTCGCGCGTGCCATGCATGTCGATCATGAACATGCCGCCCCTGCCCTACGTGAAGCGCATCCCCGGCCTGAACTATGACGCTCTGAAGCCGGCCTATACCGATCCCACCGTCTGGGACAGCTTCGATCCCGCGACCATCACGCTCAACAGCCCGGACCCGCAGGCGATCCGCCCGCCGGACGAGAAGGTCAACGTGCTGCAGGTGACGCTGCCCACCAACTTCAAGGTGGCGCGCTTCGACAGCGAAAAGTCCACCGCCATCCTGCGGCAGCTCGAGCAGGAGATCGAGGCGATCCGCTACGATACGCCGGAGGGGAAGACCGAGCTGCCGGTGAAGCTCAAGGTGTACGATTCGATCTTCGTGCCGCTCGCCAAATGGTCGATGCTGCTCGCCGGCAACTATCGCTGCGTGACCAAGGACGGCATGCGAACCGCCCAGGAGGCGGTGCACAGCGACATCGAAACCTCGCGCTCGGTCTACAATTTCGTGTTCGACCTCTGCGTCAAGCTCGGCGCCAAGCCGGAGGATCTCGTGCCGTTCGAGAAATATGCCGCGGCGGCGCAGAGCCTCACGCGTCCGGCCTCGGCCGCGCGCGCTC
>JBEVIH010000286.1:0-6120 GCA_040510815.1 Xanthobacteraceae bacterium | reverse complement strand
GGCAAAGTGGCACGATGGCAAGCCGGTGACGGTCGAGGACGTGATCTTCACCCTCGCGATGTTCAAGAAGCATCACCCGCAATACGCCGCCTACTACCGGCACGTGACCAAGGCGGAGAAGACGGGCGAGCGCGACGTCACCTTCACGTTCGACGGTCCCGGCAACCGCGAGCTGCCGCAAATCGTCGGTCAGCTCTACGTGCTGCCGAAGCACTGGTGGGAGGGCTCCGACGCCGCGGGCAAGAAACGCGACATCGGCACGACCACGCTCGAGCCGCCGCTCGGCAGCGGTCCCTACCGCGTGAAGGAGTTCGTGCCGGGGCGCACGATCGTCTACGAACGGGTCAAGGACTATTGGGGCAGGGATCTCAACGTCAACGTCGGACGCGACAATTTCGACGAACTGCGGTTCGAGTACTTCCGCGACTCCACGGTGGCGATCGAAGCGTTCAAGGCCGATCACATCGACTGGCGCACCGAGAACAGCGCCAAGAACTGGGCGACCGCCTACGATTTCCCGGCAGTCAAGGACAAGCGCGTGCTCCTCGAGGAGTTTCCAACCCGCAGCACCGGCATCATGCAGGCTTTCGTGTTCAACACCCGGCGTGAGAAGTTCAAGGACCCGCGGGTGCGGCGCGCATTCAACTTCGCCTTCGATTTCGAGGAGATGAACAAGCAGATCTTCTTCGGCCAGTACAAGCGGATTGCCAGCTATTTCGAAGGCACCGAGCTCGCCTCGTCGGGAGTCCCGCAGGGCCAGGAGCTCGCGATCCTCGAAACCGTCCGCAGCGAGGTCCCGCCCGAGCTGTTCTCCACCGCCTACACCAATCCGGTCGCCGGAGCGCCGGACAAGGTGCGCGCCAACCTGCGCGAAGCGGTGCGATTGATGAAGGAAGCCGGCTACGAGGTGCGCGACCACAGGCTGATCAACGCGAAGACCGGCGAGCCGCTGACGGTGGAGTTCTTGAGCGAAGACCCGAGCTTCGAGCGGGTCATTCTGTTCTACAAGCCCTCGCTCGAGCGCCTCGGCGTCGGCGTGACGGTGCGCACGGTGGACGACGCCCAATACGAGAACCGGCTGCGCAGCTGGGACTTCGACATGATCGTCGGCTCCTGGGCGCAGTCGCTGTCGCCCGGCAACGAGCAGCGCGGCTACTGGGGCACGCCGGCGGCCGACCAGGCAGGGTCGCGCAACCTCGTCGGCATCAAGAATCCGGCCGTCGATGCGCTGATCGAGCGCGTCATTTTCGCGAAGAACCGCGACGAGCTCCTCGCCGCCAGCAAGGCGCTCGACCGGGTGTTGCTGTGGAATTTCTACGTCGTGCCGCAATGGACCTACGGCAGGGTGCGGACGGCGCGCTGGGACCGCTTCGGGCGGCCCAATGAGCTGCCGAAATACGGTGCAGCGGCGTTCCCAACCGTCTGGTGGTGGGACGCCCAGAGGGCCGCAAAGGTAGGGACACGCCAATGAAGTATTCCGCATCCGATCTCACCCGCCGGGGAGCGCTGGCGTTGGGCGCCGGCGCGCTCGCGTCGATGGTCGCGCGGCCGGGGGCCGCCAACGAGGGGCCTGAACGACACGGCATCTCGGCCTTCGGCGACCTCAAATATCCGCCCGACTTCAAGCATTTCGACTACGTCAACCTCGATGCTCCCAAGGGCGGCACGTTCTCGCACATCGGATCGGTGCGGGCGTTCAATCAGAACTTTCTCACCTTCAATACGCTCAACAGCTACATCCTCAAGGGTGACGCCGCGCAGGGCATGGAGCTGACCTTCACCACCCTGATGGCGCGCGCCTTGGACGAGCCGGATTCCTTCTATGGGCTCGCCGCCCGCGCGGTCCGCATCTCGGACGACGGGCTGACCTACCGCTTCACGATGCGGCCGGGAATCAAGTTCCACGACGGCAGCCCGATCACCGCGCATGATTCGGCGTTCTCGCTGAAAATTCTCAAAGAGAAGGGGCATCCGATCGCCCAGCAGTTGCTGCGCGACTGTGTCGGCGCGGAGGCCACCGACGATGCGACCCTGATCGTGAAGTTCGCGCCGAATCGGGCGCGCGACGTGCCGCTGTTCGTGGTGTCGCTTCCGATCTTCTCGCGGACCTATTACGCCACCCGGCCGTTCGACGAGACGACGCTCGAGCCGCCGCTCGGCAGCGGCGCCTACAAGGTCGGGCGTTTCGAGGTCGGCCGCTTCATCGAATACGACCGGGTCAAGGACTGGTGGGGCGCCGATCTCCCGGTCGCGCGCGGGCAGAACAATTTCGACGTCCTGCGCTACGAGTTCTATCGCGACCGCGACGTCGCCTTCGAGGGCTTCACCGGCAAGAGCTACCTGTTCCGCGAGGAGTTCACCTCGCGCATCTGGGCGACGCGCTACGACTTTCCGGCCATCCGCGACGGCCGCGTGAAGCGCGACGTACTGCCGGACCAGACTCCGTCCGGGGCCCAGGGCTGGTTCATCAACACGCGCCGCGAGAAGTTCAAGAACCCGCTGCTGCGGGAAGCCTTGATCTACGCCTTCGATTTCGAATGGACCAACAAGAGCATCATGTACGGCTCCTATGAGCGGACCCATTCGGTGTTCCAGAACTCCAACCTCATGGCGGTCGGCAAGCCGAACGCCGAAGAGCTTGCCCTGCTGGAGCCGTTCCGCGGCAAGGTGGCGGACGAAGTGTTCGGCGAGCCGTTTGTGCCCCCGGTCTCCGACGGCTCGGGCCAGGATCGGGCTATGCTGCGCAAATCGAGCGCGCTCCTGCAGGAGGCCGGCTTCGTCATCAAGAACACCAAGCGGATGATGCCGAACGGCGAGCCGATGACCATCGAGTTTCTGTTCGACGAGCCGAGCTTCCAGCCGCACCATGCGGTGTTCATCAAGAATCTCGGTCTGGTCGGCATCGACGCCACCTCCCGCATCGTCGACCCGGTGCAGTATCGCAAGCGGGTCGACGATTTCGACTTCGATCTCGTCGTGCAGCGCTTCGGTTTTGCGAGCACGCCCGGCGATTCGCTGCGGACCTTCTTCTCCTCGCAGGCGGCGGCCTTGAAGGGCTCGCAAAATCTCGCCGGCATGAGCGATCCGGCGATCGATGCGCTGATCGAGCGCATCATCGCGGCGAAAGACCGGCCGTCACTGGTGAGCGCCTGCAAAGCGCTCGACCGCGTCATCCGGGCCGGCCGGTACTGGATTCCGCACTGGTACAAGCCCTCGCACTGGATCGCCTATTGGGACACGTTCGGCCGGCCGCCGGCGAAACCGCAGTTCGCGCGCGGCATTCCCGAGACCTGGTGGCACGACCGCGACAAGGCGACAAAGCTCGAGCGATCGGGCTAGGAGGCACTGACACGCCATATTTGCCTTCTATGGTCCATCAAACCCGGGCGCGTTGCCATGCGCGTCGGCCGGCCCGGGCGCCCGATCTCGGGCAGGCTTGGATCATCGAGGCTCGAAAGACGTTGTTCGACAGTCGCGAGGCCTATTCCGACGAAAGGCCAATCGGGTCGCTGCCAGCACATGCGACAACACAAAGAGGCCGGGGTATGATCGGTTTCGAGTGAAACCGATCCTGCCCTGAAACCAGCTAATGACCGCCTACATCATCCGGCGCCTGCTGTTCATGGTCCCGACTCTGTTCGGCATCATGCTGGTCTCGTTCGTGGTGGTGCAGTTCGCGCCCGGCGGGCCGGTCGAGCGGGTGATCGCGCAGCTCACCGGCTCCGACACCGGCGCCACTTCGCGCATCTCCGGGTCGCCGGGCGGCGACTTCGGCTCCCGCGGACAGCCGGGGAGCGCCACCGTGGAGGCGGTGAGCTCCAAATATCGCGGCGCCCAGGGCCTCGACCCGGAATTCATCAAGAGCCTGGAGAAGCAGTTCGGCTTCGACAAGCCGGCCTACGAGCGCTTCTTCCTGATGCTGTGGAACTATGCCCGCTTCGATTTCGGCAAGAGCTATTTCCGCGACACCACCGTCCTGCAACTCATCAAGGAAAAGCTGCCGGTCTCGATATCGCTCGGCATCTGGTTGACGCTGCTGACCTACCTGATCTCGATCCCGCTCGGCATCCGCAAGGCGGTCAGGGACGGCTCGCAGTTCGACGTGTGGACCTCGGGCGCCATCATCGTCGGTTACGCCATCCCGGGATTCCTGTTCGCAATCCTGCTCATCATCCTGTTCGCCGGCGGCTCGTTCTTCAATTTTTTCCCGCTGCGTGGCCTGACCTCCGACAACTGGGCGCTGCTGCCTTGGTACAGCAAGATCCTCGACTATTTTTGGCATCTGGTCCTGCCGATCATCTCGATGGGGCTCGCCGCCTTCGCCACCATGACGCTGCTCACCAAGAACTCGTTCCTCGACGAGATCCGCAAGCAATACGTGCTCACCGCGCGCGCCAAGGGCAATACCGAGCGGCAGGTGCTCTACGGCCACGTCTTCCGCAACGCGATGCTGATCGTGATCGCCGGCTTTCCGGGCGCGTTCGTGCACGCCTTCTTCTCCGGCTCGCTGCTGATCGAAACCATATTCTCGCTCGACGGCATCGGTCTGCTCGGCTTCGAGAGCGTGCTCAACCGCGACTATGCGGTGGTGTTCGCCACGCTCTATATCCTGTCGCTGGTCGGGCTGGTGGTGAACCTGATCTCCGATCTCACCTACACCTGGGTTGATCCGCGTATCGACTTCGAGACGCGTGAGGTGTGAGGTGGACGACCGCACCAGCATCCAGGTTCCGGAGACGACGGCGCAATCGCCCATGGGGCTCGCGGTTCTGCCGGAGCGGCATCTGCTCGCAGTCTCGCCGCTCAACCGCCGGCGCTGGGAGAACTTCAAGGCCAACCAGCGCGGCTACTGGGCGCTCTGGATCTTTCTCGTGCTGTTCGTGGTATCGCTGTTCGCCGAGTTCATCGCCAACGACAAGCCGTTCTTCGTCCGTTACGACGGCAGGTCCTATTTCCCGGTCTTCTTCACTTACGCCGAGACGACGTTCGGCGGAGATTTCGAGACCGGCGCCGATTACCGCGACCCCTATCTGCAGAAGCTGATCGCCGAGAAGGGCGGCTTCATGCTCTGGCCGCCGATCCGCTATTCGTACAACACGCATAATCTCGACTTGCCGACGCCGGCGCCGTCGAAGCCGACCTGGATGCTCACCGAGGAACAGTGCAAAGCGGTGGTCGAGCGCAAGGGTCTGACCGGCTGCCGCGATCTCGAATACAACTGGCTCGGCACCGACGACCAGGGACGCGACGTGGTCGCGAGGCTGCTTTACGGGTTCCGCATCTCGGTGCTGTTCGGCCTTGCATTGACGATCATCTCGTCGGTCATCGGGGTGGCGGCCGGCGCCGTGCAGGGCTATTTCGGCGGCTGGACCGATCTGCTGTTCCAGCGCTTCATCGAGGTCTGGACCGCGATTCCCTCGCTCTACCTGCTGCTGATCCTCTCGTCGGTGCTGGTGCCCGGCTTCTTCGTGCTGCTCGGAATCCTGCTGCTGTTCTCCTGGGTCTCGCTCGTCGGCCTGGTGCGGGCGGAATTCCTGCGCGGGCGCAATTTCGAATATATCCAGGCGGCGCGCGCGCTCGGCGTCTCGAACCGCGTCATCATGTTCCGCCACCTGCTGCCGAACGCCATGGTGGCAACCATGACGTTCCTGCCGTTCATCCTGTCGTCGTCGGTGATGACGCTCACCGCCCTCGACTTTCTCGGCTTCGGCCTGCCGCCCGGCTCGCCCTCGCTCGGCGAGATGCTCGCCCAGGGCAAGGCCAACATCCAGGCGCCCTGGCTCGGCTTCTCGGGCTTCCTGACGGTCGCCTTCATGCTGTCGCTGCTGATCTTCATCGGCGAAGCCGTCCGTGACGCTTTCGATCCGCGCAAGACATTCGCGTGACCGCCATGGACGCCAGTTACCAAAAACTGCTCGAGGTCACCGATCTCTCCGTCGCCTTCCGGCAGGGTGCGCGCGAGACCTTGGCGGTCGACCGCGTCTCCTTCGACATCCGCAAGGGCGAGACGTTGGCGCTGGTCGGCGAGTCGGGCTCGGGCAAGTCGGTGACCGCGTTGTCGGTGATGAAGCTCTTGCCGTATCCCTCTGCCCATCACCCGTCGGGCTCGATCCGGTTCAA
>JBEVIH010000285.1:0-11142 GCA_040510815.1 Xanthobacteraceae bacterium | reverse complement strand
ATCATCACCGCGCCGCCGAGCGCCTGCAGCGGCGTGATCCACTCGCCGAGCAACAGCGCGCTGCCGACGGCGACGAGCGGCGGCTCCAGGTTCATCATCAGCGCGGTGCGGAACGGCCCGATCCGCCCGGTCGAGGCGAACACGCCGAGAATGCCGGTGGTTGTCGCGACGCTGACCCCGAGCAGGGCGATCCAGCCGTAGGCGGTCGCCGGCGGCTGCCAGTTCAAGGTCGCGACCGCGGCCAGCACGAACAGCGCGCTCGAGGAGACCAGCGAATACCAGGTGATCAGCCGGGCGTCGGCGCCCTGCAGGCTCGCGCGCGTGACCAGCAGCAGCACCACCCGGCAGCAGGCGGCGGCGAGCGCGGCGGCGATGCCCCAGACCGCGAGCGGGACCGGATGCGCGCCGAGCATCAGCGCCAGGCCGAAGAAAGCCGCCAGCGCGGCGGCGACGCCGCGCCAGGTCAGCCGCTCCAGCCCGGTGGCGGCCGCCGCCAGCCCGGTGAGCAGCGGATAGACGAAATAGGTCAGGATCGCGACCGGCACCTCGATCTGTGCGAACGCGGCGAACAGCAGGAACACGTTGGCGCCGAACAGCACGCCGAGGCCGAGCGAGATCCATTTCGCGCGCGGCGCCAGCGGCACGGCCGGGGCGGCGAGCTTGAGCCAGGCGTAGATCACCGCAAGCCCGAGCACGCCGCGCACGGTCGCGACGGTGAGCACGTCGCCGCCTTCCGTGAGTGCGACCTTGCTGAGCACGTCGGCGCAGGCGAACGACGAGGCGCCGAGCAAGGCCGGGCCGATCATCGTCAGGCGGCTGCCGGCTTTGCTGGAATCGGGAGGCTGCACGTCGGTCACGGGCTGCGGGCGGGGCGCCGAAGCTGGTTTACCAGATCGCCGCGTCATTCGGGTACAGGGCCGAGGCGTGGCTGCCTTGCAACCGTCGTGCTTCGGCGCGATCTTTGCCGGGGGCGGGGCAAGTCAG
The DNA here is from genome assembly GCA_040510815.1 of Xanthobacteraceae bacterium. Classification (GTDB taxonomy): domain Bacteria; phylum Pseudomonadota; class Alphaproteobacteria; order Rhizobiales; family Xanthobacteraceae; genus VAZQ01. Next base: position 10,158 of record JBEVIH010000285.1, on the reverse strand, counting down.
GAGGCTGACATGGGCTTGCTCGACATCCTCAACAGCATCCAGAGCGGCGGCGTCGATCCGCGCGCACGGCGCGCGCCGATGCCGGCCGGCCAAAGCCAGGGCATGTCGCCGATCGGCAAGGCGCTGCTGGGGCTGCTCGCGGTCTACGCCGCCAAGAACATGCGCATGGGCGGCACGAGGCCGGCGCAGCAGCCCGGCGGCAATGTCGGCGGCGGCCATCCGGGCGGCGGGCCCGCCGGCGACGTTGGCGGCGGCGGGCTGGGCGATCTGCTCGGCGGCATGCTGGGCGGCGGCCGCCCCGGCGGCGCGCCGGGCGGTGGCGGATTGGGCGGCCTGTTGGGCGGCCTGCTCGGCGGCGCCGCCGCCGGAACGGCGCTCAACGGCGGGCTCGGCGGCCTCATCGACCAGCTCCAGCGCAACGGCCAGGGCGACGTCGCCCGCTCGTGGGTCGGCACCGGCCCCAACAAGATGATCTCGCAGGACGATCTGGCGACCGCGCTCGGGGCCGACACGCTCGACATGCTGGCCGGTCAGACCGGCATGGACCGCGAGGAGATGCTCGCCGGGCTGAGCCAGCAGCTGCCGCGTTTCGTCGACCAGCTCACGCCGGACGGACGGCTGCCGACCGACGAGGAGGCCGCAAGACTGGTGTGACGGCACCGGCGTTCGGCACGCGCGCGAGCTCGAGCCTCGCCGATTCCGCGGCGGCCAGCCTCTGGAGCATCATCTCCTCGGCGGCGCAGCACCGGTGGACGGCGCGCGCATGCGTCCCACCGGAACAACGGCATGGCGGCGCGGCTTGACGGAGACGGAGCGCAACGAACGACTGCGCCCGGGAGGCGACCATGATCCGCAAGCTCAAATCGGGCGGCTACCGGCTCTATTCGCGCAAGAAGAACCCGAAGACCGGCCGGCGCCGCAACCTCGGCACCTTCAAGACCCGCGCGGCGGCCGAGCAGCACGAGCGCGCCGTGCAATATTTCAAGCGCGCTTAGCGCGCGTCGCGGCAGCCGGCGGTCAGCGCCCGCGCTTCACTTCTTCTCCAGCATCAGCGTGCCTTCCTTGCGGATCGCGGGCGTGATCTTTTCCGCGATCTTCGCCAGCAGCCACGGCAAGGTCACTTCGAGCCGCACGTGGTCGTCGGCGACGTCGATGCTGCCGGCGGCGGCCTGACCCAGCGCGCTGACGCGGAACTGGAGATGATCGCCGGTCCAGATCTCCTCCTGCACGGCGAGCAGCGCTCCGTAGTCCGTGCGCACGGTGCCGAGCCCGGACTTGAGGCGGCGCACCGCCTCCTCGCGGCCGAGGCGATGCGGAATTGACACGACGAGCGGCTGCGACATGGGACGCGTCTCCAATGAGGCTTCGACGCCTCATATAGGCAGCGCGCGGACGGATGGAATACGCGCGGCGGCAAACGCCTCAAGCGAGGCGAATGCCGTCACGCCACGGCGCAGAGGCGCGCCGTCGACCAAAGCTCAGCGAACGATGTCAGCCGGCTCCTTCGCCTCCGGCTGCTCCGCCGCCTTGGCGCTCTGCGCGGGCGCCGGCAGCTGCAGCACGGTCACGCGCTGGCCTTCGACCAGCCGCGTCACCAGCACCACCTTGCCGTCGGGGAATTCGAGCGCGTCGTGGTGGACGCGCGGCTCGTGCGTGTCGACCTGACGGAAGCGGGCCACCCGTGCCGCCACGATTTCGCGGCCCATGCCGAAGATGTTGTCGAATTCGACGTCGCGTTGGAAGGCGAGCTCGGTCCCCGGCAGCAGGCATACCGCCACGTTCGGGTCGCCGGCGGCCCGAAAGCCGCGGGTGATCGACTCGCCGAAGCGAGTGGATATGAGCTCGTCGCCGACCGCCGCCGGCCGCGACGCGATGTATTCCAGGCTGTAATCGCACATCTGCGTGTACTCCTTCGCTGTCCCGCCACCGGGACCGTCCTGCGCTGATAACGAGGGGCGGGGTCAGCCTGTTCCAATGGTGGCGGGCCGACTCCCGTGGCTTCCGCGTGGAGGAAAAAAGGCCGCTACCGGGCGCCGAGGACGAAACGAAGCGCGAAGGGCCGCCGACGGCGACCCTTCGCTGTTTGACTGCCCTGACTATGGGCGCTTGGCGCCGGCGTTACGGACAGGGGTGACGCTGACCGTCGTAGCCCATATAGGTGCCGGAAGCCGGATCGTAGGAGCGGAAGCGCTGCTTGCAGTAGGCTACGTCGTCGCCGCCGCCGCTGGACTCGTAGGTGTAGCTGGGCCCCCAACTGGAACGATAGCCGGGGGAATAGGCATAGTCGCCGTAGGAGCCCCCATAGCTATAGCGGTAGCCGGGGGAATAGGCGTAGTCGCCGTAGGAGTTCCCATAGCCGTAGTAGCCGGGGGCGTAGGCGTAGTTGCCGTAGTAATTGTCGTAGTAATTGTTGTAGCGGGAGGCCGCGATCGCGCCTCCGATGATGGCGGCGCCCGCGAACGGTGCCCAGCCCAAGCCGCGGCGCCCGCGCCACTGCACCGTCTCGACTGAAGGCGCTACGGCATTCAGCAACGCCGAGGGCGCGGCCAGGGGAGCCGCTGCGGCGGGAGTGGCGAGCGACGCGCTCGCGACAACGGCGCAGCCGAGAAATTTAAGCATTACCTTCATGATACTCTCCATTTTGCACGCAGGGACCCTCTGGCAGGGTGATTGCGGTAGGACGGCAACGAGTGCCGGTGCGCGATGTTCCGGCCCTCCTTGCAATCGTTCTTCGAAGCGGTTCACGACCGCGTGTGGTCGGGTAAACCGCTTGAGCCGACAACAGACGTTCGCAAGCGCGGCTCAGGCAACTCGCGTGGACTTGGCCGCTTCGCGGGAATACCGTTCCTGCCCACAAATCCCCGCGATGCCGTTGCGGACGCCAATGGACTGTGGCTGGATAGCGGGCAACGGCGCTCGGGCGGCTGCGCCTCCTCTTCTTGTCTTGCGACTGCAGTCGAGCACGGGCGCCATGAGAAAATGGCAAAGAGGAACCGCAAAATGAGCACTAAAAGCAGGCTGTATTTGAGCGTCGCGGCGATCGCGCTGGCCGGGCTGCTGGCGGGCGTGCCTGCGCAATTGAGCGCTCAGCAGAGCGTCCCGGCAGGTGTGACCATCGGCGCCTCCGATATCGGCGGCGTGGTCACCGGACCGAATGGGCCGGAAGCCGGTGTCTGGGTGATCGCGGAAACCAGAGACCTGCCGACGCGCTACGCCAAGATGGTGGTCACCGACGATCAAGGGCGCTACCTGATCCCCGACCTGCCGAAGGCGAATTACAGCATCTGGGTGCGCGGCTACGGGCTCGTCGACACGCCGAATGTGCAAATCGAGCCCGGCAAGACCGTCGATCACCGCGCGGTGCCGGCGCCGAACGCGGCGGCGGCGGCGCAGTATTATCCGGCGATCTACTGGTATTCGATGCTGAAGATTCCGGACAAGAGCCAGTTCGACGGCAAGAGCGGCATCCCCGACAAGATCACGCAGCACGACTGGCTCAAGCAGGTGAAGAACATCGGCTGCATCGGCTGCCATCAGCTGGGCCAGCTCTCCACCCGCACGATCCCGGCAGCGCTCGGTGAATTCAAGTCGGGCGAAGAGGCCTGGATGCGCCGCGTGCAGGCGGGCCAGTCCGGCGAGCAGATGACGAACCAGCTGGCCGGACGGTTCGGCGGCGCGCCGTTCAAGTATTACGGCGAATGGACCGACCGCATCGCCAAGGGCGAGTTGCCGCAGGCCAAGCCAACGCGGCCGGAAGGCGTCGAGCGCAACATCGTGGTCACCACCTGGGACTGGGGCGATCCCAAGAAATACCTGCACGACCTGATCGCATCGGATCGGCGCTTTCCGACCGTCAATGCCCACGGTCCGCTGATCGGCTCGCCCGAATACTCGACCGACAACTATCCGATCCTCGATCCCAAGACCCACAAGGTCACGTACTTCAAGGCGCCGGTGCGCGATCCCGACACGCCGGAAGCGCTCGGACCCGGACACGCCGCGGCCGCCAAGCCGCTGCAGCCCTCGCCCTATTGGGGCGACGAGAAGATCTGGGATACCAAGGCCAACAATCATAACGGCATGTGGGACAACAACGGCCGGGTCTGGTTCGCCGCCAACGTGCGCGGCATGAACAACCCGGATTTCTGCAAGAAGGGCTCCGATCATCCCTCGGCCAAGGTGTTCCCGCTGGACCGCTCGCCCCGCCAGGTGACGGTGCTCGATCCCAAGACCATGAAATACACCTTCGTCGATACCTGCTTCGGGACCCATCACCCGCAGTTCGGCTACGACGCCGACAACACGTTGTGGCTGAGCGGCACCGGGCAGGTAGCGGGCTGGATCAACACCAAGGTGTTCAATGAGACCGGCGATGCGGCGAAGTCGCAAGGCTGGTCACCGTTCGTGCTCGACATCAACGGCAATGGCAAGCGCGACGACTACGTCGAGCCGGATCAGGCGATCGATGCCGCCAAGGATAAGCGCATTATCGCCGGCTCCGGGCCCTATGCGGTGATGCCGAGCCCGGTCGACGGCTCGATCTGGTATACGGTCGGCGTCTTCGGCGGCACGCCCGGCTTCCTGCGCTTCGATCCGGCAACGCAGCTCACGGAAATCTATAATATCCCGGCGCAGGGTTTCGGCATCCGCGGCGGCGACATCGACAAGGACGGCGTGCTGTGGGCATCGGCCTCGAGCGGCCATCTCGCCAGCTTCGACCGGCGCAAATGCAAGGCTCCGCTCAACGGACCGAAGGCGACCGGCGATCATTGTCCGGAGGGCTGGTCGTTCTACCAGTACCCGGGTCCCGGCTTCGAAGGGCTCGGGGAGAACAGCGCCGAGTCGAGCTACTATACCTGGGTCGACCAGCACAACACGTTCGGCATGGGCGAGAACATCCCGATGTCGACCGCCAACCTCAATGACGGGCTGGTCGCGCTCAAGGACGGCAAGATGGTCCTGCTGCGCGTGCCGTATCCGATGGGCTTCTACGCCAAGGGGTTCGACGGCCGCATCGACGATCTGGACGCCGGCTGGAAGGGCCGCGGCTTGTGGACCACCAACGGCGACCGCGCGCCCTGGCTGATGGAGGGCGGCAAAGGCAGGACACCGATGGCCGTGCACTTCCAGATTCGGCCCGATCCGCTGGCGCGGTGACGACAAGACGTAGGATGGGTTGAGCGCAAGCGAAACCCATCGCTTCCAGGCAGAACGTTAGGATGGGTATCGCTTCGCTCAACCCATCCTACGAGCTTTCCGGCGGTTCTCAGCGAGCCGCTCAATCAGTCTCGAGGGAGGAACGCAACATGCGCACCAAAAGCAGGCTGTACTTGAGTGTAGCGGCGATCGCGCTGGCAGGCCTTCTGGCCGCGTCTGCGGTCCCGTTGAACGCCCAACAGAGCGCCCCGCCCGGGGTGAGCGTGGGCGCGACCGATCTCGGCGGCGTGGTCACCGGCCCGCGCGGACCCGAGGCCGGCGTCTGGGTGATCGCCGAGACCACCGATCTGCCTACCAAATTCGCCAAGATGGTCGTGACCGACGACCAGGGCCGCTATGTGATCCCCGACCTGCCGAAGGCCAAATACAAGGTCTGGGTGCGCGGCTATGGGCTCGTCGACTCGCCCAAGGTCGACAGCGAGCCGGGCAAGACGCTCAATCTCCAGGCGGTGCCCGCGCCGGACGAGAAGGCGGCGGCGCAATATTATCCGCCGATCTACTGGTACTCGATGCTCAAAGTGCCGGCCGCGAACGAGTTTCCCGGCACCGGCCGCCAGGGCAACGGCATTGCCGAGACCATGAAGAGCCAGCCGGAATGGGTGAACCAGATCAAGACCACCGGCTGCATGTCGTGCCACGCGCTCGGCACCGAAGGCACGCGCACGATCTCGAAGGATTTGGGTCAGTTCAAGAATTCCGCCGAGGCATGGGAGCGGCGCATCCAGTCCGGCCAGGCCATGACGCAGATGATCAACGTCATGAACCGGCTGGGCCCGCATTCGCTCAAGCTGTGGGGCGAATGGACCGACCGGGTCGCCGCGGGCGAATTGCCGTTCGACAAGCCGGCGCGGCCGCAAGGCATCGAGCGCAACATCGTGATCACGTCGTGGGATTGGAGCACGCCCACCGGCTATATGCACGACCTGATCTCGACAGACCGTCGCAAGCCCACGCTCAACGCCAACGGCAAGATCTACGGAGCGCCGGAGAACAGCACCGACAATTTCCCGGTGCTCGATCCGAAGACGCATACGGCGAGCACCGTGAAGCATCCGGTGCGCGACCCGAAGACGCCGAACCACAAGACCGATCCGATGGCGCCGTCCCCCTACTGGGGCGCCGAACCGATCTGGGATAGCCAGGCCAGCATCCACAATCAGATGATGGACGAGAAGGGACGGGTGTGGGCGGCGGCGCGCATACGCCCGCCGGCCAACCCGGACTTCTGCAAGAAGGGCTCGGATCATCCCTCGGCGAAGATCTTCCCGCTGGAAAACGCCAGCCGCCACGTCTCCATCTACGATCCGGCGACCGAGAAGTTCACGCTGATCTCGACCTGCTTCCCGACCCACCATCTGATCTTCGCGGAAGACGCCAACCAGACGCTCTGGCTCTCGAGCGGCGTGACCGGGCCGGCCGCGGCCGGCTGGATCAACCGCAAGATGTTCGAAGAGACCGGCGACGAGGTGAAGTCGCAGGGCTGGACCGTGTTCGTGCTCGACACCAACGGCAACGGCAAGCGTGACGACTACGTCGAGCCCAACCAGCCGGTCGACCCGGCCAAGGACAAGCGCATCGAGACGAATCTCTACTCGGTCGCCGTGAACCCGAACGACGGCTCGGTCTGGGGCACGCGGCTGGGATATCCCGGGCACATCGTTCGCATCGCCCCGGGATCGGATCCCACCCACACCGCGCTGACCGAGATCTACGAGCCGCCGTTCCCCGGCTACGGGCCGCGCGGCGGCGACATCGGCCGCGACGGCATCTACTGGGCGTCGCTGGCGAGCGGCCATCTCGGCAGGTTCGACCGCAGCAAGTGCAAGGTGCTCAACGGGCCGACCGCGACCGGCAAGCACTGCCCCGAGGGCTGGACGCTGTACAAGTTCCCAGGTCCGCAGTTCAAGGACGTGAAGGACGAAGGCAGCGTCGAGGCGAGCTATTACACCTGGGTCGATCAGTACAACACGTTTGGGCTGGGGGCGAACGTACCGATCGCCAGCGGCAACATGAGCGACTCGTACTTCGCGCTGGTCGACGGCAAGTTCGTCACCATCCGCGTGCCCTACCCGATGGGGTTCTTCGCCAAATGGGGCGAAGGACGCATTGATGACCCCAATGCGGGCTGGAAGGGCAAGGGGCTGTGGGCGACCTCCTCCACCAGGACCGTCTTCCACAACGAGGGCGGCAAGGCGAACAAGCCCCAGGTCGTCAAGTTCCAGCTGCGCCCCGATCCGCTGGCGCGGTGAGCGGGCCGGCACGGCCTTGATGCAAATACACCGCCCGGCGCCAGACCCAGCGCCGGGCGATGTCGTTTTGAGCAAGCGGCACCTGCCGTGAGCGGCGCGGGCGGCGGCCGGCGCCTCGCCGTTGCGACAACGGACATGATGAAGAGCGAAAAATTCGCGATCGCGAACATCTACGTGCCGGTGAAGCGGCGGGCGACGCTCGATCCCAAGAAGGTGCAGGAGATCGCCGAAAGCATCCTCAAGTCCGGCCTGCAGACCCCGATCCTGGTGCGGCAGGACGGCGAGCGGTTCGTGCTGATCGAGGGCCTGCACCGGCTGGAGGCGTGCAAGCAGCTCGGCGAGGAAACGATCCTGGGATATCTGGTGCAGGCGCGCCGGCATTAGCCGCAGCCGAAAAAGAAGGCCGCCGAACGGCGGCCTTCTCGCTCTCTAGGTCGCCTCGGAAGCTCAGTAGCGCGCTTCGAAGGTCGTCATCTTGCTCATGTCGGGATAGAGCACGCCGACCGCGCCTTTGATCGCCGAGCGTGGATTGTACCAGATCCCGCCCTCGCGGGTGATCTCGATCTTCGGGAGATCGCCGCGTTGCACCGTCGGATAGAACGTGAACTTCTCGGTCTTGGGGTCGAACTTGATGATCGCGCCGCCCATGGCGCCGTCGGCGATCCACATGTTGTTGTCCTTGTCCGGCCAGATGTCGTAGGGCTCGGCGAACGCGACCGGCATCTTGTAGTCGACGGTCTTACCGGTGGCCGGATCGATCCGGCCGATCTTGCCGTTGCTGAACACGCCGTACCAGACCATTCCGTTCTTATCGACGCTGCCGCGACGGATCAGGCAGAACTGGTCCTCCTCGTAGGCGGTGAGTGCCGGAAACTCGGTGAACGTCTCCTCCTTGGGATCGAACTTGGCCATCCGGCATTGCGTGAACTGCGAAATCCAGATGTTGCCGGCCTTGTCCTTGTCGGCCCCGTAGGGAAGCGAGTTGGGGGACGGCGGTTCGTAGAGCGAGATCTTCCCGGTCTTCTGGTCGTATTTGGCGAGCTTGTTGCCGCGGATCACCGTCAGCCAGATGTTGTCGTCATAGTCCACGATCGGATCATGGCCGCGGCCCTTGAGATTGCCGGTCGGATCGATCGGGTAGCGGTCCATCTTGCCGGTCTTGGGATCGAGGCGCCCGAACTTGAAGCCGACGGTTTCACCCCACCACACGATCCCCTTGGAATCGACGGTGATGCCGTGCGGGATGCCGCGCTCGGGCAGCGGATAGTGCTCGAACTTTGCGGTGCGCGGATCGAGCTTGACGATCGCATTCGGAGTGCCGCGATCGGCGGTCCAGACGTTGCCGCTGTTGTCGAAATAGGAGTTCTGGCCGATCGGGCGCCCATTGGCGCCGACCGCCGGCATCTCGTATTCGACGTACATCGCCTTGCCGAGCGCCGCCTCATCGAGCGGCATGTCGGCGTCGATGGCGAGCACCCGCTTCTTCGAGTTGGGCCCGAAGTTGTCCGCGAGATAGTCGAGCAGGAGCTGCCGATCCTTCGGCGACATCTTGCCGTTAGGGACCGACGTATCCATTCCGTTCACCCGCTTGCTCATCGTGTCGATCGCGGCGTTCCAGCCGGCGCGATCCAACTGGCGCACCGAGATGAAGGTCACCCCGTGGCACGACATGCAAACACGTTCCAGCACCTCGCGGCCGGTGCCGGGCGGGTACACCTTGTCGTAGCCTTTGATGAACTCGACGTCCTTGTCGACGATCGTCACACGGCCGGGATAGGCGACCACGGTCGAGGGGCCGTTGATGCCGGCTTTCGGCTCGGGACCGATATCCTTGAGAGCGAGATCGAGATTGAGGGTCTCGCCTGCCTTGACGGTGATCTTCTGAGGATCGGAGGCGAGGCCCCGGCGCGCCGCTCGCACCTCGTAGTCGCCGGGATAGAGATTGATCGCCTGATACTTGCCGCCGGCAGTGTACACCATGAAGGTGACGCGCTTCTCGGAGTTGTACAAATAGACATGCGCCGCCGTGAACGGCTGCGGTGCGGTCACGGCGCCAGCGACGGCGCCGGTTCCCGGGATCGTGGAGCTCGCGGCCAGCGTCGGCCCAATCGACAAACCGAGGCCAAACACCGTCGCGACAGCAAGAAAGATCTTACCGACCATGGCATGTCCTCCAGCTCTTGTTGATCTCGCCAGCTAGGGAGGCGGAGGCACCGTTAATTCCAGACTGCCGCTATTACCGCCACCCAATCCGGGGGCTCTCAGCGTGCGCTTTTTCGAGGAGAGCCGCAACAGCTTCGACGGGTCAGGATCAGCATAGTGTCGTGGCGATGCCGGTGACCGCCCGCGCCGTCTCCGGTCACTTCTTCTGCGGCTGGTAGAGAATATCGAGCAGGCCCTGCGCGTCGGCGACGCTCATCGGCGCGGTGATGTATTTGAACTCGAGCGCCTGCTTGAGCGTGACGTCGAGGCCCTTGACCTCGGCGAGTTGCAGCGATTCCTTCGGATAGAACTCGTCGCGCGTGCGCTGCGCCAGCGCGCGCGGCACCTTGGCGATCTCGGCGTAGTTGTCGATCGCGCCGGGATCGGAATAGGCCCAGTCGATGGCGCGGCTGATCGCCTTGATGTAGCGCACGAAGGCGTCGCGCTTGGTCTTGAGCGCATTGGCATTGGCGACGTTGACGCGGATGGT
>JBEVIH010000284.1:0-8421 GCA_040510815.1 Xanthobacteraceae bacterium | reverse complement strand
TCGTGGCTCACCGGCCCGTCGTGGCTGGTCCAGGCCTTGACGATGAGGTCCATCGCTTCCCACTGGCGCTCGTTCATGCGCACCGGATTGCTGTTCGCCGGCAGCACCTCGTAGGGCACGCCACGCACGAAGCCGCATTCGAGCCGGCCCTTCGAGAGGATGTCGACCATCGCCATCTCCTCGGCGACGCGCACCGGCTGGCGTCGGTTGGCGACCGGATTGCCGAGGATGAGGAGCCGCGCCTTGCTGGTGAGGCGCGCGAGCGCCGCCAGCACCAGCGGCGCCGCCGGATCGACGCAGGTCGCAGTCTGATGATGCTCGTTGAGCATGATCTCCACGCCCTCGTCCTCGGCGACCAGCCACTCGTCGATGTAGCGGTCGTAGAGCGCGGCGCCCTTGCTCGGATCGTAGATGCGGTTGGGCAGCGAGACGCGGATCGACTCGTATTCGTCGGCGGGCGGCAGATACGGATAGGCGTTCTCGCTGAAGTGCCACGCTTTCATGATTTTCGTCCGTCGTCTCGCGGGTTCGTTCGCTATGGGCTGAGGAATTTCAGGACTGTCGCCGCCGTCGTCTCGCGCTGCTCGACCTGTGGCAGGTGGCCGGCCTGCGCGATCGTCTCGATGCGCGCCTGCGGCAAGAGCGCCGCGTAGCGCTCGAGATATTCGGCCGAGACGATGCCGTCGCTGGCGCCGCGCAGGAACAGCGTCGGCGCGGTGATCCGGTGCAGCCGGTGCCTGAGCTTGGGATTGTGCATGTACGGTTCCCAGGTCAGCAGCGCCAAGGTCTCGCTGTTGCGGGCAACCGTGTGCAGCTCCTCGTCGGGCATCGACGCCAGGTCGAGCGGGTTGTTGGCGGGGTCGTGGAAGCGCAACCGATCGAGCTTCTCCCGCGGCATTGCGAACACGTCGGGAATATCGAGCTTGTCGGAACGGCCGGTCTTGACCCCGACCGGGCCGATCAGCACCAGGCGGCTGACCCGCTCCGGCACCTTGGTCGCGAGCTCCGCCGCGATCCAGCCGCCGATCGAGAAGCCGACCAGATCGGTGCGGGTCAGACCCACGCGATCCATCAATTCGAGATAGATGTGGGCGATGTCGTCGATGCAGTCGAGCCAGTCGGGCAGCGACGATTGTCCGAAGCCCGGATGCGAGGGCGCGACGACGCGGCGGTCTTTCGCCAGCAGATCGAGAAACGGCAGGTCGAGCCCGATCCCGCCGCCGCCGTGCAGGTAGAGCATCGGCGCCCCCTGCCCGCGCTCGAACAGCTCGAGCTCGACCCCCGCAATCGAAATCTTGCTCGAGCCCTTTGTTGCCTGGGCGGGCTTGGTGAGCACTGTCACTGGGATTTCCGCTGGTAGGCGCCGAGGTCGGCGGCAGCCTTGCGCGCGAACGACATGTCGACCACGTCACCCGCCTTGATCTGGCCGGTGACCCAACCCTGCTTGAGGAAGAAGTCGAGGTCCTTCTGGATGCCGGCCGCGTTGACCGCGCCGCTCACGTCGACCGCATGCGAGTACATCTCGCGAATGAGCTCGGGCTTCATGTTGAAGCTCTTGGCCATGAGCTGGACGATGTCGTCGGAGCCGGGCGCCGCGATCTTTCCGCCGACGAGGGCGTCGTTGTAGGTACGCACGCCGCGCAGCCAGCCGCGCATGAATTTCTCGGCGACCGCCCTGCGCTCGGTCGCGAACTTGTCGCTGAAGAAGATCACCGAAATCTGCTGGTGCGGGTAAAACTCGTTGGTGTCCATGAAGCGCACGCCGATGCCGGCGTTGGCGGCGGCCGTCGCCATCGGCTCGATCAAAAAGCTGCCGTCGAGCGCCTTGTTCTGCAGCGCAGCCACCTGCTGCGGGAACGACAGGTAGACCGGGATTGCATCCTCGAACTTGATGCCGGCGAACTTGGCCGCCTCGTTGAGCAGCGACAGCGAGGTGACGCCCTGGGCGGCGAAGCCCATGCGCATGCCCTTGAGGTCCCTGAGGCTCTTGAACTGGCCGCCGTCGACCAGATCCTTGCGCATGAACACGCTCTGATAGAGGTAGCCCTTCTCGGTATGGCCGCGATCGGCGACGATGCGAAACTTCACGCCGCGCACGAGCGCGTTCCAGAACCCGACCGAGAGCGCGCCGGAGCCGACGTCGAGCTCGCCGGTGCCGAGCGGTGCGATCACCTTGGCGCCGGAGTCGAGCACGATGAGGTCGACGTCCAGGTCCTCGCTCTTGAAGTAGCCCTTGTCCTGGGCGATGTAGAACGGCGCGTCGCCGGCCGAGCCGCCGGTTCCGACCACGACCTTGTCGGCCGCCTGCGCGGGGCTCATGAGGCCGGCCGCCACCACCGCGAAGATCGCTGAGCGCAGGGCCGGCGGCATCGGCGTTCTCCCTGTTGTCTTTGTTGCAGCGGCGAAGCTTAGCCGATCCCGCAAAGAGGCGTAAAGGCGCGCACCTGCATGCCCGTGTCCCGGGCGCAGCGCAGCGCGAGCCGAAGGCGAGCGGTGCGCCGCAGACCCGGGACCGTTACGAGCTCCGTACATGGAACGGTCCCGGATCAGCGGTGCACCGCTACGCAAGAGCTTCGCGCTGCACCGCGTCCGGGACACGCTTGTCACAGCTTGAACAGCGCCTGCGCGTTGCGGTGGCAGATCTTCTCCTTGTCGGCCTGCGTTATGTCGAGCGACGCGACCACCTTCATGGTCTCGCGGATGTAGCTGGCACCGCCCTCGGCGCCGAACGGCGCGTCGGAGGCGAACAGCACGTGGTCGGCGCCGTAGAACTCGAGCCCGCAGACCGTTCCGATGCGCCCGCCGCAGAGCGCCGTGTCGGCGTAGAAGTCGCGGAAGCAATCCATCAGCGGCTTGCCCAGCATCTTGAGCACGCCGCTGTAGTCCTCGTCGGAGGTGCGGCTGCCCAAGGTGGCCCAGCCGGTCTCGAGGCGTGCGTCGAAGAACGGGATCATCGCGCCGAGGTGATGGATCAGGATCTTCAGGTTCGGCAGCCGCGTCATCACGCCCGAAAAGATCAGCCGCGCCATGGTGGCGCTGGTCTCGTAGGGCCAGCCGAGGATGGCCCAGATCTCGTATTTCGATTTGCTCTCGGCCGGGAAGTCGGGGACGTTCGCCGTGCGCGCCGGATGCAGCAGCACCGGCTTGCCCGATTTCGCCGCCACTTCGAAGACCGGGAAGAAGCGCGGCTCGTCGAGGCAGGCGCCGTTGACGTTGGTATGGAGCTGCAAGCCGTTGGCGTTGCCGCGCAGCAGGATGCGCTCGGCTTCCTTCACGGCGGCATCGGGTGCGCCCATCGGCAGCGCGCCCACATAGCCGGCGAAGCGATCCGGATACTTGGCGCACAGCTCAGCCAGGCCGTCATTGGCGACGCGGGCGAGCTCGGGGGTCTGGTCCGGGCCCGCCATCGCTTCGAGCGGCGGCAGCCCGAGCGAGAGAATCTCCGAATAGTCGTCGAACTCGTCCATCATCTTGCGGCGGGCGTCGAGGTCGTGGATGGTGCGCACGCCCTGCATGCGCTTGCCGATGTCGCGCGTGCCGCCCGAGGTCGCCGACATTTTCGCAAACAGGCCCTGCGGGAAGAAATGGCAGAAGGCGTCGATGTGGCGCATGAGTTGGGTTCCTTTTCAGGTCATTCACGCGGTGTCATCGTCCGCGAAAGCGGACGATCCAGCATTCGCCAGCGCTGAGGCTGAGCCGAGCCGCCGGTGATGACTGGATGCCCGCTTTCGCGGGCATGACAAGCCTGAGGGCGACGAACCAAACGACGGTCCCCTCAATTCCACAACTGTTTGCTCGCCAGCCGTGCCCCTTCCACCAGCGCCTCGAACTTCGCCCACATGACGGTCGGATGGACGCGGCGGTAGAACGTGCCCTGGGCGAAGCCGCAGTCGGTACCGGCCATGACGTTCTCGCGGCCGAGCAGATTGGCGAAGCGCAGGATGCGCTCGGCGATCAATTCGGGATGCTCGACCACGTTGGTGGCGTGGCTGATGACGCCCGGGATCAGCACGCGGCCGGGCGGCAGCTTGACGTCCTTCCAGACCTGCCACTCGTGCTCGTGGCGCGGGTTGGCGGATTCGATCACGTAGGCGCCGGCCCGCACCTTGAGGATGAGATCGACGATCGCCTTGAGCGGCACGTCGCTCACATGCGGGCCGGGCCAGCTGCCCCAGCAGACGTGATAGCGCACGCGCTCCTCCGGGATGCCCTCGAGCGCGTGGTTGAGCGACTCTACGAATTTTTCGAGCCAGCGCCGGTAGTCCTCGAAGGTGCCCGGCGGCACCATCCGGTCGTAGGCGGTGGCGGCGCGCGCATCGTCGATCTGCAGAATGAACCCGGCATCGACGATCATCTTGTATTCGGCGCGCATCGCCGCGGTGACCGCCGCCAGCCACTCCTCCTCGCTTTTGTAAAACTCGTCCTTGCGATCCGGCAGCACGCTCGATGGTGCCACCACCGGCATGAAGGCCTGCTCGACCGTCACGCCCTTGAGCGCGGCTTTGAAATTGTCGATGTCGCGCTGCACGATCGCCTGCCCGACATATTTCACAGGGCTGACGCAGGCGACCATCCTGGGATTGGCCATCGGCTCGCGCGCGTCGAGCTCGGCGTAGAATTCCTTGAAACGGGTGCGGTCGGCGCCCGGGGTGCCGGGCCGGTAACCCGCCGGGATCGCGCGCAGCTCGAAGCCGCTCAGCCGTTCGACCACGTACTGGTTCCAGCTGATCGCCTTGCCGAACTCGCCGTCGCTGATGACGTCGAGGCCTGTATCGGCCTGGCGGCGGACGACGTCGGCGATCGATTGCTTGAGACAGGCGTCGTAGGCCGCGCGGTCGTAGGCCGCGCCACCCTGCTTCGCGCGCATGATCTCCTGCAGCGCCTGCGGGCGGATCAGGCTGCCGACGTGGGTGGTGAGGATTCGATCGGTGCTGGTTTTCATGACTGGTTTGCTCTTGCTTTTGGGGCGACGGCCGCACGACGCGACGGTTATTTCATCCGCTTTCAGATCACCGGGCCGAGCGCAGCTTCTCGATTTCGCCCTCGTCGTAGCCGAGCTCGGCGAGCACCACCTCGGTGTGCTCGCCGAGCGTGGGCGCCGGCAAGACGCGCTCGTCGCGGGTGCCGTCGATCAGCACCGGCCGGTGGATGGCAGTGATCTCGCCCTCGGTCGGATGGTTCTGCTTGTAGAACGTGCGCAGATGGCACACCTGCGGATCATCGAGCACTTCCGCGAGGCTGTTGACCGGCGCAAACGGCACGTCGTTGGCTTCGAGCGCATTCATCCAGTGGGCGCGCGGCTTGGTCGCCACGATCTCGCCCATGATGCGGGTGAGCTCGCCGTGGTTGCTGATGCGCAGGTCGCGCGTGCTGAACCGCTCATCCTGCAGCAGCTCGGGGCGTTCGAGCGCCGCCACGATCCCCTCGAAGAACTTCGGCTGCGACGACAGGTGGACGGCGAGCAGCTTGCCGTCGCCGCAGCGGAAGGCGAAGGACTGCGAGGCCGCCACCCTTGTGAGCCGGTCGCTCTTGATTCCGGCCCGCGTGTAGTTCGCGAACGGATCGGGGATGAAGGCGATGCCCGCCTCCAGCATGTTGACCTCGACGCGGCGGCCGCGGCCGGACCGCTCGCGGTCGTACAAGGCGCCCAGGATGCCGTAGCAGGCGAACATGCCGGTGGCGTTGTCGGCGATGGTCGGCCCGCTCGACTGCGGATGCTCCGGGTCGAGCTGCAGGCTGAGGATGCCGCTCAGCGCCACCGCGACGTTGTCGTAGGCCGGCCGTTCGCTGTAGGGCCCGGTCTCGCCGAACCCGGTGATCGAGCAATGGATCAGCCTGGGATTGGCGGCCTTGAGCGCCGCCTCCCCAAAGCCGAGCTTGACCATGATGCCGGGCCGATAGTTCTCGAGCAGGACGTCGGCGCGGGCGAGGAGCCTGAGCAGCACCGAGCGGCCCGCCTCACTGCGCAGATCGAGCTGGATGCTGCGTTTGCCCCGGTTGTAGGCGACGAAATTCGGGCTGTATTGGCCGCCGCGGAAATTGCGGAACGGATCGCCGCCCTGCGGATGCTCGACCTTGATCACGTCGGCGCCGAGATCGGCGAGCATCATGCCGGTAAGCGGCGCCGTGATCACCGTGCTCAGCTCGACGACGCGCACGCCCTTGAGAACATCCGTCACTGACAGCCACTCCGCATCGCCGCGCGCCCATAGAGCTTATTGTTGGAGCATGATTTTTTCCGAAAACCGGTATCCACTTTTCGGGATCATGCTCTAGTTGATGGTCTGGCCGCCATCGACCAGGATCGAGGCGCCGTGCACGTAGGAGGCGGCGTCCGACACCAGGAAGGCGGCGACGTTGCCGATCTCGTCGCATTCGGCGAACCGCTGCAGCATGACCTTCTGCACGGTCACCTTCGGGTCGGACTTGCCGCTGTCGAAATATCCCTTCACGCGCGGCGACAGCGTGGGTCCGGGACAGAGCGAATTCACCCGCAGGCCCTTGGCGCCGTAGTCCACCGCCAGCTGCCGGGTCAGCGACACCACGCCGCCTTTGGCCGCGCAATAGACCGGCATGTGCGGATTGCCGATGTGGCCGAAGCTCGAGGCGACGTTGAGGATCGAGGGATTCTTCGCCTGCAGCAGCAGCGGAATGAAGGCGCGGCACATATAGAAGATGCTGTCGAGATCGACCGCGATCAGCTCGTGCCATTTCTCGGTCGAGAGGTCGGTGATCGGCGAGATGAAATTGTTGCCGGCATTGTTGACGATCGCCTTCGCCCTCCCCCATCGCTGCTGCACGAAGTCCCGCAGCCGCGCGACGTCCTGCTCCTTCGATACGTCGGCCGTGAAGGCTTCCGACTTGGCGCCGGTCTTTTCCAGCGCGGTCTTCACGCCGTCGAGCGTCGCCTGCGTGCGGCCGACCAGCACGGTCGTGGCGCCGAGCTCGGCCAGTGCCTCGGCGGTGGCGCGCCCGATCCCGCCGGCCGCGCCGGTGACGACGACCACCTCGCCGTTGAATTGCAGTTGCTTGAGCACGCAGCCCCCTACTCCGCCGCCTGCACCGCCATGCCGGCATATTCCTTGTCGGTCAGTCCTTGCAGCACCGGCATGACCTCGCGCGCGAACAGCCGGATGTTCTTCTCGGTCAGCTCGCGCGGCAAGGTGGCGAACTGCAGCATCACCAGCAGGTTCTGGAAGCCGAGCAGCCGGTGGGCGTCGACGAGCTGCTTGCGCACCGTGTCCGGGCTGCCGCACAGGATGATGCCCTGCTCGATCAAGGTATCGACGGTGTGCTCCTGGCCCGACACCGACCGCTTGTGGCTGAGCATGTTCTTGAGCGACTTGGCGCTCAGGTAGCCGGGCGGAAAGATCATCTGGAACGGCAGCCGCAGCAGCCGATGGAACCGGGTCTCGATGTGCGGGCCCGCCTCCGCGCGCGCCTTCTCGTCGGTGTCGGCGACGTAGACCGGCGCCGACCAGCCGATCTGCTGCGAGCTGGCGCTGTAGCCATGCAGGCGCTGCGACGCCTCGCGATAGTAGTTGAGAAACCGCGCCACCGACTGGATCGGGCTGTAAGCCTGCAGATAGGTGTATTTGCGCGACGGGTGCGCGGCCCATTCGATGGTCTCGGTGGAGCCGGTGGACGGCGCCCAGATCGGCGGATGCGGCTGCTGATAGGGACGCGGCCACACGTTGACGTATTCGAAGTGATAGTACTTGCCTTCGAACGCGAATGGGCCGGGCCGGGTCCAGCTCTGCACCACCAGGTCGTGCGCCTCCTGGAAGCGCGCGTGCGAGAACGCCGGATTGACGCCCAGCGAGTAGTATTCGGCGCCGATGCCGCGCACCATGCCGCTGATCAGCCGCCCGCCGGTGATGCAGTCGAGCATGGCGTGCTCCTCGGCCAGCGTGAGCGGATGCTCGCGCAGGCAGAAGGCGTTGCCGAGGATCGCGATCTTCGCCTTCCTGGTGCGGCGCGCGAGCGCCGACGCCATCACCACCGGCGACGGCATCAGGCCGTAGGCGTTCTGGTGATGCTCGTTGACCGAAATGCCGTCGAAGCCAAGCTCGTCCGCCAGCTCCAGCTCGTCGAGATAGCGATTGTAGAGCTCGTGCCCCTTGACCGGGTCGAAGTAGCTGTTGGGCAGCACCACCCAGGCGGCGCGGTATTTGTCCTTGTAGCCCATGTCGAGATGCGCATAGGGCATCAGATGAAACATGAAGACTTTCATCGCGGCGCTTCCCGGATCTTGTCTTGCTCGTGCCCAATTATTCTATGCCAAGTTTTGTAGGGTGGGCAAAGGCGCGGGACAAGAATTCATTGTTCGCAACGCAAATTGAGCAGCGCCCTGCCCACCCGTCGAGGGAGGGCGTAGGCGCACCACAGACGCGTGGGCACGGCCCGCCACGCACCCACATC
>JBEVIH010000283.1:0-8265 GCA_040510815.1 Xanthobacteraceae bacterium | reverse complement strand
ATCACCACGGTCGGCTCGCTCACCGACTGGCTGCTCAAGCGGGTGGTGGCCGACAAGAAATGGGCGCCGGCCGAAGTGACCGCCGTCACCGTCGGCGGCATGGATTCTACCAAGGCGGCGCTCAAGACCGGCCAGATCGACGGCGTCGTGATCGCGCTCGAGCTGGGCTATGCGCTGGAAGAAGCGAAGGAATGGCGCGTGGTGTCGCCGCTCGCGCCGTTCGCGCCGGATTTCCACACCCACGTGATCTTCGCCCGGGACGAGATGATCGCCAAGAAACCGGAGCTGGTGGAGCGGTTCCTGCGCGGCTGGTTCGAGACCATCGCCTTCATGCGCGCCAACAAGCAGCGCACCGTCGAGATCACCGCCAAGGTCATCAACCTCGACCAGCGGGTGATCGGCCGCGTCTACGACGAGCAGATCAAGATCTTCACGTCGGACGGCCGCTTCGATCCCAAGGCATTGGTGGTGATCCGGCAATCGCTGGTGGAGATGGGCATCCTGCAACAGGCGCCCGACGACAGCGTCATGTTCACCACCCGGTTCCTGCCTGTGAAATTCTAGCCCGCCCATTGCCTGCGACGTCACCCCATATCCGCGATGTGCCGGCCGGCGGCTTCCGCTTCATTCCGGCCGTGTTCCAGTATTCGGCCGGCGTCGCCGCCCTCCCCGGCCATGAGATCCGGCGCGTGCGGTTCAAGACGCCGCTGCCGCTGGAGCAGGGCTTTCAACGCATCGAGCGGATCATCACCGAGGCCGGCCGCCCGCTCACCGCGTTCTGCGCCTGCGAGCTGCGCTCGCCGGCGCCGTTCACCGAGCCGGGCTTTCGCGCCTTCAACGAGCGCTACGTGGTCACGCTCGAAAAGTGGGGCGTGCTCGACGGCGAGACCAACCCGGTGGCGCGCAGCAATGTGTGTCCCGCGATCGACCCGCCGGGCGAGCCCTCGTTCCACGCCTTCGCGTTCACGGTGGCAGCGCCGAGCCCGGCAACGACCTTCGTGATCGCCGGCAGCGCGGAAGCCGCCGAGGGCAAAGGCAACTATCGCGACCACACGGTACGGCTTGGCGAGACCAGCCCCGACGCCATGCGCGAGAAGGCGCGCTTCGTGCTCGGCGAGATGCAACGCCGGCTAACGCTGCTCGGCTGCGGCTGGGCCGATACCACCGCCACGCAGGTCTATACGGTGCAGGATATCCATCCGTTCCTGGCCGACGAGATCGTCCGCTGCGGCGCCGCCGGCGCCGGTGTCACCTGGCACTTTTGCCGGCCGCCGGTGCGCGACCTCGAATTCGAGATGGATTGCCGCGCAATCAACTGGGAAAGTGTCGTCTGAGCCCGGGAGGACATCATGCCACGGAGATCATTGATCGGCGCCGTCGCAACCATTGCGACCCTGGTCGCCATGGGCTCGCCGGTGCCGGCGCAGGAGCAAGCCTATCCATCGCGCCAGATCGAGTTCATCGTGCCGTTCCCGGCCGGCGGCGGCGCCGACGTCAGCGCCCGCATGGTGGCGCAGTTCGCAAGCGAGAGCCTGGGCCAGCCGATCGTCATCCAGAACAAGGCCGGCGCGACCGGCGCCATCGGCTCGGAATACGTCGCGCGCGCGGCGCCGGACGGCTACACCCTGCTGCTGGCGACCGGCTCGACCCATGCGGTGCTGCCGGCCTATCGCAACGACCTGCCCTACGACACGGTGACGAGCTTCGCGCCGGCAACGCTGGTGGCGATCATCCCCAACATGCTGGTGGTCAATCCCAAGAAGGTGCCGGTCGCCAGCATCGCCGAGCTGATCAAGTACCTCAAGGACAATCCCGGCAAGCTCAACTTCGCAAGCTCGGGGCCGGGCAGCTCCATCCATTTCGCCGGCGAGCTGTTCAAGCTGATGACGCGCACCGAGATGACCCACGTGCCCTATCGCGGCAGCGCGCCCGCGCTCAGCGATCTGCTGGCGGGGAATGTCGATCTCATCTTCGACAACATGCCGGTGGTCTGGCCGCAGGCGCAGCAGGGCAACCTGCGCGCGCTCGGCATCGCGACCCTGCAACGCAGTCCGCTGGCGCCCGGGGTGCCGGCGATCGCCGAGACGCTGCCCGGATTCGAGGCGGTCTCCTGGGTCGGCATCGTCGCGCCGGCGGGCACGCCGCCCGCGATCGTGGACAAGATCTCCCAGGCGTTCGGCGCCGCCGTGTTGCGTCCGGACGTCGGTAGCCGCTTCAAGGAGCTCGGCTTCACGCCGGCGCAGAACAAGCCGGCCGAGTTCACGCAGTTCATCCAGGACGACCGCGCGAAGTGGCAGCGGGTCGCGCGCGAGGCGAATCTATCGGCGAAATGATCGGAAATTTGCGGGTCGAGCGATGAAAGTCGGATTGGTTGGATTGGGCCGCATGGGTCGCGCCATCCATGGGCGGCTGGCGGCGAGCGGTTTCGAGGTTACGGGCTGGGACCGCGACGGCGCCGCGGCGAAGGCCGCCGCCGGCCGCGGGCTGCGGCTCGCGGCGCATCCCCGCGCGGTGGCGGAAGCGGCCGACGTGGTGATCTCGATCATCACCGAGGACAACGGCGTGCGGCAGGTGTTCCGCGGCGAGAACGGGTTCCTGCAGGCGAACGTCGCCGGCAAGCTGTTCGTCGAGATGAGCACCTTGCAGCCGATGACCGGCCGCGAGCTGGCTCCGCTGGTCGAGGCGGCCGGCGCCCGGCTGATCGAGGCGCCGGTGCTGGGGTCGATCCCGACCGTGCGCGAGGGCAAGCTCTTCGCACTCGCCGGCGGCCGCGCCGAGGACGTCGAGCGCGCGCGCGCCGTGCTCGGCAAGCTCACGCGCAAGATCGTCCATATGGGGCCGAACGGCTCGGGCTACGCGATGAAGCTCGCGGTCAATCTCGGGCTCGCGGCCTATATCCAGGCGATCGCGGAGTCACTCGCGCTCGGCCAGCGGGAGGGGCTGACGCTCCAGCAGATGCTCGACGTGCTCGCCGAGGCGCCGACCGCCAATGCCTGGCTGGCGAGCAAGAAGGGGCTGCTGCTCGGCGAGCAGGCCGACATCACGCTCGATCTGAAAACCCTGCGCAAGGACATCATGTCGGTGGTGGCGACCGGGGCGATCGGCGGCGCCGGCCTGCCGCTGTCCGCCGGCATGCTGGCGGCGCTGTCGGCCGCGGTCGCGCACGGTTGGGGCGACAAGGACATCGGCGAGCTGCCGCGCTTCTTCCGCGAGCACATGGGCCAGCGCTTCGATTGATCAAATGAGCGCGGCAAGCCTATAGCTTCGTAGGGCGGGCAAAATCGCATGTCGCGGCGACGTGGTGGGCACGGCGCGCGCGCGATTTTGCCCACGCGGAAAGGGCGCGGCATGCGCGCCTTTGCCCACCCTACGAGCTGCGGAGAACGCCCTCTACCGCAGCCCGGCCTGCTGCACCAGCGGATAGACGTGCTTCTGGAACCAGCGCTGGTCGTCGATGTAGCGCGGCCAATTGAGCAGCGTTCCGTCGAGCCCCATCTTGGACATGGTGACGAGGCCGTCGACGATCTGCTCCTTGGTGCCGATCAGCGGATAGCCGCCCCAGCCGGCGATGAAATGCTTCTTCATCTCGGCCAGCACCTCGGGCGGCAGCGTCTTGGCGTTGGCGATCATGGTGTCGACCAGGTTGGTCACCGCCTCCCAGTCGCCCTTCTGGTTCACGTATTCGTCGAAATAGTCCTTCGCCTCCCGCTCGGTCTCGCCCTGCACCACATAGGCGTAGCTCCAGACCTGGATCTCGCGGCCGTATTCCTTGCGCGCCAGGTTGCGATAGGCGTCGACCTTGGCCTTGCAGTCGTCGAAGTCGTGCGAGCCGAACACCACGTAGACCATGTCGCAATACTTGGCGGCGAAGTGCTGGCCCTTGTCGGAGCCGCCGGCATTCATCACCGCCGGGAACGGCCGCTGGATCGGCTTGGGCTGCAGGTAGCCCTTCTTGATGTTGTAGAAGCGGCCCTCGTAGTCGAACTCCTCCTCCGCGGTCCACAGGCGCTTCATGATCTCCAGCCATTCGCGGCCGCACTCGTAGCGGTCGTCGTGCTCCATCAGCGGGAAGCCGAACATCTCGATCTCCGGCCGGTGCCAGCCGGTGACCAGGTTGAGCGCGAAGCGCCCGCCGGTGATGTGGTCGATCGTGGTCGCCTGCTTGGCCGCCATCATCGGGTGGATGGTCGGCACGTGCGAAGTCGCGAAGATGCCGGAATACCTGGTCGAGGCGCCGATGCCGGCCGCCCAGGAGAAGCACTCGAAGCCCGGGCCGTTGAAATTGGTGACGCCGCCGAAGCCGCGCCAGCGGCCGATGGGCACCAGCGCCTCGAATTCCATTTCCTCGGAGATGCGGGCCAGCTCCAGGGTGTTCGGCCAGTTGATCTCCAGCACCCGGTCGATGGTCGAGATCGCGCAGCCGCGGTCTAGATTGGTTCCAAACGTGCCGAGCTTGAGCTTGCGGTCGTTGAACACCGGGTTGGTCTTGCGGCGCTGCTCCTCCAACTTCGCCTGTGGAGTCATCGCTGGTTCCCCCTGTACACTCGCCCCGGAGCTTACGAATGCATCGGCGCCCTGGCAATCGGCGTGCGCCCGTGCAAGTTATGTCGCCAAACGGCATCGGAGGGTCAGATCGTGGCAGAGCTCGTCGGCGCGTTCGGCGTCCCGCATACGCCGGTGTTTCCCTGGTTCGTCAAGCGCGACGGTCCGCAGTGCGAGACCGCGCAGCTGTTCGCCTCCCTGACCGAGAACCTCACCGCCCTGCGGCCCGACCTGATCGTGATGTTCGACACCGATCATCTCAACACGTTCTTCCTGGACAACCTGCCGATCTTCGCGGTCGGCGTGACCGAGCGGTTCAAGGGCCCCAACGACGAGCCGCGCGACGTGCCCGACTACACGATCAAGTCGGTGCCGGACTTCGCGGCCCATCTGCGCCGTCTCGGCATCGAGGCGGGCTTCGACCTCGCGCTGCTGCAGGAGTTCACCGTCGACCATTCGGTGGTGGTGCCGCTGCACTTCATGACCCCGCAGATGCAGGTGCCGGTGGTGCCGGTCTTCATCAACGGCCACATCCCGCCGCTGCCGTCGGCGCAGCGCTGCTTCGAGCTCGGGCGCGTGGTCAAGCGCGCGATCGAGAGCTGGCCGCAGCCGCTGCGGGTCGTGACCATGGGCAGCGGCAGCTTCTCGCTCGACGTCTGGGGGCCGCGCATCGCGCCCGGCCGCTCCGACGGCGTGCCCGATCCGGACTGGGCCAAGCGGGTCTGCGACTACCTGGAGCAGGCCAAGGTCCCGACCCTGATCAAGGAGGCGACCGAGGACCAGATGCTCAAGGCCGGCAATGTCGGCGGCGAGCTGCTCAACTGGATCGCCATGCTCGGCACCGTCGGCGAGCGCAAGCCGGTCTTCGTCAAGCCGCAGATGCAGAACGGCCACGCCTATGCGGTCTGGCGGTGGAGCTGACCATGTCGGTGCTTGCCGTGAACCGTCTTTGCCGCGAGCTGCTGCGCGACCACAAGTTCCGCGCCGCGATGAAGTCCGACCCGGCCGCGGCGCTCAAGGCCTGCGATCTCACCCCGGCGGAGCGCGACGCGCTGCTCGCCGGCGACGTCGCGGCGCTCTACCGGATGGGCGTGAACTCGTTCCTGATGGGATATCTGTGCCGGTTCGAGGTCTGCGGGCTCACCCTCGACGTCTACAACAGCCGCATCCGCTCCGCCGCGCCGCAGGCGCATTGACGACACCGCCTGCGTCGTCCGCCGGGAGGCGCGACAACGGTCACGTGGTTGGGTCGTCGGGCGAAAGCCGGAAGTGCTCCGGTCGGTCCCAAGGAGACCCACGCATGAGCAGCGCGCATCAGGACGAAGCCTTCTTCCGGCAGCGCGGGTTTGGCCTGAAGATCGGGTTCGGCGAACGGCCGGCGCTGATCGTCATTGACATGATCAAGGCGTTCACCAATCCCGACATGATGCTCGGCGCCAATCTCGACCGCGAGATTGCGGCAATCAATCCGCTGCTGGCGCTGGCGCATGCGCGCGAGATCCCGGTCATCTTCTCGACCGTGATCTACCACGATGCCGACTTCAAGGACGCCGGGATCTGGGCGCTCAAGCAGAAGGGCGTCGTCACCCTCAAAGCCGGCACCGAGGCAGTCGAGGTCGATCCCCGTCTCGACTTTCGGCCGACCGACAGCCTGCTGGTGAAAAAATACGCGTCCTGCTTTTTCGGCACCGACCTGATAGCGCGGCTGATGAGCCGGCAGGTCGATACCTTGATCATCACCGGCTGCACCACCAGCGGCTGCGTGCGGGCGACCGCCGTCGATGCGGTGCAGACCGGCTTGCGTCCGATGGTGGTGCGCGAAGCGGTCGGCGACCGGGCGGCGGCGGCGCACGAGCAGAGTCTGTTCGACCTCAATGCCAAATATGCCGACGTGGTCTCGCTCGACGAGACGCTGCAATATTTGCGGACCGTCGGCCACAATGTGAAACGCTGATCCAGGGAGACACGCGATGCCGCAATCTTCGCCGCCGCGAGAGCACGGGCGTTTCCCCTACTCCGCCATCGTCGACCGCCCGCGGCTCACCTGGCCGAACGGCGCCCGCGTCGCGGTCTGGATCATCCCGAACATCGAGCACTTCCTGTTCGACCGGCCCTCGACCCCGATCACCCATGCCACCACGCGGCTCGTGCCCGACGTGCTCAACTATTCCTGGCGCGACTACGGCGTGCGGGTCGGCATCTGGCGGCTGATGGAGGTGATGGCCAAGCACGGCTTCAAGGGCACGGTGGCGCTCAATTCCGACGTCTGCCGGCACTACCCGCGCATCATCGACGAAGGAAAAAAGCTCGGCTGGGAATGGATGGGCCACGGCACCACCAACTCGATCCTTCTAGACCAGCAATCCGAGGACGAGGAACGCGCGCTGGTCCGCGAGGTGGTCGAGACCATCGCGGCGGCAACCGGCGCGCCCCCGCGCGGCTGGCTGAGTCCCGCGCTGAGCGAGACCCACCGCACCCTCGATCTCCTGGCCGAGGCCGGCATCGAATATGTCGGCAACTGGGTCAACGACGAGCAGCCCTATCCGATGCGGGTGAAGACCGGCGCGATGATCTCGATGCCGTACTCGTCGGAGATGAACGACATCCCGGCGATCCTCGAGCATCACCAGAGCGCGGAGGGCTTTGGGCGGATGATCCGCGACCAGTTCGACGTGCTCTACGAGGATGGCGCCAAGACCGGCCGGGTGATGTCGATCTGCCTGCACCCGTTCATCATCGGCCACCCGCACCGCAGCAAGTATTTCGACCAGGCGCTCGCCCACATCCGCTCGCGGCAGGAGGTGTGGGTGACGACCGGCGGGGAGATCGTGGATTACTACAAGAAAAATTATCTGAAGCCGTGACCGGTCGCCCGGGGCGGGCCTGCCCGACGTCTGGTCGGCCCGAGTTTCACCGCGTCAAGGCTTAGGGATCGAGGTCAGATAGAGCCGATACACGGTTTGGCCCGCCGCGATGGTAGACGGCTCGTGGCGCACGGTGAACTTGTGCCGTTTGTCATGGCCGATGGTGTCGCCGTGCCTGATGATCGCTCCCGACTTGAGAAGATACGCTGCGATGTTGAGCAACGTCGTGATCAGCTCGTCAGGCTGACCATCGAAGCCGCGCACCTCGATCTCCATGAGACCGAATGCCGCGAGCCCCCAGGTCAAGGCAAAGTAGGTCCGCCCGCCGTCGGGACGTGAATACTCGTCATCCGCGGCCAGCTTGACCGACACCAGCATCTCCACCGGCAGGTCGTCGCCGGCCTGGTCCACTGTCGTGCGGAACCGGTCCGCCGGCCACACCGCATCGGCAGCTGCCCAAAGAATGCCGATCGCGGGTGAGGTCTCGATAACGGCCGAGGCAAGTTTGGCAATGGTCCTGTAACAGTGTCGCGGCTCATCGTCGTCTGTCATGCAGACGACGGCGTGCGCCTTGCGCTGCCGCAGGCGGTCCCAGGCCTCCCGCCACCACCACGCGCTTAGGATGCAGCTCGCATCGGCGTTGAGCGGGTTCGGCTGGTCGAAGAAAGCGACGACGCAAAGCTTGCCGTCGACTCGGCATAAGAACCCGCGCTGCTCCTGCGTCTGGTAAGGGGGCCGGCTTGTGAACCCCGCAACTCGGCGCTCGATGGCTTTGACGAGGATGGCAATATCCGGAAACTCGGCCCTGTCGAGCATGACAAATGCGATCGGCCGGCCGCTGGTCGACACGCCGTCATCC
>JBEVIH010000282.1:0-5616 GCA_040510815.1 Xanthobacteraceae bacterium | reverse complement strand
CCGAGAGGATCATCCTGATCGGCGGACGGCGGGCAGCTCGGGAGGCTCGCAAGAGCGGCCGCCCGCCGAGCCAAGTGACGCGTGACCACGAAGCCGATGCGAGCTTCGACAGGGTCTAGCTTTCCAGGAGGTTGAAGATGACATCAGTGCGGGCATTGTGCGGCGCCATCGCCGGCGCCCTGTTGGTTGCCGGCCCGTCGGCGGCCCACGCCCAGGCGTGGCCCACCCGCGCGATGCAGGTGATCAGCCCGTTCACCGCCGGCAACGCCAACGACATCGTCGGGCGCGTCGTGCTCGACCAGGTGTCGCGGCAGCTCGGCCAGACCTTCGTCATCGAGAACAAGCCGGGCGGCGGCGGCAGCATCGGCGCCGCCGCGGTGGCGAAGGCCGAGCCGGACGGCTACACGATCCTGCTGCACTCGTCCTCGGTGAGCTCGCAGGTCTTGCTGCACAAGACCCTGCCGTTCGATCCGCTGCGCGATTTCGCGCCGGTCGTGCTGTTCGGGATTCAGCCGAGCGTGCTGGTGGCGGCGCCGGGGAAGGGTTACAAGTCGGTCGCCGATCTTGTCGCCGCCGCCAAGGCGAGGCCCGGCGAGCTGAACTTTGCCTCCGCGGGTATCGGCGCCGCCTCGCACATGGCGGCCGAGCGGCTGCGCCTCGCCGCCGGGATCAAGGTCCAGCACATCCCGTTCCGCGGGCCGGTCGAGGCGTTCACCGAGGTGATGGCGGGACGCATCGACTACTACTTCCTCCCGATCGCGCCGGCGATGCCGGTGATCGGGGACGGCAAGGTGATGGCGCTCGCGGTGAGCACGCCCAAGCGTGCGGCCCTGCTGCCGGACGTGCCGACCGTGGTGGAAGCCGGCTATCCCGACGCGCAGTACCTGTTCTGGGGCGGACTGTCGGTGCCGGCGAAAACGCCGCGCGCCATCATCGACAAGCTGCACGACGAGTGCCAAAAGGCGCTGGCCATGCCGGCCGTTCAAGAGCGGTTGGCGAAAGTGGGCGTGCAGCAGCAGCCGATGAGCGTCGACGAGTTCGACAAGTTCGTCCGCGACGATCTCGCGGCGACGATCAAGCTCGGCAAGGACGCCAACATCATGCCGACCAACTGACCGGAGCGTCGCGGCGCCGTGCGTGCGGTCGGCCTTGCCGTGCTCCATGCTGAACTGGCCGATTGCCGCGCGCCCCGCTCAATCCTCGGTCAAGGCTTCGGCGCAGGCGGCGATCAGGCGCGCCCGCTTGCGCGGCGCCTGCTCGAGAAAGAGCAGGCTTTGCCCGAAGATGAACGAATAGAGCAGAACCGCCCGCGCCTCCGCATCGTCGGCGGCCAGACCCAGCTTGCCGTAGAGCTGCGCGACCGTTTTCAAGCGGGTGGCGTCGACCCGGGCGACCGCGGCGGCGGCGGCCGCATCGGAGCGCGCCCATTGGCGGATCGCCAGCTCGATCGCCATGCCCTCGGGATTGACCCGCTCGGAATAGAGCCTGATCACCGATTTCAGCCGCTCGCGCGCGGTCGCGTCGCCGAGCTCGGTGTGCTTTTCGATCGCCGCGATGCGGCCGCGCGTCCAGGTCTCCAACAGCGCGTCGAGTAGCGCCCGGCGGTCCTTGAAGCGCCGGTAGAAGCCGCCCTTGGTGACGCCGAGCGTCTTGGCCAGCACCTCGACCCGGACCCGGTCGATGCCGCCCTGCGCCAGCTCCGCCAATGCGGCTTCGACCCACCTGGCGGCGGTCACCTTGTCGGTATCCATGCCCGCTCGCTCAATTGTGATACGGCACCGTATTGCGCCGCCCGCCCGCCGCTGATACGGTACCGTATCATCGTTCTGCGCGTGTGCAAAGGCGCCGCTCAGGCGGCCGATGCCTGGCGGCAAGAACGCAAGAATAAAGAGGGAGCATCCGATGGACCGCCGGGGTCAGATCGGCCTGTTGAAGCGGCTGTTGCATTACGTCGATACCAGGACCACCGCTCTGGCCGCGGCGCCTTGGCGCAACGACGTGTCGGTCTACACCGACCCGGACCATTTCGCCGGCGAGCAGCGCATCCTGTTCCGTCAACATCCGATCCTGATGGGCTTTGCTTCGGAGTGGGGCGCGCCGGGCGCCTTCCGCACCGAGGAGCACGCCGGCGTGCCGATCCTGGTCGTGCGCGGCCGTGACGGCAAGTTGCGGGCGTTCCTCAACGTCTGCCGCCATCGCGGCGCCCAGGTGGCGCGCGGCAGCGGCACGGCGCGCGCCTTCTCGTGTCCGTATCATGCCTGGACCTACGATCTCGCCGGCAAGGTGACCGGTATCCCCGACGAGCGCTGCTTTACCGGCGTGCGGGCCGAGCGGCCTTCGCTCGCGGCGCTGCCGCTGTGCGAGAAGCACGGCCTCGTCTGGGTCATTGCGACGCCCGCTGCGGACGCGGCGACCGATTTCGACATCGACCCGTGGCTCGGCGGGCTCGGGCCCGAGCTCGCCTCGTTCGGCTTCGAATCCTGGGCGTTCTACGACAAGCGCCTGATCCCCGAGACCATGAACTGGAAGTTCCTCGTCGACACGTTCCACGAGGGCTATCACATCGCCTTTCTGCACAAGGCGACGCTCTCGTCGATCCTGCACGGCAACGTGACCGACTTCGAGCCATTCGGCCGCAATCATCGCCTCACGTTCCCGCGCAAGAAGCTCGAGCGGCTCAAGACCGAGCCCGAGGAGGGCTGGGACGTGATGTGGAACACGACGCTGATCTACTCGCTGTTTCCCAACACCATCCTGATGGTGCAAGGCGACCACGTCGAGCTCTCGCGCATCTTCCCGTGCGAGGCGCGCGTCGATCGCGCGGTGATGGAGCTCGGGCTTTACGTCCCCAAAGCGCCCACCACCGACGACGAGCGCACGCACTGGGACAAGAACATGCAACTCGTCCTCGACGTCGTCACCGGCGAGGATTTCCCGGCGGCGCGCAGCATCCAGATCGGCCTCGCTTCGGGCGCCCAGACGCACGTGGTCTACGGCCGCAACGAGCCGGCCATGATTCATTATCACCAGTCGATGCGCGCCGCTCTCGGCCTCGCCCCGCCGAGCGACCGCTGCGAGGCGGCGGAATAGTCGTGCTGCGTGAGACCGCGGCGGCGTAGGGTGGGCAAAGGCGCGCAACCGTGACCGCGCCTCGATCTCGGTCGGCTGCGTGCGCGCCGTGCCCACGCGTTTCCATCCGAGCTTGCGTTGTCCGCCGACGCGTGGGCACGGCGCTACGGTCGCGGGTTTGTCGGGGCCGGCTGCGTCCGGCGCCTTTGCCCACCCTACGCGTGGTTTCAATCGATCGAAATCCGTCAACCCGTCGGCATCAACTCACGACGAGTTGAACGCACCGCCTCCGGCTCTGTGAGCCGCTTCACAGTTTTCGGCGATCCCCGATGGCACCAAACAAGCACAAGCGCCGGCAGTCCGCCGCGACCTGTCAAAGGACGCAAAGTCGTGTCGAGCCCCTTGAGCCTCGCCGCCGTCGGCAACCGAAGCGACCGGCCGACGGTCATCGCCCTGCATGGCTCCGGCAGCAGCAGCCATCAGTGGCGGCACCTGGTGCAGAAGCTCGGCCGTCGGTTCTCGGTCGTCGCTCCGGATCTCACCGGCACCGCCTGGGTCGGCCACTGGACCGGCGAGCATTGCTTCACCGCCTCCGATGAAGCCGCTGTCACGGTCGGCATCATCGACGCCTGCGAGGCGCCGGTGCATCTCGTCGGCCATTGCTACGGCGGCGGCGTCGCCTTGCGGGCCGCGCGCGAGCGGCCGAGCCGGATCGCCAGCCTCGCGCTCTACGAGCCGACCGCTCTGCATGTGCTCAAGACCATGGGCCCGCAAGGACGCGCGGCGCTCGACGGGGTCAGGGCGGTGGCAACCGGCATTCATCGGGCGATGGCGAACGGCACCTACCGCGCCGCGGCGAAGAAGTTCGTCGATTACCTCAACGGCGAGGGGACCTGGGAGGCCATGCGCCGCGACGTGCAAGCCGATATCGTCCGCTACATGCCCAAGGCCAATCTCGATTTCCATGCGATGCTCGAGGAGCCGACGCCGCTCGCCGCCTATGCGCGGTTCAATTTTCCGGCCCTGCTGCTGGTCGGCGAGCATGCAGGCGACGCCTCGCAAATGATCGTCCACCAGCTCGCGCGAGCCATGAAACAGGCTTCCGCGCAGACCGTCTACGGCGCTGGTCACATGGGCCCGCTGACCCATTCCGATGTGGTGAGCACCCTGATCGCGCGGCATATCGCGCGGTCCGAGCCGCGCCTTGCGGCGGAGCATGACCTCGCCATGGGCCTGAGCTCGGCCGCCTGACGCGAGGGCGCGACCCCGGCGCTCCTTTGTGCAATCTCTCTCCGTCGCCGGCTGATCGCGGACGTCAGGCGGCGGTCGCCGTCGGCATCGCCGCCTGCGCCAGCGTCTTCTGCCAGGCCGGCAGCGCGCTCAGCGATGCGTGCCAGCGCTTGATCTCGCCGTAGGGCGCCACCGGATAGCGCGCCATCTCGGCGAGGTTCATCGCCGCGCCGAGCGAGAAGTCCGCCACCGTCAGCGTGTCGCCGGTGACGAACGTCTTGCCCTTCAACTGACCGTCCAGGACCTTCGCGACCCGATGGAAGGCCTCGGTGCCCTTGGCGATCGCCGCCATGTCCGGCTCGCCGTTCGCCAGGACCACCGGCTTGACCACGTATTCGAAGGCGAACAGCGCGCAGGCCGGATCCCAATGCGCCAGGTCCCAGAACTGCCAGCGGATCACGTCGAGCCGCGCGCGCTCGTCCTTGGGCAGGAGCCCGCTCTCCGGCCGCCTCGACGCCAGGTACTGCGCGATGGCGTTCGCTTCCCACAGGACGTAGTCGCCGTCCTTGAGCGTCGGCATGCGCATGTTGGGATTGAGCGCGGCGTATTGCGGCGTCGTCTGCTCGCCCTTGCGCAGATCGACCATGCGCAGCGTGTGGTCGAGGCCGAGATGGTTGGCGACCGCCATCACCTTGAAGGCGCGTGGGCTGGGCGGAAAGACGTAGAGCTCGATGGTCATGGCGTACTCCTTTTGCAGCAACACTCAGGTGGCATCTCCCGAGATCGAGGCGGCTGTCGTCGCGTTGCTCACGCGGCCTCGGCCTCGGTCTTGAACCGTTCCAGCAGTCCCGGCCAGCCGCCGTCGACGTCCTTGCGCATCGATGCGCCGCCTTCGGCTCCCATCTGCTCGAATTTGCGGTGCTCCACCTCCACGCGCGTCGTGTTCGCGCCGTCGGCAATGAACCTGACCTCCACCTCCGAGCTGACGGTCGAATCGGGCTTCCACTCGCTGTTGATCTCCCAGGTCATGACAAAGCGCTGGGGCGGCTCCCAGACGATGATCTTGCCGACGGTGGCCTGCGAGCCGTCTTCGGCGAGCTCGTACCAGCGACCGCCCAGACGCGTCTCCATGACCGCCGCTTTCATCGGCATCCGGCCGATGCCCATGTTGCGCGGCCACCAGCGCCCGAGCCCGGACGTGAAGACGTCGAATGCATGCGCCTGGCTGGCGTTGACCCGAATGCTCTTGCGCACCGGCGCAATCGTAATGGTCGCCGTCATTGCTCTTTCCCCTTTTGCTCCTTCGCCCCGGTTTCG
>JBEVIH010000281.1:0-9241 GCA_040510815.1 Xanthobacteraceae bacterium | reverse complement strand
GACGTCGCCGGCATGGCGGCAGACGATCATGTCTTCGGTGAAGCGGCCCTTGTTGTCGATCGGCGCATTGGCCTGGGCGACCGTGTAGCGCGCCTCCTCCATCGCCGAGAGATAGATGACCTCGTCGGTGACGCGGCCGTCCTTCACCTTGCGATAGGGCGTTTCCACGAAGCCGTATTTGTTCACCCGCGCATAGGTCGCGAGCGAATTGATCAGACCGATATTCGGACCTTCCGGGGTCTCGATCGGACAGATACGGCCGTAATGGGTCGGGTGAACGTCGCGCACTTCAAAGCCCGCGCGTTCGCGGGTCAGACCGCCCGGCCCGAGCGCCGAGAGACGGCGCTTGTGCGTGATCTCGGACAGCGGGTTGGTCTGGTCCATGAACTGCGAGAGCTGCGAGGAGCCGAAGAACTCGCGCACCGCCGCCGCCGCCGGCTTGGCGTTGATCAGGTCCTGCGGCATCACGGTGTCGATATCCACCGACGACATCCGCTCCTTGATCGCGCGCTCCATGCGCAAGAGGCCGATGCGGTACTGGTTCTCCATCAGCTCGCCGACCGAGCGCACCCGGCGGTTGCCGAGATGGTCGATGTCGTCGATCTCGCCCTTGCCGTCGCGCAGGTCGACCAGCGTGCGAACGACCGAGATGATGTCTTCCTTGCGCAGCACCCGCATGGTGTCGGGCGCGTCGAGGTCGAGCCGCATGTTCATCTTCACGCGGCCGACCGCCGAAAGGTCGTAGCGCTCCGAATCGAAGAACAGCGAGTTGAACATCGACTGCGCGGTGTCGAGCGTAGGCGGCTCGCCCGGGCGCATCACCCGGTAGATGTCGAACAGCGCGTCCTCGCGCGTCATGTTCTTGTCGACGGTGAGTGTGTTGCGGATATAGGCGCCGACATTGACGTGGTCGATGTCGAGCAGCGGCAGCTCCTTGTAGCCGGCCTCGTTGAGCGCCTTGAGTGCCTTCTCGGTGATCTCCTCGCCGGCCTCGGCGTAGATTTCGCCGGTCTTCGGGTTGACCAGGTCCTCGCCGATATAGTGACCGACCAGCTCCTGGTCGCTCATGCGCAGCGCCTTGAGCCCCTTCTCGGCGAGCTGGCGCGCCTGCCGCACGGTGAGCTTCTTGCCGGCTTCGAGCACGACCCGCCCGCTGTCGGCGTCGACGAGATCGTTGACCGCCTTGTAGCCGCGGAAGCGGTTGGCATCGAACGGCACGCGCCAGCCGTCCTTCTGCCGCTTGTAGATCACCTTGCGGTAGAAGGTGTTGAGGATCTCCTCGGCGTCCATGCCGAGCGCGTAGAGCAGCGACGTCACCGGAATCTTCCGGCGCCGGTCGATGCGCGCATAGACGATGTCCTTGGCGTCGAACTCGATGTCGAGCCAGGAGCCGCGATAGGGAATGATGCGGGCGGCGAACAGCAGCTTGCCGCTCGAATGGGTCTTGCCCTTGTCGTGATCGAAGAACACGCCGGGCGAGCGGTGCATCTGCGAGACGATCACCCGCTCGGTGCCGTTGACGATGAAGGTGCCGTTGTTGGTCATGAGCGGGATGTCGCCCATGTAGACATCCTGCTCCTTGATGTCCTTGACCGACTTGGCGCCGGTTTCCTCGTCGATATCGAACACGATGAGGCGCAGCGTCACCTTGAGCGGCGCCGCATAGGTCATGCCGCGCTGGCGGCACTCGTCGACGTCGTATTTCGGCGCTTCGAACTCGTACTTGACGAATTCGAGCATCGAGGTGTTGGAAAAATCCGAGATCGGGAACACCGACTTGAACACGGCCTGCAGGCCCTCGTCGGGCCGCCCGCCGAGCGGTTCCTTCACCAGCAGGAATTGGTCGTAGGACGCCTTCTGAACCTCGATGAGGTTCGGCATCTCTGCGACTTCCTGGATTTTCCCGAAAAACTTGCGAACGCGCTTGCGACCTGTAAACGTCTGCGCCATCTCGTCTCTTCTCGCTCTGTCGAACCGCCGGGCCGGGACGACTCTCCGGAAGGCCGCCATCCATCGCGGCCGTCAGGACAGGCGTCGAAGCCCGCTGTTTCTATGCGATTCGGTTGCGCCCGAACCGTCTGCTTTTTCCGCCGGTTTGGCGGAGATATTGCGATTTCGGGGCAGTTCACCCCGAAATCACTGCTTTGTGTTCCGTTTCGGCCGGGATTCCCCGGCCAATTCAGGCCTGCCGCTCGAAATCCCCGGGTCTCGCGCCTCCGGCGCCCGCCCGGGGATTTCGCTGAAGCAAGCTGCGCTTACTTCAGCTCAACCTTCGCGCCGACCTTCTC
The DNA here is from genome assembly GCA_040510815.1 of Xanthobacteraceae bacterium. Taxonomy (GTDB): domain Bacteria; phylum Pseudomonadota; class Alphaproteobacteria; order Rhizobiales; family Xanthobacteraceae; genus VAZQ01. Next base: position 6,953 of record JBEVIH010000281.1, on the reverse strand, counting down.
GAGGGTGGCCTTGACCTTCTCGGCCTCCTCCTTGTTCACGCCTTCCTTGACCGGCTTGGGGGCGCCCTCGACCAGGTCCTTGGCCTCCTTGAGGCCGAGCCCGGTGAGCGCACGGACTTCCTTGATCACCTCGATCTTCTTCTCGCCGACCGCGGCCAGCACGACGGTGAACTCGGTCTTCTCCTCGGCCGGAGCCGCAGCGGCGGCACCGGGCGCGGCGGCGACGGCCACCGCGGCCGCGGCGGAGACGCCCCACTTCTCTTCCAGCATCTTGGCGAGGTCGGCCGCCTCCAGCACGGTCAGGCCGGACAGTTGGTCGACGATTTTCTGCAGATCAGCCATTGATTTCACGTCCTCGAGATTCGAACCAGTGAGATTGCTTTCAGCGTGTCACGCCGCTTCGCTCTTGTTGGCATAGGCCTGCACCACGCGGGCGACCTTGGCGGCCGGCGCACTGACGATCTGCGCGATCTTGGTCGCCGGCGCCTGGATGAGGCCGACGATCTTGGCGCGCAGCTCATCGAGCGACGGCAGCGCGGCGAGCGCCTTGACGCCGTTCGGGTCGAGCGTGGTCTTGCCCATCGCTCCGCCCAGGATCACGAACTTCTCGTGCGCCTTGGCGAAGTCGGTGGCGACCTTCGGCGCAGCCACCGGGTCGCCCGAATAGGCGATCAGGGTCGGCCCCTTGAGCAGGGGCACGATCGCGGCTGCGTCGGTGCCTTCGAGAGCAAGCTTGGCGAGACGGTTCTTTGCGACCTTCACCGCCGCCCCCGCCTGCTTCATCTGCCTGCGCAGAGTCTGCATCTGGGCGACGTTGAGGCCGGCATAGTGAGCCACGACCACGACGTTGGTGTCCTTCAAGACACCGTTGAGCGTCGTGACGAGCTCCTGCTTAGCCGCTCGATCCACTGCAAGCTCTTTCCGGTTGGCGGTCCCGCCAGCAATGCGGGGCCCGCCGGTTGCGACCTGCCGTCCCGCCAATGGCAACTGACCATGCCCGGGCAGGACGACGCTCCTCACATCCTGCCCCCCGTGCGGCACACGCGCCGCATCGGGTTCCTCGAGGTTCGAACCGGTCGTGGGGCTTATCGCCCTAAAAACGGCCTTCCCCGTCTGTGCAGGCTGGTGGATTAAGCCGGGCGAGCCCGGCGCCTGCAGTCTCGGACAGGACAACTTCCGGAAACTTCCGGAAGCCTCTGACGTCAAAAGAAAAACTGTGATGTCCCTCGGCGCCTTTCAGAGAGATCCCGCGGGATGTCCAAAAGGAAGAGGGTCCTAACCGCCATGTTTTTCGTAAGACGCGCAAGGACGCGCCGACACACCGGGCCGGCACGCCCTGTGCCCCTATTTAGCCCCTCGGCGGCGTTTTGCAAGCGGAATCGCGAGGATTCGTCAGATTTCCCTCTCCGCCCGGCGCCTGGCCCTCATCGCGCCCCGGTCTGCGGCAAGCCGGCATTGGAGACCCGTTGCCAGGTGCCGTCGGGATTGGACGCCGCCATGGCGCCGGCGATGGCGGCCATGCGCGGGCCGGGGTCACCATCGAGACACTCTTCACTAAACTTGACACGTCGTCGTATGGCGCGGCTCGCTGGGCAGAGGAGGAATAGAGAATGCCCGACACGATCGATCGCATTCGCACCACCCATGTCGGCAGCCTGGTGCGGCCTCCGAAGCTGGTCGAATTCCTGCGCAAGATCGAGGACGGCCAGCCCTATGACAAATCGGCATACGAATCCTGCCTCAAGGAATCGATCGAGGAGGTCGTCCGCCAGCAGGTGGAGGCCGGCATCGACGTCGTCAGCGACGGGGAGTTCAGCAAAGGCCGCAACTGGGCCTTCTACGTGCACGATCGCCTGACCGGCGTCGCCGTCCGGCCGCTGACGCCGGAGGAGGCGAAGGATCCCTTGGCGTCCGCCGGCGGCGGACAGGACCGCGTCGCGTTCCCCGAATTCTACGCCGAGTACGACCGCGTCTCCGGGCTGGGAGCGCGGCTCGGCCGCCGCTTCGTCGTCAACGGCGCGCTCACCTATTCGGACACCCAGGTCAAGCGCGACATCGCCAATCTCAAGGCGGCCGCCGCCAAGGCCAAGGCGACAGGCGCGTTCCTGCCGGTGGTGGCGCCGGCAAGCGCGCTGCCGGGCGCCAAGAACGAGCATTATCCCGACGAGAAGAGCCTCTTGTTCGCGCTCGCCGACTGCCTGCACCAGGAATACAAGGCGATCGTCGACGCCGGCCTCTACGTGCAGGTCGACGACGCCTTCCTGCCCTACATGCACGAGAAGATGGTGCCGCCGATGACGGAGGCGCAGTATCGCGCGTGGGCGCAGCTGCGCATCGACGCGCTCAATCACGCGCTCGAGGGCATCCCGACCGAGCGCTCGCGCTATCACATCTGCTGGGGAAGCTGGAACGGACCGCACGCCTTCGACGTCCCGCTCAAGGACATCGTCGACCTGCTGCTGCAGGTCAATGTGGGCCATTACAGCTTCGAGGCCGCCAATCCCCGCCACGAGCACGAATGGACGGTGTGGCAGAGCGCCAAGCTGCCGCCGGGCAAGGTGCTCATTCCGGGCGTGATCAGCCACGCCACCAACATCGTCGAGCACCCGGAGCTGGTGGCGCAGCGCATCGTCCGGCTCGCCAAGATCGTCGGGCGCGAGCACGTCATGGGCGGCACCGATTGCGGCTTCGCGCAGAGCCCGTTTGCGCAGCGCGTTCACCCGACCATCATGTGGGCGAAGCTCAAGTCGCTGGCCGAAGGCGCCAAGATCGCCACCCGGGAACTGTTGGGCCGGCGCGACGCGGCATGACAGTGACTTCGCGCGGAGGGACACCATGCACAGCCATGCGGGCCGCATCAGCAATCGGCGCAATTTTCTCTTCAATGGCGTTACACTGGCCGGCGCGGCAGTCTTGACGCCTTCGATGGCCGCCCAGGCGCGGGAAGCGAGCCCCATGGTCCAACTGGCACAGGCAGGCGCAGGTTCAAGCACAAGCGCAGGCGGCGCACCGGCATCGGCGCTGACGGTCAAATCGGTCGAGCGGCTGGCGGGAGGCGCCAGCAATTTCGCTTACGCCGTGAAGGCGGGCCCGTGGATTTTCCTCAACGGCCACGAAGCTTTCGATTTCGAGCACGGGCTTGCCCCCGAGGTGGAGGGCCCGCCCGGACATCGCCTGAGCGGCCGCCCGCCGCTGCGGCGCGAAGCCGACTACATCCTGCGGCGGATGCGCGCGATCCTCAAGGAATTCGGCTCGGACCTGCCGAACGCGGTGCGCGTCGATCAGTTCTACACCATGGGCCAAGCGGTCCATGCCTATCACCTCGCCCGCTTCGCCGAATTCGGCGGCTACATTCCGCCGAGCACGTCGATCATCATGGAGCGGTGCTTCACCGCCCGCACCAACACCCACACCTCGATGATCGCGGTGGTCCCGGGCCAGGGCTGGACGATCGAGAAAATCACCCTCCCCGATCAGGCGATCTCGGCGTCCGGCTACAATCCGGCCGTGGTCGTGAACGACTTCGTGTTCGTTGCCGGCAACCAGGCCTTTGCGGCGAGCGGCGAGCTCGGCCCGGGCGTGGCGATTCCGTCGGTGCGCAACTGGGGCGGCCAGAACGCGTTCCGGCGGCAGGTGCACTACGTGATCAAAGAGCGGCTCGAGCCGTCGCTGAAAGCGGCCGGATCGGCGCTCGAGCACAGCCTCAAGGCGCAGGTCTACATCCGCGGCGCCGGCAACTTCCCCGATTTCATGGACGTGTGGTCGCAGTATTTCCGCGATATCCCGTGCGCGGTCACGCTGACCACCGCGAAGGACTATTCCAGCACCGAGAGCATGCTCGAGATCAATCTGATCGCGCTCAAGACCGGCGCCACCCGCCGCAAGCAGATCGTCGGGGTCGACATTCCGGCGCTGGCGACCTACGGGCCCTGCGTGCGCGCCGGTGAGTTGGTGTTTCCGTCCGGCCTGATCGCGGTCGGGCGCGACGGACGGGTCGCCGCCGCCGATCATGCGGCCGCATTCGACGCCGTCAGCCTCGGCGGGCAGGCGCAAGGCGCCATGATCCACTCGTATGCCGAGGCCGTCTGCAAGGCGGTCGGCGTCCCGATGGCGAACGTCGTGCGCGCGCAATACTTCCTGACCGACATCCGGGATTTCGCCGGGGTCGCGGCGGCCTGGGCGGACCGCTATGGCAGGCAGCCGCATCCGTTTGCGGCCGTGCAGGTGCCCGGCCCGCTCCCAGCGGACGGCGCCTGCGTGGTCGGCGACTTCTGGATCTACGCCCCCGCGTGACGTCATCGGCGCCAGGTCCGCGGCCAGCCGCGGACCTGATCACGCGCCTCGTGTCACGCGCCTCGTGCGCCCTATTGCTGTTGCGGGGCAAACAGCGAGGCCGGCTCGACCTTCACGCCCGGCCCCATGGTCGAGGAGATGGCGACCCGGTTGATGAAGGTGCCCTTGGCGCCGGCCGGCTTTGCCTTCTGCACGGCATCGGCAAAAGCCTTGATGTTCGCCACCAGCTTGTCGGCCGAGAACGATGCCTTGCCGACGCCGGCCTGGACGATGCCGGCCTTCTCGACGCGGAACTCGACCGAGCCGCCCTTGGCGCCCTTCACCGCATTGGTGACGTCCATGGTAACGGTGCCGACGCGCGGGTTCGGCATCATGCCGCGGGGGCCGAGCACCTTGCCGAGCCGTCCGACCAATCCCATCAGGTCGGGAGTGGCGATGCAGCGGTCGAAGTCGATATTGCCGCCCTGCACCTTCTCGACCAGGTCCTCCGCTCCGACCACGTCGGCGCCGGCGGCCTTGGCCTCATCGGCCTTGGGGCCGCGCGCGAACACCGCCACCCGCACGTTGCGGCCGGAGCCGTTCGGCAGGTTGACGACGCCGCGCACCATCTGATCGGCGTGGCGGGGATCGACGCCCAGATTCATCGCCACCTCGATGGTCTCGTCGAACTTGGCCTTGGCCCGCTCCTTGACCATCTTCACCGCCTCTTCGAGCGGATAGAGCTTCATGCGGTCGACGCCTTCGCGGGCCGCAACGGTGCGCTTTCCGAGATTGCTCATGGCGGCTACTCCTGGACCTCGATGCCCATCGAGCGGGCGGAGCCTTCCACCATGCGCATGGCGGCTTCGATCGTGTCGCAGTTGAGGTCCTTCATCTTCTGCTCGGCGATCTCCTTGACCTGCGCCTTGGTCACGCTGCCGGCCTTGTCACGGCCGGGGGTCTTCGAGCCGCTCTCGAGCTTGGCCGCCTTCTTGATGAAATAGGACACCGGCGGCGTCTTCATCTCGAAGGTGAAGGAGCGGTCCTGATAGACTGTGATCACGACCGGAATCGGCGCACCCTTCTCCATCTTCTGGGTCTGGGCGTTGAACGCCTTGCAGAACTCCATGATGGCGAGGCCGCGCTGGCCGAGCGCAGGTCCGATCGGCGGCGAGGGATTCGCCGCTCCCGCCGGCACCTGCAGTTTGATGTATCCGGTGATTTTCTTTGCCATGACGCTTGCTCCTGTTGGTTGGCCGTGACCGGCCGCTTCAGGGTTCGTGGTGCGGATCTAGGCGGTTGGCGGCCGCCGTCACCTCCCACGTGATTTGCGAACAGCGCTACTCGCTATTCGCTACTCACTCGCCTCTTATAGCTTCTCCACCTGTCCGAACTCCAGCTCGACCGGGGTGGCGCGGCCGAAGATGCTGACCGCGACCTTGAGCCGCGAGCGCGCATCGTCGACCTCCTCCACGGTGCCGTTGAACGACGCGAACGGGCCGTCGGAGACGCGGACCTGCTCGCCGACCTCGAACGAGACCGAGGGCTTCGGCCGCTCGATGCCCTCCTGCACCTGCGTCAGAATCCGCTGCGCCTCCGCGTCGGTGATCGGCATCGGCTTGTTGTCGGCGCCGAGGAAGCCGGTCACCTTCGGGGTATTCTTGATGAGGTGATAGGCCTCGTCGGTCAGCTCCATCTTCACCAGCACGTAGCCGGGGAAGAACTTGCGCTCGGCGTCGACCTTCTGGCCGCGGCGCACCTCCACGACCTTCTCGGTCGGCACCATGATTTCCTCGAACAGGGCGTCGAGGTGGCGCTGCTTGGCTTGCTCGCGGATCGAGTCGGCGACCTTTCGCTCGAAATTCGAATAGGCTTGGACGATGTACCAGCGCTTCGTCATGGCCTGGATATCCGTTCGCTCATTCATCCGCCGATTCCGAGCACGAGGGTCACGATATACCGCATGATCTGGTCCGCGATCAGGAAGAAGACCGAGGCGATCGCCACCATCACGAACACCATGGCGGTCGTGATCGCGGTCTCGCGCCGGGTCGGCCAGGTGACCTTCTGGCCCTCGGCGCGCACCTCCTGCAGAAACTTGAACGGACTGATCGCCATGTTTTGCCTTAAGTGCCAGCAACGGCCCTTGCTGCAAGCCGTTGAATCTTCCAAACTTTTGCGACTGCTCGACTACGCCTGGCAGGAGTGGAGGGACTCGAACCCCCAACCCCCGGTTTTGGAGACCGGTGCTCTAGCCATTGAGCTACACTCCTCCGGAAGCGCCTGCGGCGGCCCCGAGGTCCGCCGCGGGTTGTAGATGCCCCAATAACGCTCGCATTTCAAGGGCGAAGGGTCCGAGGCCGACCAGAACGCGATGATGCTGGCGACGACGCCGGCCCCGACCGTCCTTCCGCCCTCGCAGCATAGGCCCGAGCGAAGTCGAAGGGCCGTCACTCAATGATACTGGCGACGACGCCGGCGCCGACGGTGCGGCCGCCCTCGCGGATGGCGAAGCGCAGCTTCTCCTCCATCGCGATCGGAACGATCAGCGTCACCTCCATGGCGATGTTGTCGCCCGGCATCACCATCTCGGTCCCCTCCGGCAACGTCACCACACCGGTCACGTCGGTGGTCCGGAAGTAGAACTGCGGACGGTAGTTGGTGAAGAACGGCGTGTGCCG
>JBEVIH010000280.1:0-5347 GCA_040510815.1 Xanthobacteraceae bacterium | reverse complement strand
AAGCTGGATGAGCTTGCCGGAATGGACGCCGAGCCGCGCCCCCGGCGGCACCTGCCGGACCTTGCCGCCGACCAGCGCGTAGACGCAGGCCGAATTGCAGCTTGCGACACTGCGCAATTCGGCATCGAGGGTTTGTCCCGACCGCTTCAACGTCCGGCACGCCTCATCGCTTGCTCCGACGCAGCCGGCCGGGATGGTTCGCGACACCCCGGCCGTCATCTCGCGCTCGCGCAGGAGCCGGCCGATGACCATCGCCTGCTCCTGCAGCCCGCCCGAGGACTGAAAGAAGATCGGCAGCTTGCGCCCGCCGAGCTTGGTCAGGAACGTCCGCAACCGTTGCGGAGCGCCGAGGTCGAACTGGCCTTCGGCGGCGATCCATTCGCTGCAGCCCGGGCCGCACGCGTCCGCCTGGCCCTTCGCCGCGTAGAAGACGATCGGCGTGGTGATGGGGCTGGATTGCGGCTTGGACTTCGGCGCGCTCTTGCCGGGGCGGTCGGCCGGGGCGGCCGCGAGCACTCCCGCCGTGGCAGCAATGACCACGGCGCAACCCAGCACGGCGGCGCACGCGAAAACCAGACGGCGGATCATGTGGCTATTCAACTTGCGATCGCGCTTACTCTACAGGGTTGCAAGTTTGGTTTCCATGATCTAACGACCCTGTGCCGTGCGGCCATAACGAGCAGCCCGGCAGCCAAAATCCACGCTTACCTGCGCTCGTTCGCAGGAGTGAGCAACAGGAGTGCATGATGGTCGCGCTGACCTTTCCCGACGGCGCCCGTCGGGACTATCCCCAAAACATCACCGGTCTCGACGTCGCCAAGGGCATCTCGCCTTCGCTCGCCAAGCGCACGGTGGCGATGGCGCTCGACGGCGAGCTCGCCGACCTCTCCGACCCGATCGGCAAGGACGCCAGGATCGAGTTCCTGACCCGCGACGACCCGCGCGCGCTTGAGCTCATCCGCCACGACGCCGCCCACGTGCTGGCCGAGGCGGTGCAGGCGCTGTGGCCCGGCACCCAGGTCACCATCGGTCCGGTGATCGAGAACGGCTTCTATTACGACTTCTTCCGCAACCAGCCGTTCACCCCGGAGGACTTCGAGGCGATCGAGAAGAAGATGCGCGAGATCATCGCGCGCGACAGACCCTTCACCAAGGAGGTCTGGAGTCGCGACCAGGCGAAGAAGATTTTTCGCGACAAGGGCGAGCTGTTCAAGGTCGAGCTGGTCGACGCCATCCCGGAGCACCAGCAGATCAAGATCTACAAGCAGGGCGACTGGTTCGACCTCTGCCGCGGCCCGCACATGACCTCGACCGGCAAGGTCGGCAACGCCTTCAAGCTGATGAAGGTCGCGGGCGCATACTGGCGCGGCGATTCCAACCGGGAGATGCTCTCGCGCATCTACGGCACCGCGTTCGCCAAGCAGGAGGAGCTCGACGCCTATCTCAAGCAGATCGAGGAGGCGGAGAAGCGCGACCACCGCAAGCTCGGCCGCGAGATGGACCTGTTCCACTTCCAGGAGGAGGCGCCCGGCTCGGTGTTCTGGCATCCCAAGGGCTGGACGCTGTTCCTGATGCTCGAGCAGTACATCCGCCGCCGCCAGACCGATGCCGGCTACGTCGAGGTGAACTCGCCGCAGCTGATGGATTCCGCGCTCTGGGTCACCTCCGGCCACATGGAAAAGTATCGCGAGATGATGTTCCTCACCGAGCATCGCAACGACGACGAGCGCATCTACGCGATCAAGCCGATGAACTGCCCGGGGCACGTTCAGATCTTCAAGAACGGCTTGAAGTCCTACCGCGATCTGCCTCTCAAGCTTGCGGAATTCGGCAAGGTGCACCGCTTCGAGCCGTCCGGCGCGCTGCATGGGCTGATGCGGGTGCGCGCCTTCACCCAGGACGACGCCCACGCCTTCATCACCGAAGCCCAGATCGCCGAGGAGTCGCTCAAGATGAACGACCTGATCCTCTCGATCTACGAGGACTTCGGCTTCTCCGACGTCTCGATCAAGTTCTCCGACCGCCCCGCGCAGCGCATCGGCGACGACGCAGTGTGGGACAAGGCCGAGGCCGCGCTGATGGAGGCGCTCAAGGCCTCGGGCCGGCCGTGGACCTTGAACAAGGGCGAAGGCGCCTTCTACGGCCCCAAGCTCGAATACGTGCTGCGCGATGCCATCGGCCGCGACTGGCAGTGCGGCACCGTGCAGGTCGACCTCAACCTGCCGGGCCGGCTCGGCGCCTTCTACATCGACGAGCACTCCAACAAGGTGACGCCGGTGATGCTGCATCGGGCGATGTTCGGCTCGCTCGAGCGCTTCTTCGGGATCCTGATCGAGCACTATGCCGGCCACCTGCCGCTATGGCTCTCTCCCGTGCAGGCGGTCATCGCCACCATCACGTCGGACGCCGACCCCTATGCGTGCGAGGCGGTCGCGGCGGCGCGGCGGCTGGGACTGCGGGTTGAGGACGACCTGCGCAACGAGAAGATCAATTACAAGGTGCGCGAGCACTCGCTCGCCAAGGTGCCGGTGCTGCTGGTGGTCGGCAGGAAGGAGGCGGCCGAGCGCACGGTCTCGATCCGCCGTCTGGGCCAGGAGAGCCAGCAGGTGATGCCGCTCGACGCGGCGCTCGCCGCGCTCGCCGACGAGGCGGTGCCGCCGGACGTGCGGCGGATGAAACAGGCGGCGTGAGGGCACTTCGCCCGGGTGGAGCATCACGCGTCTTTCACGCGTGATGGCGTAACCCAGGGCGGCGCCGCCCGCGGTGAGCGTCCCGCATTCCGCTGGCGCTCCATGCCGGCTACGAATCCAGATATCATGCCCCATCAGGGGGCGGACACCGAGGGAACCACTTGGCGCTCTACGACGCCTTCATCTCCTACAGCCACGCCAAGGACAAGCCGATCGCGGCGGCGCTGCAATCGGTGGTGCAGCGGCTCGGCAAGCCCTGGTACAAGCGCCGGGCGCTGCGCGTGTTTCGCGACGACACCTCGCTGTCGGCGACCCCGCAGCTGTGGCCCTCGATCGAGCAGGCGCTCGGCCAGTCCCGCTTTCTGATCCTGCTCGCTTCGCCGGAAGCGGCGGCGTCGCCGTGGGTCGGCAAGGAGATCGCCTATTGGCTCGAGCACAAGAGCGCCGACACGCTGCTGATCGCGCTCACCGACGGGGTGCTGGCCTGGGACGAGGCGGCGGGCGATTTCGGCTGGTCGGCGGCAACGCCGCTGCCGCCGGTGCTCAAGCGCGCCTTCGCGGCCGAGCCGAAATGGGTCGATCTCGCCGCTTACCGTGAAGGCGCGGCGGCGCGCGATGCCAGGTTCGACGAGCTCGGTGCCGATTTCGCCGCCGCCATCCGCGGCATCCCCAAGGAAGACTTGTTATCGGAGGAAGTGCGCCAGCAGCGCCGCGCGCTGCACCTGGCCTGGTCGGCGGCGGGCCTGCTCCTCATGCTCGCCGTCCTCGCCGGCTGGCAATGGCAGGTGGCGACAATCCAGCGCGAGCGGGCCGAGAACGCGCTCACCACCGCGACCGGCACCGCCAACACGCTGGTGTTCGAGCTGGCGCAGGAATTCCGCGACCGCACCGGCATGCCGGTCGACCTGGTGCGCAAGATTCTCGACCGCGCCCGCGACCTGCAGAAGCAGCTCACCGAGTCGGGCGAGACCTCGCCGAGCCTGCGGCGCAGCGAGGCCGCCGCGGTCGCCGAAATGGCGATCACCTTGCGCGCCCGCGGCATCACCCAGGAGGGTTTGCAGCTCGCCGACCAGTGTCGCGCGATCATGGAGGCGTTGACGGCGCGCGACCCCGGCAATTCGGGACTGCAGCTCGACCTCGCCGACTGCTACGTCACGCTCGGCGATCTGTTGAACGACGCCGGCCGGCGCGAGGACGCGCTCGCCACCTATCGCAAGAGCCTCGCCATCCGCGAAAAGTTCATCGCGATCGATCCGCAGAACGCCAAGTGGCAGTTCCAGCTCTCGATCAGCCACCAGCGGATCGGCAACATCCTGGTGATCTCGGGTCAGCGCGAGCAGGCGCTGGAGGCTTTCCGGAAGTCGCTGGCGATCAGCGAGAAGCTCGCCGCCGACGACCCGGCCAACGCGCAAGTGCGGCAGGATCTCGCGGTCAGCTACAACAAGGTCGGCGACATGCTCGCCAGTGCCGGCCTGCGCGAGGAAGCGCTCGCGGCCTACCGCAAGGGCCTCGCGGTCATCGAGAAGCTCGCCGCCGACGAACCCGACAACACGCTGTGGAAGCGGCATCTGGCCGCGAGCTGGGAATATGTCGGCACCGCGCTCGCCGCCGGCGGACAGCGCGAGGAGGCGCTGGCGGCCTACCGTGCGAGCCTCGTCATCCGCGAGCAGCTGGTGGCCGATGATCCGGGCCGTGCCGCCTGGCAGCGGGAGCTCGCCGCGAGCTTGAGCAGCGTCGGCGACGTGCTCGCGAGCATCGACCGAACCGATGCGGCACTCGCCCACTACCAGAAGAGCCTGGCGATCATCGAGACGCTGGCGCTCGGCGATCCCGGCAATCCGCAGTGGCAGCGCGACCTGACCCTGGGCGAGAACAAGCTCGGCGATCTCCTTGCCGCCGCCGGACGCTGGGACGAAGCGCTGGCGGCCTACCGCAAGGGGCTCACCGTCCGGGCGCGCCTGGCGGAAAGCGATCCCGGCAACGCCGGGCGCCAGTACGACCTGGCGTTCAACCATGGCAGGGTCGCCCAGGCACTCGTCGGCACCAAGCAGTTCGAGGAGGCGCTGGCGAGCTTTCGCAGCGCCGTCGCGATCATCGAAAGGCTCGCCGCCGGCGACCCGGATAATGTCGAGTGGCAGGGCGCCCTATCGGTGAATTTTAACCGGATGGGAGCCTTGCTGGTGACCCTCAAGCGCTTCGACGAGGCGATCGAAAGCTATCGCAAGGACCTGGCCATTGCCCGCAAGCTCGCCGCCACCGATCCGGGCAATCCGGGATGGCAGCACGATCTCTGGGTCAGCTACTACAAGCTCGGTGAGGTTGCGGTCGAAGCCAAGCGCCCCGACGACGCGCGCGCGAGCTACCACGACGGTCTGGCCGTGCTGGAGAAGCTCGCCGCGGCTCATCCCGACCGCGTGCGCTGGCAGACCGACCTGGTGGTCAACCTGTTCAAGCTCGCCCAGCTCGGCGACGAGCCGGTCGCGCGCCTGCGGCAGGCGCTCGCGATCCTGCGCCGGCTCGAGGCCGCGGGCACGCTGCCCGAAAATCAGAAAAGCTGGATCCCGGTCTTTGAGCAGGCCATCGCCGGCGGGCAGAAGTAGCCAGAAGTAGGGTGGGCAAAGGCGCGAAGCGCCGTGCCCACCCGTCCGGCGGACAAC
>JBEVIH010000279.1:0-38655 GCA_040510815.1 Xanthobacteraceae bacterium | reverse complement strand
CGGAATGCTCGATCGGGCTGAGCTCCTCGCACTCGCCGGCGACGACGAGGTAGGGGACGCGGATCTTGTCGGCGTGGCCTTCCCAGGTGATGGTCTTGCGGAACGCGTCGAACTCGTCCTCGTCGGTGATGCCCGACATGTACATGAACCGCTTCTTGAAGGTCGGCGACGCCTCCTGGAAGATGGTGTGGCAGCCGGGCTCATGGCACACCGACATGGCGGCAAACGCGCGGATGCGCGGCTCGTAGGCGGTGAGGATGGTGCCGAAGAAGGTGCCGAAGCTGGTGCCGGCGGCGCCGATGCGCTCGGCATCGACCTCGGGACGGCTGGCGAGCCAATCGACCATCGGCTTGCCGGCCGCGATCCAGTTCTCGACCGAGAAATAGACGCCGAGCATCGGAGCTTCGTATTGCCCGGGCCCGTCGATCGCCAGCACCGCCATGCCGCGGTTGAGGAAGCGGTCGCCATAGAGCGCCACCTGGATTTCCTTGAAGCTGTCCATGCCGGGGATCGCGATCACCACCGGGACGCGGCCGCCCTGGTAGCCCGGCGGCAGGTGGAACCAGGCCGGGATCGCCTTGCCCTGGAACGGCACCCAGACCGCCTCGACGCGGTGGTCGGCGAGGCCGGCATATTTGGCGAAGCACTCGCGCTTTTTGTTGTTGTAGGCGATGTTGGTCTCGTCGTTCTGGTCGTACGGCCATTGCGCCGCGCCCCAGTGCACCGCCGCCATGAAGTAGTTGTCGCGCGCGGTGACCTTGCGGTCGGCCTCCTCGGCGGCCTTCGCCTTGGCCTCGCGCCGGCGCGCGACCGCCTCGAAGGCCGGGCCGATGTCGGCCATCTTCTTCACCCGCTCGCGGATGCCGGCGAAATCCGCGTTGGCCTCGTTGCCGCACGGGCCGCTGAGATAGAGCGAGCGCGGCTGGTCCCAGTCGATGCCGTTGGCGCGGATGATGTTGTCGAGCAGCCAGCGCTGCTCCTCGAAGCGGCGCACATGCGGCTCGCCGCGCTTGTCGAGGGTGGGTTGCACGGGGCGATTCATGGACATTCTCCTATTCTGTCATGGCGCCGGACAAAGCACCGGCGGGACCTCTGTCATCGCAGCAGCTTCACCGGCATGACCTCCTCGGCGTCGCCGACGTCGCGAAACACCTCCTCACGCACCAGGCGCTCGGTGATCGAGGAGAGATACTCGATCAGCGCCGCATTGAGCGCCTCGAACTCCGGCCATAACACCGCGTCGATGAACGAGCGCGGCGCCTTCACGATCACGGTCTGCCGGTGCATACGCGGATAGCGGTAGGGATTGAGCCCGTAGCGGCGGCAGAGCGCGACGAGAAGCTGCCGCGACCAGATGTCAGCGATGCTGAAGCGGACCTCTACCGGCTGCTCGGTCCTGGCGCTCGCCTCGAGCCGCGCGCGGATGCGCTCGGCAGCGGCCTGCGCTGCGGTGCGCTCCCCGGCGGTAGCGCCGCCGGCGAACAGGGCTTCGATCTTGCGCAGCTTCTCGCGCAGCAGCGTTTCGGCGGTCATGACCTATCAGGCGGTCCTCACTCCGGCTTGGTGCTCACCGTCTTGAGGATCGGTGTCCAGCGCACGAGCTCGTCCTGGAAGACGCCCGCCGCCTTGTCGGGGCCGACGCCGAGCACCGGCTCGAATCCGAGCCGCAGCAGCTCCCGCTGGAACTGCTCGTCCGCCATCGCGTCCTGGGTGACTTGATTGATGCGATCGAGGATCGGCTGCGGCGTGCCGGCCGGCGCGAAGATGCCGAACGTGGTCTGCGCCACCATACCCGGCAGCCCGGCTTCGATCGAGGTCGGGATGTCGGGCGCGGTCTTGAGTCGGGCCGTCGAGTTCACGGATAGGATGCGGACCTTGCCGGCATGATGCAGATCGAGGATGTGAGCGGTGGCGTTCGCAGACATCATCGGGATCTGACCGCTGACGAGGTCGACCACCACCTGGCCGATGCCCTTGTAAGGCACATGCACGATGTCGAGGCCGCCGGCGCGCTGCTTGAACAGCTCGCCCGCGAGATTGGTGATCGAGCCGTTGCCGGCCGATCCATACGACAGCTTGCGCGGATTGGCCTTGGCGTAGTCGATCAGCTCCTTGAGCGTTCGCGCCGGCACCGACGGATGGGTCACGATCGACGTCGAGCTGTAGGCGAAGACGGTGATGGCGGCAAAATCCTTGACCGGGTCATAGGGCGGATTGGCCAGCAGCGGCGTGATCAGGACATTGGTGGTGGTGCTGCCCATCAGCAGGCTGTAGCCGTCGGGCTGCGCGTGCGCGATGTCGTTGGCGGCGATCAGGCCGCCGCCGCCGCCGCGATTGTCGATGACGACGGTGCCGAAATGCGGCTTGATCCGCTCGGCCCAGACGCGCCCGATAACGTCGTGCACGCCGCCCGCCACCGCCGGAATGGCCAGGCGGACCGGCCGAGACGGATAGCGCTCCTGGGCCAGCGCCGATGATGTTATCGACTCGGTCACCGATGGCGCGAGCAAACCGAGCATCAGCAGATCCCGCCGCCTCATCGCGCTCCTCCGTCTTTGGTGTCGGTGTCACCCGTGCGGAGCGAATGTTAGTGAATGTAGCTGGAAGTGCCAATGATCATCGCGGCGAGCGCCGGGCGCTTGTCAGACACCGCGCACCTTCGGCAAATCGATGAACTGCCAGGGGCTCGGCATCTCGCCGACCGGAACCTCGATCAGCGCCGGCTCGTTGCTCGCGAGGCTGCGCTCCAGCGTGCGCCGCAGCGCTTCCGGGCTGGGAGCGCGATGAGCGCCGATGCCGAAGCTCTCGCCCAGCCGCACAAAGTCCGGATTGGCGAGGTCGGTGCCGATCACCCGGTTGCCATGCAGGCCCTTCTGCATGTTGCGGACGTTGCCGTAGGCGCCGTCGTTGAACACGATGACGACGACGGGGATGCTATGGCGCACCGCGGTCGCGAGCTCCTGCACGTTGAACATGAAGCCGCCGTCGCCGCTGATCGCCACCACTGGCACGTCGCCGAGCGCGTGCTTGGCGCCGAGTGCGGTGGCGACGCCCCAGCCGAGCGTGCCCTGGTAGCCGGACGAAATGAAGGTGCGCGGCCTGCGCGCTTCGTAGACGGCGCGCGCGGAGTAGCCGACCTGGGTCAATTCGTCGATCAGGACGCCGTGGTCGGGCAGCACGTCGCGGATTGCGTTGAGATAGGCGATCTGCGGCGCCAGCACGGCGACGTCCGCCGCGACGCGCTCCTTGAGCGCGCGGCTTTGCGCCAGCCGGTCCGCTCGCATCGGCTGCAATCGGCGCAGGTGCTGCTCCATGCGTCCGAGCACGGCCGCCGCGTCTCCGACCAAGCCGATCTCCGGCGCGCGGATGCGGTCGAGCTCGTCGCGGTCGATGTCGACCTTGATCAGCTTGAGGTTGTCGTCGGTGCCCCAATAACTGAGCGGTAATTGCAGCCGCGTGCCGACCGCGAGCACGACGTCGGCCGTCTTCCAGAGCGCATGCCCGCCCGGCAGCAAATGGCTGAGTTGGTGGCGGTCGTCGAGCACGCCGCGGCCGCGCCGATAGGACACGACCGGCGCGGTGAGCCGCTCGGCCAGCGCGCACACCTCGGCGGCTGCGTCCAGCGCACCGCCGCCGACGAAGATCACCGGGCACTCGGCCTTGGCCAACAGATCGGCGGCCCGCGCGATCGCCTCCTCGTCCAGCGCCGGCTCGGGATCGAGCGCAAGGGGAGGGGACAGTTCGACCTCGGCGCGCGTCTGCAGCATGTCGGGCGGGACTTCCAGGCCCACCGGCCGCGGCCGTCCCGATCGCAACTGCTTGAACGCGCGGCCGACAATACCCGGCGCGTCCTGTGGGTTGACCACGCGCTCCGCCGATTTTGTCAGCTTGCGCAGGATGCCGATCTGGTCGGGAATCTCATGCAGGAAGCCGTGGCCCTTGCCGATGGCGTGGCTCGGGATCTGGCCGACCAAAGCGAGCACCCGCGCGCCGGTCGAATAGGCGGTGGCGAGCGCGGCGGTCGAGTTGAGGAAGCCCGGACCGGGCACCACCGAATAGGCCGCGGGTTTGCCCGTCGCCAGGGCGGCGCCGAGCGCCATATAGGCGGCGCCCTGCTCGTGGCGCGTATGCACCACCGTGAGCGCGTCGCCGACGTCGAACATGGCGTTGAACAGATGATCGCTCTGGACGCCGGGCAGGCAGTAGATCGTCGAGATGCCATGACCGAGGATCGATCGGACGACGGCGTCGCCTCCGCTCATCAGCGGCATCATGCTCTCCGACTATGCCGTTAATTTGCCGCCGGCAGGGATTGCAGCAGCTCTTTCCACTTCGCCGATTCCTCACCCAACATGCGGGCGAAGGCAACGTCATCTTCGTAGGCCGGTTCCACGGACAGGAGCCGGACCTTGGCCTGAACCTCCGGCACGGCGAGGATCGCGCCGACTTCACGCGACAATCGCTTGACGATCGCAGCGGGCGTGCCGGCAGGCGCCAGCAACCCGATGAACCCGCCGATGCGCCCGAAGCCCGGGACGCCGGCTTCGGCGACGGTCGGAATGTCCGGCGCCAACGGAGTGCGCTTCACATGCGGCACGCCCAGGGCGAGCAGCGTGCCGGCCTTGATGTGCGGGTGCGCCGACGTGAGGTCGACCACCGCGACTGGAATCTGCCCGGCAACGAGGTCGGTGACCGCGGGCGCGCTGCCGCGGTAGGGGACATGGACGAGGTTGGCGCCGGTCGCCTTCTTGAGCAGCTCCATGGTGAGGTGCTGGCCGGAATTGGTGCCGGTCGAGCCGTAGCTCAAGCCGCCGGGCGTCGCCTTCGACCGCTCGATGAGCTCCTTGATCGATCTCGGGCCGCTGGCGGCATTGGCAACGATGACCAGCGGAACCTCGATCAGTCGGGCAATCGGAACGAGATCCCGCAGCGGATCAAACGGCGGCGCGCCCGGAAGATTCGGGGTGATGACCAGCGCGCCGGTCGCGCCGACGCTCAGCGTATCACCGTCGGGCGGCGCCTTGGCCAGCACCGTCAAGCCGAGCGAGCCGCCCGCGCCCGGCTTGTTCTCGACCACCACCTGTCGTCCGAGCCGCGGCCCAAGCTCGCTCGCGATCGTGCGCGCGATGCCGTCGGCCGACGCTCCGGGCGCGAACGGCACGATGATCTGCATGGCTTTTTGCGCGGTCTGCGCCAGCAGCGCGCCTGGCGCGAGCAGCAGCGCCAGCAGAAAAGCACGTCCGAGCAGCATCATCTTTCCCCGGTTTCTGCGCTCGCCCTGGCGTCCTGGATCGCCTTCCAGATTGCGTAAGGCGTCGCCGGCATCTTGATGTTGCGCACGCCATAGTCGCGCAGCGCGTCCACGATCGCGCTGACGACGACCGCCGGCGCTGCGGTGGTGCCGCCTTCGCCGCCCGCCTTGATGCCGAGCGGATTGGTCGGCGACAGCACTTCGGCGATTTCGGTCTTGAACGGCGGCACGGTGTCGGCGCGCGGCATGCCGTAATCCATGAGTGAACCGATCAGCGGCTGGCCGGAATCGGTCTCGACGTGGCATTGCTCCCAAAGTGCCTGGCCGACGCCCTGGGCGATGGCGCCGTGGGTCTGGCCATGAACGATCAGCGGATTGATGCAGCGGCCGACGTCGTCGACCGAAGCGTAGCGGGTGATCGTCACCGCGCCGGTGTCGGGATCCACCTCGACCTCGCAGATGGCGCAGCCGTTGGGAAACACCGGATCGTGCATCTCGTTGTCGGCGACCACCGCGACGCCGCCGGCCAAGTCGTGGGGAAGCTCGTACCTGGCGGCTAGCTTGGCAAGCTCGAGGAAGTCGAAGGTGCGGTTGGTGTCGCGTGCGCTGAAGCGGCCGTCGGTGAACTCGATCTTGTCCGGTGCCGTGTCCAGGATGAGCGCAGCGATGCGTCTGCCCTTGGCGATCAGCTCGACGGCGGCTTTCGAGAACACGGTGGCGGCGTGGCGCATGGACCGGCCCGAGTGGGAGCCGCCGCCGACCTTCACGACGTCGGTGTCGCCGAGAATGATGGCCACGCTCTCGATCGGGACGTGCAGCAGGTCGGAGATGACCTGGGCGAAGCTCGTCTCGTGCCCCTGGCCGCTCGGCTGGGTGCCGATGACCACGTCGACGCGGCCTTCCGGCCGCACGGTGATGCGCGCCTGCTCGTTGGGCGCGCCGATCGAGGACTCCACGTAGTTGGCGAGCCCGCGCCCGAGCAGCTTGCCGCGCTTGCGCGCCTCGCGCCGGCGCGTCTCGAAGCCCTTCCAGTCGGCGACCTCCATCGCCCAGTCCATGTTCTCCTCGTAGCGGCCGCTGTCGTAGGTCATGCCGACCGCGTTGTGGTAGGGCATCGCTTGCGGCTTGATCAGATTTTTTCGCCGCAGCGCGACGCGGTCGATGCCGAGCCGCGCCGCCGCGATGTCGATCAGCCGTTCGATCGCGAACGTCACCTCCGGCCGGCCCGAGCTGCGATAGGCCTGGGTCGGCATGGTGTTGGTGTAGACCGCCATTGCGCGCAAGGTGACGGCCGGGATGGCGTAGGAGCCGGGGATCAATCCGGCGCCCTTGCTCAGCGGCGACAGCGAGACGCAGCGCGCCCCGACATTGCTGATATTGGTGGCGCGCATGGCGAGGAAGCGGCCGTCCTGGCGCAGCGCCAGCTCGACCTTGGTGACGAGGTCGCGGCCCTGGTAGTCGCTCAGGAAGGCTTCCGAGCGGGTGGCGGTGAACTTGACCGGGCGGCCGAGCTTGCGCGCCGCCCACAGCGCCAGGGCGAACTCGACGAAGACGCGGTTGCGGGTGCCGAAATTGCCGCCGACGTCGTAGGACAGGACGCGCAGATTGTCGGGACTTGTGCCGAGGATGGAGGCAAGCTCCCGCTTCTGGCGCACCGCGCCGCCGCTGCCGGCGTGGAGCGTGTAGCGGCCGCTTTCCGCATCGTAGGTGCCGAGCGCGGCGCGCGGCTCGATTGGCACGCCGGTAACGCGGTCGACGTGGAAGTCCATCGCCACCACGTGGGCGGCGCTCGCGAACGCCTGGTCGGTGGCCGCGCGGTCGCCGAACACGGTGTCGACCAGGATGTTGTCGGGCACCTCATCCCAGATCACCGGCGCGCCCGGCCGCATCGCGTCTTCCGAATGGTAGACGCCGGGCACGGGCTCGTAGTCGATCTCGACCGCCTCCGCGGCGTCGAGCGCCTGCGCCACCGTCTCCGCCACCACCATCGCCACCGCCTCGCCGACATGGCGCGCCTTGTCGGTCGGCAACAAGAGGTGGGGACCGATGAAGATGGCTCCGCCGCCCGGGCCGGTGAGCTTCATGTCGTATCTGGTCTTGGGCAGCGGATCGTGCGGAATGGCGCCCAGGCCGTCGGCCGAGCAATCGGCGCCGGTGAACACGCCGAGCACGCCCGGCAGCGCCTTGGCGCGCGCCGCCTCGATGCCGCGGATGTGGGCATGCGGATGCGGCGAGCGGACCATCACCGCATAGGCTTGACCATCGGCGTTGAAATCGTCGCTGAACCGGCCATGGCCGGTGATCAGCCGCGCATCCTCCTTGCGGGGAACGGGCTGTCCGATCGTGCGGAAGCTCGCCTGGTCGACGTTCATGGTCGGTGGGGCAGGGGCGTTCATCGATCCGGCGAGGTTGCTGCCATGGCGCGCAGCTTCATCTAATCCATCCGCTCGACATTGTCCCACACCCGTTTGCGCAACGCCGCGATGTCGATCTGCTGCACGCTGCCGCTGCCGGCGAGATCGAGCGCGTGGGCGGCGGCCGCGCCCATGGCGATGCAAGGCCCCATGACCCGCACGCTCGAGAGCGCCGCGCTGTCGCCGTCGATGCAGCGCCCGGCCGCCACGATGTTGTCGGCCTCGGCCGGCACGAGGCTGCCGAACGGCACATAGTGCAGGTGGTCGTCGGCGAACGGCTCCCAGACGTAGCCTTGCGGGCTGTCGTGCAGCTCGATCGGCCAGGCGGTGCGCGCGACCGCATCGGGAAAGCGGGTACCGGCGCGCACGTCGTCGACCGTGAGCTGCTGGCGGGCGCGGATCCAGCGGGTCTGGCGGATGCCGGGGAGACCGTAGCTGCGCACGCGGGCGCGCCCGAAGGCCTGCGGGTATTCGCGCTTGAGGAAATCGACCACGCGGTCGGCCTGCGCCTTGCCGAGCAGCGCAATGCGCGATGCCGCCACCGGCTCGAGCGGCGTTTCGACATGGGTGAGGTTGACGAGGGCGGTATCGCGGCCGGGAAACGCGAAGGCGAATCCTTGCGTGCGAACGAGGCCGTAGTCGGCGGCCTTCTCGCGCAGCCGCGCCGTGAGCGCCTCGCGGGGCGGCTGCTGCGCCGCGTCGATGCCTTCGAGGACGAGCATCTGGGTGCCGTAGATCGGGCCATCGGCCGGCTCGCGGCAGTCGAAGCCCGCCTGCCAGGTCAGCGCCGCGTCGCCGGTGGCGTCGACGAAGCCGGTGGCCGAAAGGGTCACGTCGCCATAGCGGGTCGCAAGGTCGAGCGCGCGGATCCTGCGGCCGTCGCGGGTCACGCCGCGCAGGATGGTGCCGAGCAGAACCGTGATGCCGGCGTTGCGAACCGCTTCCTCGATCCAGCGCGAGAGCGCGACCTCGTCGTACATGACGACGGTGGTGTTGGAGGGCCCGCCGCGGCGGTAGTGCAGCGCCTCCTGGGCGCCGAGATCGCGCAGGATGTCGTCGGCAATGCCATGGGTGAGCTGGCGCCCATGGGTGCCGTTGGCGAACAGGCCACAGAAGGTGCCGATGATCGAGTTGACCGCCTGGCCGCCGAGCGCCGGCAGCCCGTCCAGCAGCGCGACCTTGCGGCCGAGGCGGGCGGCCTCGAGCGCGGCCGAGATGCCGGCAATGCCGGCGCCCAGGACGCAGATATCCGCAGACAAATGCCACGGCGGACCGTCGGCCGGGCGCCGGACGATCCTGGTCGCCGTCGAAATTTTCGCCGTGTCCGCGCGCATCGTCGCCGGATGGTTGGTGGCACCGCCGGCAGATAGATACAGGCGATTGGCCGGCGGGTGAACCCGGACCGCTGGTCCGATCCAGGAGAGAGCGTCAGGGAAAGACGACGGACACCTGCACCTGGCCGCGCCGGCGAAGGATTTCCACCGACACCTCGGTGTCGTGACGGGTCACCCTCAAATCCACGCTCGCCTCTTTGAGCCGCAGGTTGCGCAGCACGACCTCGTCCAGAAACTCCGGCAGGCGCGGATTGCGCAGGCGGATCTCATTGGCGACCGGATCGAATTGCAGCCCGAGCGAGGCTTCGATGAGCGTGAACGGCGTGGCGCTGGCCCAGGCCTGCGGTGCGCAGGCGACCGGATAGAGCGTCGGTCCGCGCCCGCGGCCGCGCTGGAAGCCGCAGAACAGCTCGGGCAATCGCCGCATTTCCATGTAGGTGGCGGCGTCGAACAGACCCTTGAACAGCCGCTCGACCGAGCGCGTGAACCCGTAGCGGGCGAGCCCGAGCGCGATCAGCGCATTGTCGTGCGGCCAGACCGAACCGTTGTGATAGGACATCGGGTTGTAGCGCGCCTCGGTGTTGGCGATGGTCCGGATGCCCCAGCCGGTGAAGAATTGCGGCCGCAGCAGCAGGTCGGCGACCGCGGCCGCGCGGTCGGGCTTGGCGATGCCGGTGAACAGGACCTGTCCGGCGTTCGAGCTGCGCACCCGGCACGGCTGCTTGTTGCCGTCGAGCGCCAGCGCGTAGCTGCCGAGCTCGGGACACCAGAAGCTCGCGTCGAATCGTTGCGCGAGCGCGTCGGCCTGCGCTTGAAGATGGCGCGCTTGCTTGGTGTGCCCCAGGCGCTCCGCGCAACGCGCCGCCATGTGCTTGGCGCAGTACACGTAACCTTGCACCTCGGCGAGCGCGATCGGGCCCTCGGCCAAACGGCCGTCGGCGTGGAAGACGGCGTCGTAGGAATCCTTCCAGCCCTGATTGGCCAGACCCTTCTCGGTCGCGCGATAGTATTCGACGAAGCCGTCGCCGTCGGCATCGCCCGGGCCGTCGATCCAACCCAGCGCCGCCTCGATATTCGGCCACAGCGCGGCCACGGTCTCGTCGTCGCCGGTCCGCTCGGCGTAGAGGCCGGCGAGCAGGACGAACAGCGGGGTCGCATCGACGCTGCCGTAATAGAGACCGAACGGGATTTCGCCCAGCGCCGCCATCTCGCCGCCGCGCATCTCGTGCAGGATCTTGCCCGGCTGCGCGTCGGAGGCCGGATCATCGGCGGTGGCCTGAAACGCGGCCAGCCGGCGCAGCACGCCCTGCGCGACGCTGGGATCGAACCACAGCATCTGCAGCGCGGTGATCAATCCGTCGCGACCGAACGTCGTCGAGTACCAGGGGATGCCGGCATACGGATATCGCCCCTGCGGGGTCTTGGTCATCAGCATGCAGAGGTCGGACATCGACCGGCAGAGCACTTCATTGAAGAGATCATTCGAGGTCTCGACCGTAGTGGCATTGCGCGAGGCGGCGCGCAGATCGCGATGGGCCGCGCGCAATCCACGGAGGAACGGAACCGGCGGCGACGGTTCCGGGACTCCGCAGCCGACGCAGAAGAAGATCGGTCTCGCCTCGTTCGGAGCAAGGCTCATGCGATACGACGCCGTGGTCGCAGTGAGCTCGCTCGGCGCCGGATCGAAGCTCAACGTGGTGCGGCGCAGCTCACCGTCGAGCCCTTCGTAGTTGAGCACCGTCGTGGTCGGCGCCGCCACCAGGCGGCCGGCGACGCCGCGCCGCTGCCGCCGCAGCCCACGCACCTCGAACAGGTCGGCGAAATCGCTGTCGAACAGGAGGCTGAGACGAACATCCACCAGGCGTTCGCCGTGGTTGCGGATCGCTAGCCTCTGATAGGCGGTGTCGCGCCAGAGAAAGATGGTGCGCACGACGTGCAAGGTGTCCTTCGGCAGCACCAGATGGCCGTCGACATACATGTCCGGATTGGTCAGATCGATGGTCAGAAAGGTGTTGTCGTCGCGCACGTTCGAGCCGAGCAGCAGCGGCTGCATGCCGTTGAGCGAAAGCTCGAGTCGGGAGAGGAAGCGCGTATCGCAGTGAAAAAGTCCGTCAGCCCCGCCGGCCGAGGCGCCGATGTCACCGTGGCTGTCCAGCACGACGAAAGTGTCGTCGTGCTTGAGCGTGCGGCGCGGCCGCGTGGCAGGGCCGGTCGCCGGAATGTAGAACGGTGTCTCGGAAGCCGTATCGAGCAACAATTTGGGGAGCGCGACGCCCTCGATCGCCATGGATCTCCTGTCAGTTCATTTCTTTTTCCAGGACCGGCCGCAGCAGCGGCGCGGTGGCGTCGCGGTCCGATACCGACGGATGTTCGAGTAGCGAACGGTAGACCTGAAGGTAGTTCTTGGCCATGCGGGTGGCGGTAAACCGTTCTTCGAAGCGCCGCCGGATCGCGCGACGATCGAGCGCGAGGACCTGCGGCAGCATCCGCACCGCCTCACCCACGCTGTCGACGATGAATCCCGTGACGCCCTGCTCGATGACCTCGGGAACTGAGCCGCAACGGAAGGCGAGAACCGGCGTGCCGCAGGCCATCGCCTCGATCATGGAGAGCCCGAACGGCTCCGGCCAGTCGATCGGGAACAGCAGCGCTCGCGCTTCGCCCAAAAATTCGGTCTTGGCGCGTTCGTTGATCTCGCCGATGAACTCGACGCCGGGCTGAACGATGAGCGGCGCGATCTTCTCGCGAAAATAGACTTCGTCCACCTTGTCCACCTTGGCGGCGATCTTGAGCGGAATACCGAGCGCCCTTGCGATCCGAATAGCGCGATCAGGCCGCTTCTCCGGGGAGATTCGGCCCAGAAAGGCCACATAGTCGCCATGCGGCTGGTAAGTGGGTTTGTGCAGGTGGGACGGAATTCCGTGATGCACCGTGGCGACGAAGTTGGCATGCGGCATCGGCCGTCGTTGCGAGTCGGAGATCGACACCAGGGGCATATCGCCAAAGCCGACGTAGAGCGCTTTCAGATCGGGGAGATCCTGCCGGCCATGCGTGGTCGTAACGGTCCGATTGGCCATCGGCCGGAACAGCGGGAAGTGAAACTGGTCGATATGGAAATGCAGGATATCGAACTCGTCTGCGTATTCACGGACGCGGTCTAACATGAGCATGTAATAGGGGATCGGGTCGCGGACGTTGGCATCAAGACGCAGCGCCATCGGCGTACAACCGACCAGATTGGCGGTGGTGACCGAATCACCGCTCGCAAACAGGCTGACCTCGTGACCCAGGCGGACCAACTCATCCGTAAGGTAGGACACGATTCGCTCGGTCCCGCCATAAAGCCGCGGCGGCACGCTCTCCATGAGCGGCGCGATCTGCGCAATTTTCATGCTTTTGGACTCCAGCGGGGCCCCGGCTCAGGACGGGAACGTGGTGCACTGCAAAAAGTTCCACCCAAGCGGCGAGACCTGTCATGCAAATGTCCGAGGTCCCCGTCTGAGGCTCATGAGTAGTGCGTTGCTGGCTGCATCACAAATGCGGCCACGCCAAAGCAGATCGCTATGGCTATTACGATGGCGAATAAGCCAATCCACATTTCCGTCCCTCCTGGGGTCGGCTCGCGACCACACCTCAACGAGACAATTCGTCCCGCGACGACGGGTTCGCAACTCAAAGCGCCGACCGGCATTCGATCCGGTCCATCGAAGCCGTAAAATCGGGCCTCTCAGGCGACCTTGTTGAACGCTTTGGTGACGCCGGTCTTGAGCGGCTCGGCGGTCTCGGTCGTGACCTTTTGAGCCAGAGCGGCAAGTTCCTTGCTCTGCGCCATCATCGCTTCGAATTGCTTGCGCGCGTGCGCGCTCGACAGCTCGACGAACTGCGACGGAGACTTCACCCCCAACAGCTCATGGGCGTAGTCAAAGGCAGCATTGGCATTCAAACGAGCGATCTCGATAACCTTGAGGTTGTAGTCCGTGGCGCCTTTGGCGGCGGCCGTATAGGTGTGTTGGAAGAGGTTGGTTGCGTCGTCCGCAGCTGCCTTGGCCTTGTCGTAGGCGTCCTTGGCATGGGCGACGCCCCTGTCGGCCATGTCACGAAATGCCGCTGGCATTTCCATGGAGCCGAATTTCGGCATCTCGTATTTCGGCTGTTCAGTCGAAGCGGCGGTGGGATTGCCGGTCTTGGCTTTGGTGGCGGCGGCTTCGTTCATGACGCGTATCCTGTTTAAGGGTGTTCTGGTTGAACCTCCGGACGCTGCCCTCAACGTCGATCGGCTGCTGGTCAGAGACGCTTGTCGGCTTGGCCGTCAAAACAAAGCGGACGGCATTGATCCACTTGTTGGCTGGATGGTTCTCTCGACGCACTCCTTGCGACTGGAAAATGGGCCGGAGACAAGGTTGCCGTCGTCGTCCATGGCGTACCAGCCGTCCTTGATGGCGCGGAGGTCGGACTGATGCGTGTTGACGTAATGGGGGTTTAAATAATGCATGCAGCCATTTCCAATGCTCGCGAGTTCCAAGGCAGTCTAATACTTAGCGATGCAAACCTGAATTGTAAGTATGTCGAGCACGTTATTTTGTGATTATTTAAAAGGTTGGGATAATGTCAACGAGGCTTACCAATAATACTTTCTCGTCCAAGCCTAATCGAGCATTACTACCTCAAAACAGGCGTTCTCGCGGACGCCTCGGGCGAGGACCAAGCGATCAGCAGTCAGCCTTCCGCATAGGCCACAGTCGACAACAGCGCGACCTCGGCGTGGCGGGAATCCAGCCGGGTATGCTGGACGATGATCGGCACGTCTGACTCGAATACCGAGGCATAATCGGTGTCGCGCGGGATCGGTTGCGGCTCGTCGAGATCGTTGAAGCGCAAGTGCAGCGTGCGCCGGGCGGCGACCGTCACGCGGTAGGGGCCCACGGGCTCCCGGTTGGCGAAGAAGATCGTGATTGCCACCTGCGCGTCGCGGTCGCCGGCATTGAGGATGCAGGCGGTCTCATGCGAGATCAGCGCGCGGTCAGAAAACGAGCTTTCCGAGGGAATGTAGCCTTCCGCGATCGCCCAGCGCTTGCGTCCAATGGCCTCCATCGCTCATGCCTCCATTTGCCGGATGAAAGCGTTAACGCCCATGCGCGCGCTTTCGTTTCGCGCCGAATGGAACTTTTCAACGGCTTGCGCGTAGAGATGCTGCCGAGGGGAGCGTGTTGCGGCGCGCTTCCCGCAATTGTTTTCAAGGGGAGGCTGGATGCTCGCAATCACGGTCTTGCCCGGCGTCGTCAATTCCGTACGGCTCGACGAAGTTCCCGACCCGCCGGCGTCGGATGGCGCGGTTCTGGTGCGCAGCTTGGCGCTCGGCGTCTGCGGCACCGACCGCGAGATCGTCTCCGGTGCCTATGGCACGGCGCCGCCCGGGCAACAGCGCCTGGTGCTCGGCCACGAATCGCTCGGCGAAGTTGAAGCGGCTCCAAACGACGCGGGCGTCGCGCCCGGCGACCTCGTGGTCGGCATCGTGCGCCGGCCCGATCCGGTGCCGTGCCCGTCATGCGCCGCCGGCGAATGGGACATGTGCCGCAACGGCCGCTACACCGAGCGCGGCATCAAGGACCGGCACGGCTTTGGAGCCGACCACTTTCGCATCGAGCCCGAGTTCGCGGTCAAGATCGATCCCGACCTGGGCGCTCTCGGCGTCCTGCTCGAGCCGACCAGCATCGTCGCCAAGGCGTGGGATCATGCCGAGGGCATCGGGCGCCGCTCGCGCGCGTGGGTGCCGAGCACCATGCTGGTGACCGGCGCGGGATCGATCGGCCTCTTGGCGGCGATGATGGGCGTGCAGCGTGGACTCGATACCCACGTGCTCGACCACAACGAAAACGGTCCCAAGCGCGCGCTGGCGGAAGGCCTCGGCGCCCGCTTTCACGTCGGCACGATCTCCGACCTCGACGGTTTGGAGCCCGACATCCTGATGGAATGCACCGGCGTGCCGAGCGTCATCTGCGACGTGCTCGGCGCCACCGCGCCCGCCGGCATCGTTTGCCTGCTCGGAGTCACGGAGCCCGGGCACAAGCGTGAGCTCGACATCGGCGAGCTCAACCGCACCTTGGTGCTCGAGAACGACGCGATCTTCGGCGCGGTCAATGCCAATCGCTTTCATTACGAGATGGCGGTGGACGCGCTCGCTCACGCCGACAAGGGCTGGCTCTCCCGGTTGATCACGCGCCGGGTTCCGATCGAGCGGTGGAGCGAGGCGCTCGAGCGCCGCTCCGGCGATATCAAGGTCGTCATCGATTTTGCGCACTAGGCAGCCATGACCTCCCGCATCGAGGACTACGCGCTGATCGGCGACTGCCAGGCGGCGGCACTGGTGGGACGCGACGGCTCGATCGACTGGCTGTGCTGGCCGCGCTTCGACTCCGATGCCTGCTTTGCCGCGCTGCTGGGCCGCGAGGAGCATGGGCGCTGGTGGATCGGGCCGCGCGACGCGGCCGCGCGGGTCACGCGGCGCTACCGCGGGCACACCTTGATCCTGGAGACGCGCTTCGAAACCCGCGAAGGCGCCGTCACCCTGGTCGACTTCATGCCGCTGCGCGGCAGCCATTCCAACGTGGTTCGGCTCGTGGTCGGCGAACGCGGCCGGGTCACGATGTGCACCGAGCTGGTGATCCGCTTCGGCTATGGCGCGATCGTGCCCTGGGTCACGCGCCTCGACGATGGAACGCTGCGGGCGATCGCCGGCCCGGACATGGTGGTGCTGCGGACCCCGGTCCACCTCAAAGGCGAAAACCTTCGTACGGTCGGCGAATTCACCGTCGCGGCCGGCGAGACGGTGCCGTTCGTCCTCACCTACTGCGAGTCGCATCTGCCGCCGGCGGGGCCGCTCGATCACCCATCCGCGCTTGAGGCTACGGAAAACTTCTGGACGGAATGGACCAAAAAGTGCCGGCCGCCGGGGCACTGCCCGGATCCGGTGGTCCGCTCGCTGATCACGCTCAAGGCGCTGACCTATTGGCCGACCGGCGGGATCGTGGCGGCGCCGACCACGTCGTTGCCGGAGCACCTGGGCGGGGTGCGCAACTGGGACTACCGCTACTGCTGGCTGCGCGACGCGACCCTGACGCTGCTGGCGCTGATGGATGCCGGCTTCAACGACGAGGCGCAGTCGTGGCGCGAGTGGCTCATCCGCGCGGTCGCCGGCAGCCCGGAGCAGGTGCAGATCATGTACGGGATTGCCGGCGAGCGGCGCCTGACCGAATGGGAGGTGCCGTGGCTGCCCGGACACCAGGGCTCGGCACCGGTGCGCATCGGCAACGCCGCCTGCAGCCAGCGCCAGCTCGACGTGTTCGGCGAGGTGATGGACGCGCTCCACCAGGCGAGACGCCACGGCCTGGCGGCAAGCGAATCCGGCTGGGCCATGCAGCTCGCTTTCCTCTCCCATCTCGAGCACATCTGGACCGAGCCGGACGAGGGCATTTGGGAGGTGCGCGGCGAACCCAGGCATTTCACCTATTCCAAGGTCATGGCGTGGGTCGCCTTCGACCGCGCGATCAAGAGCGCAGAGGACTTCGAGCTGGACGGTCCGCGCGAGCGCTGGCGGCAGCTCGCCGCCGAGATCCACGCCGACGTGTGCCGGCGCGGCTTCGACGCGGAGATTGGGAGCTTCGTGCAGAGCTATGGATCGAAGCAGCTCGACGCCAGCCTGTTGTTGCTGCCGGAAGTCGGCTTCCTGCCGCCGGACGACCCGCGCGTGCGCGGCACGCTGCGGGCGATCGAGCAGCGGCTGCTGATCGACGGATTCGTGATGCGCTACGACACCGAGAAAGCGCATGACGGCCTGCCGCCGGGGGAGGGCGCGTTCCTCGCCTGCAGCTTCTGGCTGGTCGACGCCTATGTCCTGCAAAATCGCTGGGCGGACGCGCGCCGATTGTTCGACCGGTTGATGGCGCTAAGCAACGACGTCGGGCTGCTGAGCGAAGAATACGACCCGCGCAGCGGCCGGCTGGTCGGCAACTTCCCGCAAGCCTTCACGCATGTCGCGCTCGTCAACAGCGCGCTCAACCTTGCGCACGGCGAAAGGCCGGTGGAACAGCGCTCGCAGCCGGAACGGGAGGAGCGGATTTCCCCGGTCACTGCGGAAGCTTGAGCAGGCCGGGATTCATCGGCGGTTGCAGTCCGAGCTGCTCGTGCCAGGTCGGCAATTCGGCCTCCTGTGTCAGGCTGCCCAGGAACAGCTCGCCCCACGACTTGATGTCGTTTTCCGAAATTACGCGGAACAGCGCGTTATGGCGCTGGCGCCGCTCTTCGAGCGGCATCGAAAGCGCGTGCGCAATCGTCGTTCCCACCGCCTCGGGATCGTAAGGATTGACCAGCAGCGCCGAGCCGAGCTCGGCCGCTGCCCCGGCGAAGCGCGACAAGATCAACACGCCCGGGTCTTTCTCGTCTTGCGCAGCCACGTATTCCTTTGCCACCAGGTTCATGCCGTCACGCAGCGGGGTCACCAGCGCGGCGCTGGCGGCGCGGTAGAGGCCCGCCAGCACGGTGCGGCTGTAGGCGCGGTTGACGTAGCGGATCGGCGTCCAGGCCACTTCGCCGTAGGCGCCGTTGATGCGGCCGGCGGCGGTGCTGATCGAGCGGGCCATCTCGGCGTATTCCTGGATCTCCGAGCGGCTCTTCGGCGTGATCTGCAGATAGGTCACCTTGCCGCGCCAGTCGGGATAGACCGTCAGGAAGCGCTCGAAGGCGTCCATGCGCTGGGCGAGGCCCTTGGAATAGTCGAGGCGGTCGACGCCGATCACCATGGCGCGCCCGGCCAGGCTCTCCAGCACGTTTTTCACGAGCGGGGAGCGCACCGAGCGCCGTGCAATCCGGTTGAACTCGGTCGTCTCGATCCCGATCGGGAACACGCCGATCCGCACGATGTGGCCGTTGGCCTGGTAGGCAAATTCGCCGCGCTTGCGCAGGCGACACTCGTTTTCGAAATAGCGCGCCAGGTTGGTGGCGTCGTTCTTGGTCTGCAGGCCGACCAGATCGTACGCGCTCAGCTGCGGGATCAGCCATTCGTGGTTGGGCAATGCGGTGATGATCTCGGGCGGCGGAAACGGCACATGCAGGAAGAAGCCGATCCGGTTGTGATTGCCGCGGTCGCGGAGCATCTTGGCAAGCGGAATGAGGTGATAATCGTGCACCCAGATGACGTCGTCGGGCTGCAGCACGTTGTGCAGCTGGTTGGCAAAATGGGCGTTGACCCGCCGATATCCGCTCAGGTCGCGGCGTGAAAACTCGGCGAGGTCGAGCCGGTAGTGCAGGATCGGCCACAGCACCCGATTGGCGAAGCCGCTGTAGTATTCCTGGTAATCGGCGTCGGTGAGATCGGTCACCACGTAGACCATGCCGCCGCGCTGGACTGTCTTGGTGACGACGTCCTCATCGGTCGCAACGCCTCCGCTCCAGCCGAACCACATGCCCGGCCGCCGCTTGAGCAAGGAGCGTACCGCGACGGCCAAGCCGCCGGCCTGGCTGGCGCCATCGCCGCTGGGAATTGCCACGCGATTGGAAACAACGATCAGCCGCGCCAATATCGATCCTCCCAACTCCGCGACAGGCGCATCGCCGTCAAGATCAGCCCCGCCATCGAATAGGTCTGGGGAAAATTACCCCACAATGTGCCGGTTTGTGGGTCGATATCCTCCGACAGCAAGCCATAGCGATTGCGATGTCCCAACGCGTCCACGAACAATTCACGGGCTTCCTCCCGCCTACCCAGTGACCACCAGGCATCCACTAGCCAAAATCGGCAAATCAGGAAAGCCGTTGCCGGCAGCCCAAAGTCGTCCGCCGCCGCATACCGCATAACGTGCTTCTCGCGTAAAAGTTCACGCTCCATCGCCTTGACCGTGCTGACAAAACGCGGATCGTCGGTCTCGACGACGCCGAGGTCGGGCAGCAGCAGCACGCTGGCGTCGAGATCGTCCGAGCCGAACGCGGCGGTGAAGGCCTGCCGTTTTTCGTTCCACCCCTCCTTGAGTAGGGTCTCGTGGATCGGGTTGGCAATCGCGTGCCAATGGTTGGCGCGCTCGCCGAAGCCGAGCCGGGTGGCGATGGCGGCCAGCCGGTTGCAGCCGGCCCAGCACATCGCGACCGAGTGGGTGTGGACGCGGCGGCGGCCGCGGTATTCCCAGATGCCGTTGTCGGGCTCCAGCGCCAGCTGGGCCGCCTTCTCGCCCAGCGATTCCAGCAGATGAAACAAGCCCTCGTCGCCCAGCCGCGGTAGGCGGCGGTCGTAGAACATCGGCATGGCCGCGAGGATCGCGCTGCCATAGGTGTCGTGCTGGACCTGCCCGGCGGCGGCATTGCCCACGCGGACCGGCCCGTCGCCGCGGTAGCCGCTGAGCTCAGGGGCGGTGCGCTCATCCATCGGCTCGGTGTGGACAACGCTGTAGACCGGCCGCAGCGGCTCGTTGCGGTTCGAGGCGATGCCGAGGATGAAGGAGATGAAATTCTCCATGGTTTGGGTCGCGCCGATGCGATTGAGCGCCTTGACGACGAAATAGGCGTCGCGCAGCCAGCAAAAGCGGTAGTCCCAGGTGCGGCCGGAATTGGCAGCTTCGGGAATGGAGGTGGTATGGGCTGCGATGATGCCGCCGGTCTCCTCGAACGTGCTCAATTTCAAGGTGATCGCGGCGCGGATGATCTCGTCCTGCCAGTCGTAGGAGATCGACAGTCCGCGCACCCAATTGATCCAGTAGTCGTAGGTGCGGTCGCAGAACTCCCGGCAGGTGGTTTGCAGGTCGGCCGGAAACGGCTCGTCCACGCCGAGGACGAGATGCATCGGCCGGGTGACGACGAACGGCGCCTCGCGCTCGATCAACGCGAGCGGCGCATCGGTGGTGACGCGGATGACCGAGCTTTCGCTGACGTAGCGGATGTGATTGCTGCCGGCGGATTGGCGCGTGACCGGATGGCCGTAGTCGCTGGTCGGCCGCACGCGGATGGTGATCCGCGGAAGCCCAGCCACCGGCTCGATGATCCGAATGAGCTGGGGCGGCCGGAACACGCGGCCGAACTGATGGAAGCGCGGGGCGAAATCGGTGATCCGCACCGCCGCGCCCTGACGATCGGTCAGCACCGTCGTCATGATCGCGGTATTGCGAAGATATTCCGACTTTAAGTCCACCATGTCGTCGAGGACGACGTCGGAAAATCCTTTTTCCTCACTGCCGGACAACAGCCGGCAGAAGATCGGATCGCCGTCGAAGCGCGGAAAGCACCACCACACGATGCGCGTCGCAGGATCGACGAGCGCGGCCGTGCGCCCATTGCCGATGACCGCAAGATCCAGCCCGTGATCGTTCATGAGCGGGCGGCGCCGTCATGTCCGGACACTCGGCCGAGCCATCGGCGCACCTCCGCCGGATTGTCGAAACAATGCTCGACCCCGGGGACGCGGCGGCCGACGACGATCGGCAGGCCGTTGATTTCCGGCAGCATGGCGAAGACGGTTTCGTCGGTGACGTCGTCGCCGATGAACAGCGGGCGCCGGCCGGCGAACGGCGGATAGGTCATCAATTCGCGCACACCCGAGGCCTTGCTGAACCCGACCTGCTTGATCTCGACCATCGACTTGCCGGGAAGCAGCTCGATCGACGTTGCCGGCAATCCGGCGCAGATCGCCGCAACCGCCTTGAGGACGATGTCTTCCTTGTCTGGCGCCAACCGGTAGTGCAGCGCCAGCGAATAGCCCTTGTCTTCGATGATGATGCCGGGGCCGACCTCGGCGATTTCGGCGAACTTGCGCTTGATGTGCGATTCGAGCGGCGGGATGCGCGGCCGGCCCGGAACAGCGCCGGCGCGCACGCGCATTTCGGCGCCATGACCGCCGACCGCGGGCAGCTGCAGCGGCGTGAAAATGAGATCGAGCTCGCTGATCGGGCGGCCGCTCACGAAGGCGGTGGCGCCGCCGGTGCGCTCCGAGAGCTGCGTCAAGACCTCGCGCAGCTCTTTGGGGACCCAGACCTCGCGCGGGGTCGGAGCGAGGTCGAGGATGGTGCCGTCGACGTCGAGCAGAATGGCGAATTCGCGCAGGTCGTCGGGCAGCGAAGGAATGACGCTGTCAGTGCGGTGGTCGGATGACGATGATGGAGATAGCTGATCCAGCTTGTGCACGGAAAAACAGCTCCAGGCTGAGGCGGAAGGACATGGTGATGGGGCCGGTCGCGCGAAAACGCAATGCTTTGGGGTATAACCCTTTGATTCGGGGTATAACCCTTTGATTCTCTGATGGTTCCATCACCGCGGGCGGCTGGCGCGTCGCTGTGGGCCCGAGTCAACGGCAGCGCACCCAAAATGCCAAGCGGCAATTTTGTGTCGGTCCCGAACCCTTCGGCTTACCGTTGTTTTGGCAAAGAAATTTCGTGCAGCCCTGCACTCATGGCTGGCCCGCACGGCTTGCAACGGCAATTGCGCTAAAGCGCCATGCCGCCGTCCACCAGATGCGGCTGGCCGGTGATGTAGCTCGCCTCGTCGGAGGCGAGAAACACCGCCAGCGCGGCGACTTCCTCGGGCGTGCCGAGCCGGCCCATCGGCTGGCGATCGATGAATGCCTGACGAACGGTGTCGAGCGATCGTCCGGTTTGTGTCGAAACATCCGAAATCCGGTCGCGCAGCGACGGCGATTCGATCGTTCCCGGGCAGATCGCGTTCACCCGGATGCCTTGCTTGATGAAGTCGGCGGCGACCTGCTTGGTCAATCCGATCACCGCCGCCTTGGTCGTCCCGTAGACATAGCGCTCGGGAACCCCGCGGATCGACGAAACCGCCGACGAAATGTTGACGATCGCGCCTGCCTTTTTCTTGAGCATCGCCGGGAGGAACGCCTTGATCGTCCGGTGCATCGACTTGACGTTGAGGTCGAAGGAGAAATCCCAGACCTCCTCGGAGCAATCGAGCACGCTGCCCTGGTGGACATAGCCCGCGCAATTGACCAGCACGTCGAGCGCGCCGAATTCGTCCGCGATCGCCTTGGCCAGCGTTTCGACCGCCTCGTTCGAGCGCACGTCGAGCTTGCGGTGCCTGGCCCCGGCGATATCTCGCACTTTCGCTTCGTCGACGTCGGTCGCGATGACCTGTGCGCCTTCGCGCACGAAGGCGACCGCGATGGCGCGGCCGATCCCTTGGCCCGCCGCGGTGACGAGCGCGACCTTGCCTTGCAGACGTCCGGCCATGGTGCTGTCTCTCCGCGAAATCAGTGATTGTGCCGCGGCACGTATTTCTGCGCGACGCGCTGATATTTGACCGCCGGCTTGAGCACCATGCCGTCGCCGAGCTGGTCGACCATGCCGCGCTGGATCTCCTGCCAGGGTGTCTGGCTCTCCGGATAGTGGTAGCCGCCGCGCTTCTCGAGGGCCGCGCGGCGTTCGGCGAGCTTGGCCGGCGGGATCAGAATATCAGCGGTGCCCTTGTCGAGATCGATGCGCACGCGGTCGCCGGTTTCGAGCAGCGCCAGGCCGCCGCCCACCGCCGCCTCCGGCGTCGCGTTGAGGATCGAGGGCGAGGCCGAGGTGCCCGACTGCCGCCCGTCACCGATGCAGGGCAGCGAGGTGACGCCCTTTTTGATCAGCGCCGCCGGCGGCTGCATGTTCACCACCTCCGCCGAGCCGGGATAGCCGATTGGTCCGACGCCGCGGATGAACAGCATGGTGTTCTCGTCGATCTGCAAGGACGGATCGTCGATGCGGTGGTGATAATCCTCGGGGCCGTCGAACACCACCGCGCGGCCTTCGAATGCGTTCGGATCTTTCGGATTCGACAGATAGCGGTTCTTGAACTCGTCGGAGATCACGCTCGTCTTCATCACCGCGTTGTCGAAGAGATTTCCCGCCAGCACCTTGAAGCCCGCCTGCTCCTTCAACGGCTTATTGTAGGGGCGGATCACGTCCGGGTCCTGCGCCTTGACGTGCTTGACGTTGTCGCCCATGGTCTTGCCGTTGATGGTGAGCGCGTCGGCGTGAATGCGGCCGGCGTCCAGCAACTCGCGCATGACCGCCGGCAGGCCGCCGGCGCGGTAATATTCCTCGCCGAGATACTTTCCCGCCGGCTGCATATTGACGATGAGCGGCACGTCGTATCCGACCGTCTGCCAGTCTTCGATCGTGAGCGGAACGCCGATGTGGCGGGCGATCGCGTTGATGTGGATCGGCGCATTGGTCGAGCCGCCGATCGCCGAGCAGGCGACGATGGCGTTCTCGAACGCCGCTCGGGTGAGGATGTCGGACGGCTTGAGGTCCTCGCGCACGATCTCGACCGCGCGCCGGCCGGTCTCGTAGGCGATCTGCCCGCGCTCGCGGTAGGGCGCCGGGATCGCGGCGCAGCCCGGCAGCGACAGGCCGAGCGCCTCGGCCAACGCGTTCATGGTCGAGGCCGTGCCCATGGTGTTGCAGTGGCCGATCGACGGCGCCGAGGAGGCGACCAGATCGAGGAACTCGTCGTAGCCCAGCCGGCCGGCGGCGTGCTCCTGGCGCGCCCACCAGCCGATGGTGCCCGAGCCCGCGCGCTCGCCCTTCCACCAGCCGTTGAGCATCGGCCCGCCCGAGAGCACGATCGCCGGCGTGTTCACGGTCGCCGCCGCCATGATCGCCGCCGGCGTGGTCTTGTCGCAGCCAGTGGTGAGCACGACGCCGTCGAGCGGGTAGCCGAACAGCACCTCGACCAGGCTGAGATAGGAGAGGTTGCGGTCGAGCGCCGCGGTCGGCCGCTTGCCGGTTTCCTGGATCGGATGGGTCGGAAACTCGAAGGCGACGCCGCCGGCGTCGCGAATGCCCTCGCGCACGCGTTTGGCGAGTTCGAGGTGGTGGCGATTGCACGGCGACAGGTCGGAGCCGCTCTGCGCGATGCCGATGATCGGCTTGCCCGAGGTCAACTCCTCCTTGGTCAGACCGAAATTGAGATAGCGCTCGAGATAGAGCGAGGTCATCGGCGGATTGTCGGGGTTGTCGAACCAGAGCCGGGACCGCAGGCGCTGCCCGCGCGGGGTCTGGTTTTCTTGTTTTGGCGCCATGACGGTCTCCTCACTGCTCCAAAGTCAACGAATCTTCGCTCTATATAGGACGCTCCGGCCGGGCGCGCCCCGCTCGACCGTGCGTGGGAACTTGCACAAGTCGATGGGAGCCGAGCGCATTCAAGGCCTTTGATCTCGCCGCCAAATAGTCCGCGCGCATCACCCCACCGCCAGCTTCGCATAGGCGCCGGCTTGGCGCAGCGCCGCGACGATCCGGTCGGGCGTCAACGGCGCCTCCACGAAACGCACGCCGAACGGCGCGAGCGCATCCTCGATCGCCGAGATGATCGCGGCCGGCGCCGGGATGGTGCCGCCTTCGCCGGCGCCCTTCACGCCCAGCGGATTGAGCGGGTTCGGCGTCTCCACGTGCTCGATCCGGCAGCCCGGCACGTCGGGCGCGCCCGGCAGCAGGTAGTCCTGGAAGGAGGTCGTCAGCGGCTGCGCGCCGGCGTCGTATTTCATCCATTCGAACAGCGCGTTGCCGACGCCGTGGGCGACGCCGCCCTGCACCTGGCCGTCCACGATCATGGGGTTGATGACGTTGCCGCTGTCGTGCGCCACCGTGTAGTCGAGGAGCTGCACGCCGCCGGTCATCGGATCGACCTCGACCTCGGCGACGTGCGTGCCGTTGCAATACGACGCCTGCGGCGGCGTGAAATAGGCGGTGTGCTCGAGGCCGGGCGCCTGGCCGGGGGCAAATGAGAACCCGGGCATGCCTTGCGCGAGCTGCGCAAGCTCGCCGAGCGACATCGAGGGCTTGTTGCCGGCGCGGGCGGTGGCGCGCCCATCCTCGACGTCGATCTCGGCCTCCGGCACGCCGAGCGTGCGGGCGGCGAGCGCGACGATCTGCTTGCGCACGCTGTCGCCGGCGATCAGCGCCGACGAGCCGGCATTGATCGCCTGCCGGCTGGCGAAGGCGCCGATGCCCTGCGAGATCGCGCCGGT
This sequence comes from Xanthobacteraceae bacterium, assembly GCA_040510815.1. Classification (GTDB taxonomy): domain Bacteria; phylum Pseudomonadota; class Alphaproteobacteria; order Rhizobiales; family Xanthobacteraceae; genus VAZQ01. The sequence goes on along the minus strand of JBEVIH010000279.1, from coordinate 13,662 downwards.
GTCGCCGACGGTGATGACGATGTCCTCGAGCCGGCAGCCGACCTGGTCGGCGACGATCTGTGACAAGGTCGTAGCGGTGCCTTGCCCCTGGGTGGTGGCGCCGGTCGCGACCGCGACCTTGCCGTTCGGCAATACGCGCACGCTCACGCCCTCGAACGGGCCTAAGCCCGTGCCTTCCACATAGTTGCCGATGCCGATGCCGAGATAGCGGCCCTCGGCGCGCGCCTTCGCCTGACGGGCGCGAAAACCCGCGTAGTCGGAGAGCGCGAGCGCGCGCGTCTGGCTCCTGGGGAAATCGCCGCTGGCGTAGACCAGCGGTTTGCCGTCGCGGAACACCAGCCCGACCGAATAGGGCATCTGCGCGGGGGAGATCATGTTGCGCGAGCGCACCTCGGCACGATCGAGCCTGAGCTCGCGCGCCACGCGGTCCATCAGCCGTTCCATGGCGAACACCGCCTGCGGCCGGCCGGCGCCGCGCACCACCGTGGTCGGGACCCGGTTGGTCAGCACCACGGTGGTCTCGATCTTGTAGGCCGGCACCACATAGGGTCCGGGGAACGTGGTCGCCGCGATATAGGGCACGATGATGCCCCACGGCAGGAACGCGCCGGTGTCGTGCAGCATGCTGCCGCGCAGGCCGAGGATCTTTCCCTCCGCGTCGACCGCGATCGCCACCGTCCAGTATTGGTCGCGCTCCTGCGTGGCGGTGAGAAAATGCTCGCGCCGGTCCTCCTGCCATTTCACCGGGCGCCGAAGTTTCATGGCGGCCGCCGGGATCACCGCCTCCTCGGCGTAGAACGGCGCCTTGGTGCCGAATCCGCCGCCGACGAACGGCGCGATCACGCGAATGGATTCGAGATCGCGCTCGAACAGATCGGCGAGCGTGCCGCGGCAGAGGTGCGGGGTCTGGGTCGCCGACCACACCGTCAGAATGTCGGCGGCCGCGTCGTAACTGGCGAGCACGGCGCGGCCCTCCAGCGTCATGGCGCCGCCGCGGTGGAGGAAGATCTCCTCCTCGAACACGTGCGCCGCGCCGGCGAAAGCAGCCTCGGGGTCGCCGTAGCTCATCGGCACGACGGCGGCGATGTTGCCGGCAAGATCGCTGTGCGCCGGCGGTGCATCAGGCTTGGCGGCCTCGCGGGCGTCGCTCACCGCCGGCAACACATCGAAACCCACGGCCACCGCAGCGGCAGCGTCCTCCGCCCGATAGCGGTCGTCCGCGATCACCACCGCGATGGTCTGGCCCACATAGCAGACTTCGTGGCGCGCCAGCGCCAGCTGCGTGCGCGGCGTCTTGATCGACGGATTGGGCACCAACATCGGAATCTGGCCGGTCGCCATGCGCGGCGGCAAGTCGTCCGCCGTGAGCACCGCGTGGACGCCTGGCATCGCGCGCGCCGCCGCGGCGTCGATCGACTTGATCCTGGCGTGCGCGTGCGGGCTGCGGACGAAACAGGCGTGCAGCGTGCCGGGCAGCATCACGTCGTCGACGTACCGGCCGCGTCCGGTCAGCAGCGCCGGATCTTCGAGGCGCGCGACGCGGGCGCCGAAATGCTTCGCGCCCATGATCGGATGTCCCGGAATTGCGCAACGCGGCGGCCGACGATACACCGAAAGCATTGCATTGCAATCGCGACCAATCGTACGTTAGCCGCGACTCGCAGCCCAAGGCATGAACATGCTCGATGTGCGCGCGGATGCGCCTCGATCGGCACGGTCCGGCGACGGACCGCCGCTCGACTTCCAGGATCATCTCGCCGCGCTTGAGGCGCAGGGCCTGCTGTTCCGCGTCAACCGACCGATCAACAAGGACACCGAGCTGCATCCGCTGGTGCGCTGGCAGTTCCAGGGCGGCCTCGCCGAAGCCCAGCGGCGGGCGTTCCTGTTCACCAACGTGGTCGACTCGGCCGGCCGCCGCTACGACATCCCGGTCGCGGTCGGCGCGCTGGCGGCCTCGCCACGCATCTATGCGGTCGGCATGGGACGCCCGGTCGAGGAGATCGAGGCGGCGTGGCTCAACGCGATCGCCAATCCGATTGCGCCGGTCGCCGTTGCCTCGCCGCCGTGCCAGGCGGTCGTCATCAAGGGCGACGATTTGCGCGGCGCCGGCAAGGGCCTGGCGCGGCTGCCGGTCCCGATCTCGACGCCCGGCTTCGACGCGGCGCCCTATCTCACTGCCACGCTCTGCGTCACCCGCGATCCGGAAACCGGCATCCAGAACATGGGCACCTACCGCGGCGCCCTGAAGGCGACCGACCGGCTCGGCGTGCGCATGGCGTCGCGCATCGGCGGCGCCGGCGGCTATCTGCATTGGAAGAAGTACAACAAGCGCCGCGAGCCGATGCCGTGCGCGATCGTCATCGGCTGCGCGCCGGTCGCGATGTTCACCGGCGGGATGAAGCTCGCGATCGATCTCGACGAGATGGCGGTGGCCGGCGGGCTTGCCGGCGCGCCGATCCGGATGGCGAAGGCCGTCACCGTCGACCTCAACGTGCCGGCCGACGCCGAGATCGTGATCGAAGGCCTGGTCGACCCCGACTTGCTCGAGCCGGAAGGCCCGTTCGGCGAGAGTCACGGCCACGTCGCGCTCGAGGACTTCAACATGTCGATGCGGGTGACGGCAATCACCCACAAGCGGGCGCCGGTCTTCGCCTCCATCATCAGCCAGGTAACGCCGAGCGAATCGAGCGTGCTCAAGAAGGTGGCGATGGAGCCGCTGTTCCTGACCCATCTGCGCGACCGGCTGTCGATCAAGGGCGTGCGCCGCGTGGTGCTGCACGAGCCGCTCTCCAACCTGCGCAAGGTGATCTTCGTGCAATACGCGCAAGGCACGGCCCGCACCGAGGTCTGGCGCGGGCTGCATGGCGCCTCGACCTTGCTGGCCGATTGCGGAAAGATCTGCATCGCGGTCAGCGAGGACATCGATCCGTCGAACGCCGACGCGGTGTTTTGGTCGCTCGCCTATCGCCACAATCCGGTCGAGGACGTGCATATCGCGCCGCATCGCTCGGCCGGCCACGGGCCGAAATCCGGGCCGCGCAGCGAGGAGTCCTCGATCCTGATCGACGCGACGCTGAAGCATTCGGCGCCGCCGCTCGCCTTGCCGGCGCAGCAATTCATGGAGGACGCGCGCGCGATCTGGCAGCAACTCGGCCTGCCGTCGCTCACCCCGCAGCCGCCCTGGCACGGCTATTCGCTCGGCGACTGGTCGGAGAGGTGGGACGTCTATGCGCAGCGAGCGGTCGCCGGAAAGTGGGAGCAGAGCGGCGAGGAGACCTTTGCGCGCCGCCGCGGCGGGTTGATCCCGGAGACGCCGGTGCGGGAGGTGGAGGAAAAGGGAAAGAAGGATTGATGTTCGAGCGGGCGGCGGGTTGTCGGTCGTTCTCGACGATCGCCCCCTCGTTCCTTCGAGGCCGCCGCCGCCTCAAGCAGAAACCAAGGAACGGAGCCGGGGGCGACGATGTTCGGCAATGTCACGACGTGCCGGAGTTTGTTGATCGCCGCGATGATTGTCATCAGTTCGACGCTCGCAGGTCCTGCGCCCGCGCAGACGGTCGGTGCCATCGCCGACAGCGAAACGATCACGGAAAGTGAAATCCAGCAGCGCAGCAGGCTCACCGAGCTGACGGCAGGTAAGACACCCACGCGGGCGGAAATGGTCGCGGAGCTTCGCAAGGAGAAGCTCAGAAATTCATGAGGCCAGAAAATTTGGCGTGGAGGTCCCGGATTCCGAGGTCGACGAGGCCTATGCCTCGATCGCGAGCCGAATGCGGATGACGTCCGAGCAATTCACAGAGCGACTCGCGCAGGCAGGCGTTAATGCCGACACGCTCAAGCGTCGGATTCGGTCTGATATTGCCTGGCAAAGATACCAACAGTGGCGACGGCAGGATCCACTGCGGCGCCAACAGGATCCTCCGCCGCGCGGTCGGGATGCCGGTTGACCGCTGCCTCACACCACGATCGTCAGCCGCTTGGCCGCCCGCGTCACGCCGGTATAGAGCCAGCGCTCGCGGTTGTCCGGGAACGCGCGCGATTCGTCGAACAGCACCACGTCGTCCCATTGCGAGCCTTGCGCCTTGTGCACGGTGAGCACGTAGCCGAAATCGAACTCGTCGTATTTTTTCCGCTGCGGCCATTCCAGCTCCTCGATGCCGCCGGTGAAGCATTCCGGCCGCACCGAGACCTTCACCGTCCGCTCGCCCAGTTCCTCGTCGGGACGCAGATGCATCCGAAGGATTTGCCGCCGCGTCCGCGGCCGTTCCTTCACCATCCAGAGCCCGCCGTTGAACAGCCCCTTGCGGCGGTTGTTGCGCAGGCAGACGAGCTTGTCGCCCGCCATCGGCAGCGCCTCGGCAAAGCCGCGGCGCTGGCGCAGCCGCGCGTTATAGGCGCGCCGCGTGGCGTTGCGCCCGACCAGGACCTGGTCGGCATCGAGCACCCGCTTCGGGTCGAGCTCGTCGCGCCGGACCACCTGGGTGGCGCCGTATTGCCCTTCGGCGATGCCGTTGCCGGCGCGGATGTCCATCGACAGCCGCACGATCGGATCGTCCTGCGCCTGCCGGTGGACCTCGGTGAGCATGGCGTCGGGCACCACGTCGGTGAAGAAGCCGCCACCTTGGATCGGCGGCAGCTGCGCCGGATCGCCCAGCACCAGGAGCGGCACCCCGAACGACATCAGGTCGCGCGCCAGCTCGGCATCGACCATCGAGCATTCGTCGATGACGATGAGCTTCGCCTTCGATGCCGGCGCCTCGTTCCAAAGCTCGAAGCTCGGGGTCTCCTCGCCGCTTTCGCGCGTCCGGTAGATCAGGCTGTGGATCGTCGATGCGCCATGGCAGCCCTTGCTGCGCATGACGCAGGCGGCCTTGCCGGTGAACGCGGCGAACAGGACCTTGCCGTCGACCGCCTCGGCGATGTGCTTGGCGAGCGTGGTCTTGCCGGTGCCCGCATAGCCGAACAGACGGAAGACCGACGAGCGCGTGCGGCCGGCCTTGAGCCAATCCGCGACCGCGGTCAGCGCCGCATCCTGGTGGGGCGTGAAGACCGGCATGAGCAGCCGTCAGGGACCATCCGAAACGTCTTGCGCACATAAAGAACAAAATAAGAACAAAGTCAACGTCGCAAGCGATCGCTCAAACGAACAAGGCTCGGATGGTCGATGCGGCGGCCAGGAGTGCCCCGAGCGTCGCCAGCACGTAGCGCAGCCAGGACGACGGTGCCGGTTCCGCGACCGCGGCGAGGTCGATCTCGTTGACGTCGCCGGGATTGACGAAGCGCACGGCGGCATCGGGCTCGTTCGGCGGCTCGGCCGACACGACCTCGCCGGTGGACTGGGTGTCGTCGCCCGGCAAGGCGATCGCGCCACCGGCCGCGGCCAATGCGGGTTGATCATGCCGCTTGGCCAGGGCCGCCGGGGCCGCATTCGCCAGTGGCTGTGGCAGCATCACGACCCAGTCGATGGTCGTGGTCGTCAGCGAAGGGGCGTTGACCGGCGGCTCGGGCGCCGGTCCATCCGCTGGCGCGCGGACTTCGGGGCTGGGTGCTTGCTCGCGGGCTTCGCGGGCTGGCGATGGCTCGCGCGCCGCGCGGCTCGGGTTGAGCTTCTGGGTTCGTTTCGCGACGCGCGCCTTGCGCTTCTGCACGGCCGCGGCAGCACGCGGCGCCGCCGCGTTGGCGGTCTTCGCCTCGGCGGATTGCGCGCACAGCGATGGGTGCCGCTTGCAGTCGCGCGCCCACGCATTGGCCAGCGGCAGAGCCAGGAATGCGGCCGCTGTCACGATCACCCACGTGCGGATGGTCGCCATGGCATCCTCTCCTGTCGCGGAGCTGATTCCCATATGGACGCCCGCCGCGATGGCGTCACGTTGACGTAAATGGGGAATTGTCGCCGCAATCCCGGGCCCTAAGTTCGGCGATGCGGCTGCGGCGGTGCTATGATGACGCAAAGGAGACGATCATGAACGAGGACGTGTTCAACAATAGCATCCGCAAATTTCTCAAGACGCTCGGGGTCAGCGCCCAGCGCGAGATCGAGAAGGCGGTGCGCGAGGCGGTGGCGCAAGGCCGCATCAAAGGCAACGAGAAGTTCCCGGCTACCGCGACGGTAACCGTGTCGGGGCTCGGTCTCTCCCACGAGATCAAGGGCGAGATCGAGCTCGGATGACTCGGATCAGCCGTTGATTCCTCGATGCGTCATCGCCGCGATGCCCGCGCCGGCGGTGGTAAAGCTACCGCGCAGGCACTCGCGTCGTGCGGCCGCTTGGATGCGTCAATCAACGCTCACGCCGCTGGCCTTGATCGGCACCGCCCACTTCTCGATCTCGCTCTTCACGAACCCGGCGAGATATTGCCGCGTCATCCGGTCGTCGGTGACGACCTGGGCGCCCATCCCGAGCAGGCGGTCACGCACCGCCGGCGTTTTCAGCGATTGGACGATCGCCGCATTGAGCTTGTTGGCGGCGTCTTCGGGCACGCCCTTGGGCATGAAAGCCGCGCTCCAGGTATAGGCTTCCAGGTTGGGCGTGCCCTGCTCGAGTGCCGTCGGAAGGTTCGGCAGCACCGGCGAGCGCTCCTTCGTCATGATCGCCAGCGCCTTGATGGCGCCCGAGTCGATGTGCGGTTTCGCGGTGTTGATGATCTCGCACAGATAGTCGATGCGGCCGCCGTGCAGGTCCTGCATGGCCGGGCCGGTCCCGCGATAGGGAACGTGCGTGGGGTTGATCCCCAGAACGGAGTTGAGCACGACGCAGCCGAGATGGGTGGCGGAGCCGGCGCCGGCCGATCCGAACTGCATCTTCTCATGGTTCGCCTTGGCGTAGGTGACGAATTCCTTGAAGTTGTTGACCGGCAGGTCTTTGCGCACGGTCAATGCGATCGGGGTTTCTGCCATCAACGCGATCGGTGTGAAGTCGGTCGCCGAGTTATAGGCCGGCTTCTTGTAGAGGGTCTGGTTCTGCGCGTGGGTGCCGACACTGCCGACCCCGAAGGTGTAGCCGTCGGGCGTGGCGTCGGCGACGCGCTTGGAGCCGGTCATGCCGCCGGCTCCGCCGATATTTTCGATGACCACCTGCTGACCGAGGATTTCGCTCAGACGCTGCGCGACGACCCGGTTGATGGTGTCCTGCGGCCCGCCGGCCGCGAACGGGATGATCATGGTGATCGGGCGGGTCGGATAGGTCTGCGCCATCGCGGCGCCCGCGAACGCAAGCAAAAGGCCGATAGCGACAATTGACGATCTCTTGAGCATTCGTTTCCTCCATGCCGTTGCGGCACACTTGCCCTTGCCGCAATGTCGGTCAAGTCGCTGATTGCCGCGGTGTTCCATTGCTTGTGACCGGGTATCGGGCCCGCTATCACCCGGTCGTGGGCAGCAGAGAGGTCCTCGCATGTCAACGACCCGCGTCGCCATTGCCGGCCTCGGCGCCATCGGGCGCGTGCTCGCCCGCAAGCTCGCCGACGGCATGCCGGGGCTCGCCCTGGCCTGCGCGGCGGCGCGCGACCGCGCCAAGGCGCAAGCCTGGCTCGACGCCGAGCGGATCGCCTGTCCGCTGGTCGAGCTGGAGGCTTTTCCGGCCCATGCCGATCTGGCGGTCGAATGCGCCCCGGCCGCGGTGCTCGAACGCATCTGCCGGCCCATGCTCGAGGCCGGCAAGACCGTCATGGTACTCAGCGCCGGGGCGCTGCTGCCGCGGCCGGACCTGATCGAGCTGGCGAAATCGCACGGCGGCCAGATCATCGTGCCGACCGGCGCGCTGCTCGGCCTCGACGCGGTCACCGCGGCTGCGGAGGGCCGCATTCATTCCGTACGCATGGTGACCCGCAAGCCTCCGGGCGGTCTCGCCGGGGCGCCCTATCTGGTGGCGAACCGCATCTCGGTCGAGGGCCTCAACGAGCCCAAACGGGTCTTCGCCGGCAGCGCCCGCGACGGCGCGGCCGGGTTCCCTGCCAACGTCAATGTGGCGGCGGCGCTCTCCCTGGCGGGGATCGGACCCGACCGCACCATGATGGAGATCTGGGCCGACCCCACCCTCGACCGCAATTGTCACTCGATCGAGGTCGAGAGCGACTCGGCGAGGCTGACCCTGGCGATCGAGAACGTCCCCTCGGAGAACCCGAAGACCGGGCGGATCACCGCCCTGTCGGTGCTGGCAGCCCTGCGCAAGCTGCACGCGCCCCTGCGGGTTGGAAGTTGAGTTAACAATTTCTTAACGACCGATGGTGGTGGAAGCCGACCTGGACCCGGCGGCGAGAGCTGCCCGGCAATCCCGCCGGGCTGTCCCATCTCCGATCTAAACCATTGAATTGTCTTAAAAATAATGAGGAATGCGGGGCTTGCTGTGGGCCGTTCATTGGCCATAATCCTGGTCCGAAACGGCCGGCCAGGGGAGGTAGAGGTCTACTAAAGGGGGCTCCCGCGCCTGTCATCTTCTGTGGCGGAACTGTGAACCGGACCGCTTCCCCCCGCGACTAACCCCACGAGTGACTGTCGGGAGCGATGCAGGCGACATCAGACGAGGTGTTGATCGGACGTATCGCTAACGGCGACCGGCTGGCAATGCAGGTGCTGTTCGCACGGCACCATGTGCGGGTCTTCCGGTTTGTAGTGCGGCTGGTGCGTAACGAGACGACGGCAGAGGATCTGATCAGCGAAGTGTTTCTCGACGTGTGGCGTCAGGCTGGTCGGTTCGAAGGGCGGTCCGCGGTCACGACCTGGTTGTTGTCGATCGCACGCTTCAAGGCCCTCTCGGCGCTGCGGCGCCGGCCGGACGAGGAGCTGGACGAAGAGACCGCAGGGGCGATCGAGGACCCATCGGACGATCCCGAGGTGGCCCTGGAGAAGAAGGACAAGAGTGCGATCATCCGGAAGTGCCTGACGGGACTTTCGGCAGAACATCGGGAGATCATCGATCTCGTCTACTACCACGAGAAATCGGTCGAGGAAGTGGCTGAGATCGTCGGGATCCCGGAGAACACAGTGAAGACGCGCATGTTCTACGCGCGGAAGAAGCTGGCAGAGCTGCTCAAGGCGGCAGGAATTGAAAGAGGTTGGCCATGAATATGCTTAACAAAGAGCAAGAGCGCTTTGATGTCGAGGCGCTTCTGCCGTGGCATGCGGCAGGAACGCTGAGCCGGCGCGACGCCGACCGCGTCGAGCAAGCCCTCGCGAGCGATCGCGAGCTGCAGCGACGCTACGCCCTCGTCCGCGAGGAGTTCGCGGAGACCATCCACCTCAACGAATCGCTGGGTGCGCCGTCGCCGCGCGCCATGGAGAAGCTGTTCGCCGCGATCGACACCGAGGAAGCGCGCGCACCGCGCCGTCGCGCCTCGTTTGATTTCGCCGGCCGCATCTCCGAGTTCATCTCCGGATTCGCGCCGCGCACGCTCGCCTGGGCGGCGAGCGCCGCCGCGCTCGCGATCCTCGTGCAGGCAGCCGTGATCACCACCGTTGTGGTCAAGGACCCGAACGTGCCGGGCGCCATCGGTCTCGCCAACAAGCCGAGCGACGGCTCCTTCGCGATGGTCCGTTTCGCCGCGCAAGCGACCGCGGCCGACATCACCAACTTCCTGGGCGCCCACAAGGCATCGATGGTCGAGGGACCCAAGCCGGGCGGCCTCTACAAGGTCAAGCTTGCCGACAGCAAGCTTGCGGCCGACGAGGTCGGCAAGATCGTCAAGCAGATGCAGGAAGAGTCGAAGATCGTGAGCTTCATCGCCGTGGTGCAGTAGGCCAAGGCGGTTGAGGGTGATCGGCGCGGCCCCCAAACGGGCCGCCCGCGGGTGGAGGGATCGTCGCAGTCAAGGCCGCTGCTCCGGCACAAGTCGTCAGCTATCGCTCGGAGGCGAGTCCATGCGCGCGAAAGACCAAAATTCATCGATCGGATGGACCAGAGCGGCATCGCTCGCGCGGTTGCCGCTTGCGCTCGTGGCGATGGTCGCCACGGTGTCGCTGGCCTCCGTGGCCGACGCCGCGCAGCGCTCGGGGTCGACCGGCGGGGGCGGCGGCAGGGTCATCATCGGCGGCGGCAAGATCGGCACCTTCGTCGTCAACCCGGGCAATAACGGCGGCAGAGGCTCGAGCGGCAATACCGGGGGCGGCAGTGGCGGCCGCGTGAGCGGCGGCGACAAGAACAGCGGCGACAAGGACCGCCCGCACAAGCCGCGCTGGCCCAAGCATCCCGTGATCATCGTCGGCACGCCGCCGGTCATCGGCGTCGCCACCACGCCGGCGCTCGGCGTCGTCAATCCGCAGCTCAACCAGGGCGGGGGCGGCGGTACCGGTCCGCAATTGCTTCGTCGCCCCGGCAGCTGGGAGCTGCCTGCGGATGAGCACCGCTATGTAAGGGACGAGGTGCTGATCAGGCTGGCGTTGAATACGCCGGCAGCGACCGCCGGTGCGCTGGCCAGGAAATTCAATCTTACCCACATGGAGTCCTTCGACTCCAATGGCATCACCCTGTTGCGCTTGAAGATTCCCGATCAGCGCTCGGTGTCTACGGTCATTCGCTCGTTGCAGGCCGAAGGCATCGTTCTGGCCGCGCTGCCGAACTTCCTCTATCTGCTGCAACAGCAGCCGCAGCCGCGCGGCGAGCAGGCGGCGGCGCCGGTCAGCGCCGGCGATCCGGCGCAATACGCGCTCGCCAAGTTGCGCCTGCCGCAGGCGCATACGCTGGCCAAGGGCGACAAAGTGCTGATCGCGGTGATCGATTCCGCCATCGACACGACCCATGCGGAGCTGGCCGGCATGGTGGTGAAGACCTACGATGCGCTCGGCGAAAAACCGCATGCCCACGGCACCGCGGTCGCGGGCGCGATCGTGGCCAATGCCAAGCTGATGGGCGCGGCTCCCCAGGCGCGCATCCTCGGCGTGACCGCGTTCGGCGTCACCGAGCAGAGCGCCGAGGGAACCACCTACAACATCGTCAAAGGCATGGACTGGGCCCTCGCGCAGGGCGCCCGCGTGATCAATATGAGCTTCGCCGGCCCGCACGATCCCGAGCTCGAGCGCAGGCTGGCCGATGCGCGCAAGCGCGGCGTCATCCTGATCGCCGCCGCCGGCAATGCGGGCCCGAAATCGAAGCCGCTCTATCCTGCCGCCGACCGCAACGTGATCGCGGTGACGGCCACCGATGCCGACGACAGGCTGTTCGCGGAGGCCAATCGCGGAGGCCACATCGCGGTGGCCGCGCCGGGCGTCGACATCCTGCTGCCGGCCCCGGAGGCGGGCTACCAGGTGATTTCGGGCACGTCGTTCGCGGCCGCGGAGGTCAGCGGCATCGTGGCGCTGATGCTCGAGCGTAAGCCCGGCCTCGGCCACGACGGCGTGCGCAGGGCCCTGACCACCACCGCCCAGGATCTCGGCCCCAGGGGGTTCGACCCTGGGTTCGGCGCCGGATTGGTGGATGCCTACCGCGCCATTGTGTCGCTAGGGCCACTCGCGGCCGAGACGACCGGTCAGCGCACCCCCGCCGCGGTCCGCCAATAGGTTGAAATGACTGGAGTTTTCCGCCAAACGGCAGGGCGCGGAGCGGCCGCTGGGCGGGGCTTTAAAATTCGGCTAACAATGCACAAATCAGTTTGAACCTTCCGGCGGCTGGCAGCGACTAATAGGCAAAAGAGCCCCCGAAGGCCGACGAATTTAACAGCCCCGATCGGCGCTCACGCCCCCCCGATCCCCTGCGCCGATCTGCGACCCGCCCGGATTTCCCCGTCCGGGCGGGTCAGTTTTTGGGGCTCACCGAAATGAGCCCGAGCGGCGTTCGTGTCGCTTTCGACGCTGAAGCGGCAAATAGTCGGGTATTTTCGTGTGGAATCCGTGCACAACCGATGCGCCGCATCACTGGCGGATTGCGTGATCGCGAACATGACAGGACCATACGCTGCCGGATTCGCCGGCGCTGCGGTCCTTCATGTCGGATCGGGAACCCGCGCACGCGCTCGATCAGGTCGCGCAAAAATGGCGCGACCTCGCAGAGCGCCGGCGTGCCCATTTCGTCGAGCTCTACCACAGCGGGCGCTGGAAGCACTATTACACGGAGGAGCGTTTCCTCCATCGCATGCGCGACGCCATCCGCGCCGCCGACACCTGGGCCGTGCTCGCTCCCAGGCCGGAACCGCAAGCGACAGCCGGACAAACGGACCCCCCCGCAAGGCCAGCGCCGCGCACGGCGGCATGACTCGGATGGCTTGGGCTCCGGGCGGCGCCTTGGCGGGCCGGTTGGGTTGCTTGCCGCCGCGGCAGACCATTCCCTATGCTGCCATCTGCCTCTGACGTCCCTCCCACCATCCCCGTGTGACATGACAAGTGCTCTGTTCTCCCCGATCCGGCTCGCCGATCTCCAGCTCGCGAACCGGATCGTCGTTTCGCCCATGTGCCAGTACAGCGCCGACGATGGCGTAGCCACCGACTGGCATCTCAACCATCTCGGCATGCTGGCGAATTCCGGCGCCGGCCTGGTGATCGCCGAGATGACCGACGTCGAGCGCCGCGGCCGCATCAGCCACGGCTGCCTCGGGCTCTATTCGGACGATTGCGAGGCGGCGCTCGCGCGCGTGGTCGCCCATTGCCACCGCTACGGCACCGCCAAGATCGGGGTCCAGCTCGCGCATGCCGGCCGCAAGGCCTCCGCCCATCCCCCATGGGAGGGTGCCCAGCCGCTCGGGCCGGGTGCCGATCCGTGGCAGCCGATCGCGCCGTCGGCGATCCCTTTCGGCGCCGATTGGCCGGTCCCGCTCGAGATGACGGCAGCCGATATCGAGCAGATGCGCGAGGCCTTCGTGACCGCGGCCAAGCGGGCGGTCCGCATCGGTTTCGACGCCATCGAGCTGCATGCCGCGCATGGCTATCTGCTTCACAGCTTCGTCTCACCGATCTCGAACAAGCGCACCGACGGCTATGGCGGCCCGCTTGCGGCGCGCATGCGGTTTCCGCTCGAGATCGCGCGCGCGGTGCGCGCGGTGGTGCCGAAAGGCACGCCGCTCGGCGCGCGCATGACCGGCAGCGACTGGGTCGAGGGCGGCCTCACCCCGGATGACGCGGTCGCCTTCGCCAACGCGCTCAAGGCCGCGGGGCTCGACTACGTGTGCATTTCCTCGGGCGGCATCACCGCCGACACGCGGCCGACCGCGGTCGCCAACATGAACGTCCAGTTTGCCGAGAAGGTGAAAGCCGAGGCCGGCATCGCCACCCGCACGGTCGGGCTGATCGCCACCCCCAAGCAGGCCGAGACCATCGTGGCCGAAGGCAAGGCCGACATGGTGGCGCTGGCGCGCGCCTTTCTCGACGATCCGCATTGGGGCTGGCACGCGGCGCAATCGCTCGGCGCCGACGTTGCGCGCCCGAAGCAATACCAGCGCGCCGCCCCGAAACTCTGGCCGGGGGCGGCATTTCGGGATCAGTAGTCGGTAGTCAGTCGTCAACAGGTCCGCTCTGATCGCTGATAACTGAGAACTGCTCCCTGGAGGGACCATGCTGCGCGTCAACCTCATGATCGGCGACCGGGACGTGTCTGCCACAGACGGGCGGACCTTCGAGCGGATCGATCCGCTCACCGGACTGGTGGCAACCGAAGCGGGGGGCGCGGCGCTCGCCCCCCCCGGCGCGGCCGCCCCGGCCGCCGCGCGCGCGGGTGGCGCCCGGGCCCCCCGCCGCCCCCCCCCCCG
>JBEVIH010000278.1:0-9939 GCA_040510815.1 Xanthobacteraceae bacterium | reverse complement strand
TTGCCGACGATCCTGCCGTCGCGGTCGGTGAGGATCGAGGTGTTGAAGCGCTGCCCGTCCGGGGTGAGCTCGGCGTAGCCGAACGACATGGCGATCTTGTGCTCCGCCGCGCGCTCGAACAGCGGCCGGGTCGCCGGATTGGGCATCGCGCGCTCGAACCAGAAGTCCACCTCCGCCTGGTCCGCCATGTACCAGCGCGGGAAGAAGGTCGTGAGCGCCAGCTCGCTGTAGACGACCAGGTCGCATCTTTGCGCCCTGGCCTGATCGATGAGATCGATCATCCGCCTGACCACGGCCTGCCGGCTGTCGGCCTTCTGGATCGGGCCGCTCTGGGCCGCTGCCACGCGCAAGACCCGACTCAAGGGTTCCTCCCGCTCGCCTGGACCATGTGCCACGCCATGCGCCCTAGCATGACGAGATCGGCCGCCGCGGCAAGCACCATCGGCATGGCTGGCATGTGATCCGCTGGTCCCGATCCTGCTTTGCGCATCGTGCTTTCGTTCGACCAACGCGCATGCAATGATCGCAAAGGTTCACATCATGTCCCCGACACGCCGCACCATCATCGCCGGCCTGGGTTTGCTGGCGCTCCGCCCCGCCTTCGCGCAGGCGCAATGGCCGACCCGGCCGGTGCGCTTGGTCTCGACGTCGCCGCCGGCCGGCGCGTCCGACATCCTCAGCCGCACGCTCGCCCACGCGCTGCACGGCCAGCTCGGCCAGTCGTTCGTGGTCGAGAACCGGCCCGGCGGCGGCGGCATCATCGGCGCCGACCTGGTCGCGAAGTCGGCTCCCGACGGCTACACCTGGCTCACCACCGCGGTCGCCTCGCAGGCGATCAACGCCACGCTGATGCAGCAGCCGTTCGACCCGCGCAAGGATTTCCGCCATGTCACCATCATCGGCCGGCTGCCGCTGGTGATGCTGGTGAACAAGGATCTGCCGGTGCAGAGCCTCACCGAATACGTGGCGCTCGCCAAATCGCAGCCCGGCAAGCTCAATTTCGGCACCGGCGGCGTCGGCACCCTGCATCACCTGACCGGCGAGGTGCTCAAGCTCGCGGCCGGGATCGACATCGTGCACGTCCCCTACCGCGGCGCGCAGGCGGCGACGCAGGATCTGCTCGGCGGCCGCATCGAGTCCATGTTCGACAGCCTGCCCTCGGCGGTGCCGCACCTGCGCGCCGGCACCGTGCGGGCGATCGCGGTCAGCGGCGCCGCGCGCAGCCCGACCTTTCCGGAGATTGCGACCATGGGCGAGCAGGGCTTTCCGCAGATGACCACCACCAACTGGTTCGGCATTGCCGGCCCGACCGGCGTGCCGGAGGAGATCGTCCGGCGTCTGCACGGCGAGATCGTTCATGCGCTCGCGACATCGGCGGTGCGCGACCGGCTCGCCGGCATCGGCGTGGACTCGGGCGGCGACACGCCCGACCAGACCCAGGCGTTCGTGCTCGGCGAGATCGAGCGCTGGGCCCGCGTGATCAAGCAGACCGGCACCACCGCGCACTGATCGGCGGTGCCCAACGCAAAAGTAAAGGAGAGGGAGGCCTTGACCAACGACGAGACCGATCTCATCGCCAGCGCGCGGCTCGACGACGCCTGGCCGCTGGTCGAGCTGTTCTCCACCCTGCGCCGCGAGCACCCGGACGACGGCAATCGCGCGGCCCTCCGCATCATCGAGCGGCTGCGCGCGCTCGGCGTGCCGGTCGCCGTGCACGAGCCGCAGCTCTACCTGACGCTGCCCAAGGGCGCCTTCGTCGAGGCCGATGGGCGGCGGATGTTCGCCCGGCAGGCGCCGATGACCCGGCCGGCGCCGCAGGGCGTCGACGCGCCGCTCGCCTTCGTGGCGAAGCCGATCAACCCGCCGGCCGGCTGGGGCCCGGCGAGCGCCGCGATGTTCGGCGAGGGCTACCATCCGGCGCCCGGCACGCCCGATCTCAAGGGCAGGATCGCCATCTACCACGGCATGATCTCGTCCGAGCGCATCATGGGATTTCACGCGCTGGGCGCGGTCGGCGCCATCGCGGTCAATCCCGGCAAATACGCGCATTGGGGCGGCGGCAGCGCCACCTGGGGCACCGCCGATCTCGACGACCTGCCGTACAAGCCGGCGATCCCGGCGGTCGCGGTCAACCGCGCCGACGGCGACGCGCTGATCGCGCTGGCCGGGCAGGGCGGGCGCGCCCGGCTGGTCACCGAGTTCGAGGAAGGCTGGTTCCGCAGCGTGCTGCCGGTGGCGGAGATCCGCGGGAGCAGCGAGCCCGAACGCTTCGTGCTGCTGCACGGCCACTACGATTCCTGGGACGTCGGCGTCGGCGACAACGCCACCGGCGACGCCGCGATGCTGGAGATCGCCCGTGTGCTGTGGCAGCACCGCGACCGGCTCGAGCGCAGCGTGCGCATCGCCTGGTGGCCCGGGCATTCGACCGGCCGGTTCGCCGGCAGCACCTGGTACGCCGACGAGTTCGCGCTCGATCTCGCCCGCAACTGCCTGGCGCATCTCAATTGCGACAGTCCCGGCTGCCGCGACGCCACCGACTACATCATGATCCCATGGATGGCGGAAAATGCCGACTTCGTGCGCGGCGTGGTGCGCGACGCCGCCGGCAAGGACGCCGACGGCAAGCGGCCGTCGCAGTCCTCCGATTTCTCGTTCAACAATATTGGCATCACCGGGTTCTTCTCGTCGTCCTCGCGCATCCCGAAGAAGGAGATCGAGCGGCGCGGCTATTACTACGTCATGGGCAATGGCGGGAACCTGGAGTGGCATACCGACGACGACCAGATGCCGGTGGCCGACCGCGATATCCTGCTGACCGACATCAAGGTCTATCTCCTGGCCGCGTTCCGGCTCGCCAATGCGCCGCTGCTGCCGTGGGACTGGCGCGCGCTGCTGGCGGAGTTCGACCGCACGCTTGCCGGCTACGCCAAGGCGGCCGGCCCGCGGTTCGACCTCGCGCCGGCGCGCGCCGCGGTCAAGGCGCTCGACCATGAGCTCTCGGGTTTCGCCGCGGCGGCTGGGGCGGGACGGATACCGGCTGCGACGGCGAACGAGGTGCACATGAAGCTCTCGCATCTGCTGGTGCCGTTGAACTATACCCGCGGCACGCGCTGGCGGCGCGATCTTAGCGTGCCCGCGCCGCCGCTCACGGCGCTCGCGGTCGCGGCCGAGCTCGACCGCTATCCGCCCTCGGCGCTGCCGTTCGCGCAGACCCATCTCAAGCGCGGCTTGAACCAGGTGGTGGCGGCGCTGGAGGAGGCGCGGGAACGCGTCGCGGCGGCGCTGCCGGCTTGAGTCGAATTGACTGGAGATGACGATGCCGGATCAGGCAAGCGACGCCAACGAGGTGAAGATGTACTCGGACTTCAAGAGTCCGTACGCCTACCTCGCGTTCGATCCCGCCATGGCGCTGCCGCAACGGTTCGATGTGCGCGTGCGCTGGCTTCCGTTCCAGCTGCGGCTCAAGGGCAAGGGCGAGCGCAGCGTCTATTCCGAATACAAGGTCAAATACTCCTACATGGACGCGCGCCGGGCGGCGAAGCCGCGCGGGCTCTGGATCCGCGGCCCGCTCAAGGTCTACGACACCACGCCGGCGGCGATCGGAGGGCTGTTTGCGGACAAGCACGGCCGCCTGCTCGACTACGGCCGCGCCGCCTTCAAGCAGTTCTTCCTGCGCGAGCTCGAAGCCGATCAGCCCGAGGCGGTTGCGCGGCTGCTCGGGAGCCTCGGCCTGCCCGATCGGGACTATCTCGACTTTTTCGCGGGCGAAGGCCGCGAGGCCTACGAGCGCTGCCAGGAAGAGGCGGCGGCGGACCACGTGTTCGGCGTGCCGTTCTTCATCTTCCGCGGCGAGCAGTTCTGGGGACACGACCGGATACCGATGCTCGAGCAGCATCTCGCCGAGGCCGGGTTGGCATTGGACCGGAAGGCGCCCGCGGCGTGACTCGGCGGACGAGAGGGCGCCTCGGCGTCCTCCGGAGGCGGCACCACAACACGGCGGACCAACGATGAATCCAAAATTGCCCATGCTCTCCGGCTATCGCGTGCTCGACATCACGCAGTTCGTCGCCGGCCCGACCTGCACCCGCATCCTGGCGGAGTTGGGGGCGGAGGTGATCAAGGTCGAGCTGGCGCCAGCCGGCGACAGGGGCCGCGCCGCCGGCGACAAGTCGCGCGATCCGAGGTTCAAGGGTGCGTCGCAAAGCACGCATTTCGTCCAGCACAATCACTCGAAGAAGAGCCTCGCCGTCGACATCAAGCAGCCACGCGGTCGCGAGCTGATCAAGGCGCTGGTCCCGAAGGTCGACGTGCTGGTCGAGAATTATGCCCCCGGCGTCATGGCGCGCGCCGGTCTCGACTACGAGCAACTGCGGGCCATCCATCCCGGGCTGATCATGTGCTCGATCTCGCTCGCCGGCCAGACCGGCCCGCTCAGCGCAAAGCCCGGCTTCGACTATATGGGCGCCGCGTACGCGGGCATCACCGGCCTGCTCGGCGAAGCCGACCGCGGTCCGGCGCAGTTGACCGCCGCCGTCGGCGACAGCTCGACCGGCGTGGCGGCGGCGATGGCCATCGGCTTCGCGCTGCTGCATCGCGAGCGGACCGGGGAGGGCCAGTCCATCGACTGCTCGCTCATCGACACCTATTTCCACATGCACGAGGTCAACGTCTCGAAGGCGAGCCTGCGCGGGCCGGCGTTCGCGCCCAAGCGGGCGGGCTCGCTGCATCCGGACGGCGGGCCGACGGGAAACTTCCGCTACAAGGGCGACGAGTTCATCGCCATCATGGTGATGCCGTACCAATGGCCGCAGATGATCAAGGCCATGGGGATGCCGGCGCTGGCGGACGATCCGCGCTTCAACACCCCGCGGGCGCGGCGCGACAACAACGAAGCGCTCAAGGAGATCATCGAGCAATGGCTCGGCGGGTTTCCCAGCCGCGATGCCGCGCTGCAGGCGCTCGACCAGGAGCGTGTCCCCTGCGCGCCGGTGCTCACCCTGCATGAGGCCATGGCGCATCCGCATCTGCGCGAGCGCGGGACGGTGCGGCGGGTGAAGGATCGGCTGATCGGCGAATTCGATATCCCGGGTCTGCCGGCCAAGTTCTCGCGCTGGCCCGACCGGACGTCCGTTGCCGCGGATCTCCTGGGCGAGCACAACGAAGCGGTGCTGCGCGAGCTGCTGGGGCTTTCGGATCGGGAGATCGCCGACCTCTACGCCGGCAAGGTCCTGGTCCGCGATCCGTTGCTCGACGATCCGTCATCGGTGGCGTCGCGTGAGGCGGCCTCATGACGCCCGCGGGCGATCTCAAAGCCTCGATCAAGGTCTGCATGTTCGATCAGTACGGCACCATCGTCGACATGCAGAGCGGGCTCACCGAAGCCGCCAAGCCCTATCTGGAAGCCAAAGGCTGGAAGGGCAATCCCAACTCCTTCGTCACCTGGTGGCGCCGCACGCACTTTGAAAATTCCATGATCGACGCGTTGCTCGGCCGCGAGCACACGCCCTATCGGGAAATCGGCCACCGTTCGGTCGCGCTGGTGCTGGAGCGCGCCGGCATCGACTACACCATGGACGAGGTCCGCGACCTCGTCGCCCGGATCGAGACGCTGCGGCCGTTCCCGGAGGTGCCGGAGGCGCTCGCCCGCCTGCAGACGCGCTACCAGCTCGCGGTGCTCTCGAACGGCGATCCGGACATGCTGGAGGCGGCGAAGCAATACCACCGCATCCCGTTCGACCGGGTGATCTCGGTCGCGGTCGCCAACGCCTTCAAGCCGCACGTGGCGACCTATCGCAAGGCCGCCGAGATCATGGGCGTGCGGCTGGACCAGGTGCTGTTCGTCGCCAACCACGCCTTCGACTGCGTCGGCGCCAAATCGGCCGGGATGCGCACCGCGTTCATCGACCGGCGGCGGCGTCCGTTCGGCATCACCCCGCACCAGCCCGATCTGCTGGTGTCGAGCATGCGGGAACTCGCGGATGTGATGGTTTGATTCGAGGTCTTGCCGCCTGGCGGTATCGAGGTAGTCGCGCTTTTCCTGGAGGGAGGGGTTGACAGCGGTGGACTGATGATTTACGTTATTCGTCACTAATCAGGTTCCGTGCCGCCCGAAGGCGCCGCCATGAACGCCCAGGTCAAGACCAAACCCGCCGACGACACCCGCGCTCGCATCATCGAGACCGCGGACACGCTGTTCCGTCGCCTGGGCTTCGCCAAGACCGCGGTGGCCGACATCGCGGCCGAGCTCGGCATGTCGCCGGCCAACGTCTACCGGTTCTTCCCGTCCAAGAACGCCATCGTCGAAGCGATCTGCCAGCGCTGCCTCGCCATGCTCGAGGAGAAGGCGTGGGCGGTGGCGCGCTCGCGCGGCTCCGCAGCCTCCCGTCTGGAGCGGCTGATACTCGAGATCCTGGCCTATCATCGGGAGAATCTGGTCACCGACCAGCGCGTCAACGACATCGTCCTGGTGGCGATGGAGCACAGCTGGAGCGCCATCGAGGCCCACAAGGAGGCCCTGCGCGGGATCGCCGAAATGATCCTGCGTGACGGCATCGAGGCCGGCGAGTTCGAGCCGGTCGACCCGCGCGAAACGTCGCGATTGATCATGCGGGCGCTGACCTCGTTCACCCACCCGATCGTGATCGCAAGCTGCCTGCGGGACGAAGAGGACGTCGAGGCCGAAGCCCGCGCCACTGTTCGCTTCCTGCTGCGCGCCATCACCCCCCGGACCTGATCACCATGTCTGTCCCCACCACGCCATTGCCATGCCTAAAGTGTGACGATCGAACGATTTCGTCAGTCGTCATCACTTTTTCGCGATCGAAGGAGTGACCCATGTCCCGCCCGAACCAGACCCGAAGCCCCTGGCCCAAGCTCATCGTCCCGGTGATCGGCGCCGTCCTGCTCGCCGGCTGCCAGGCCAATACCGCGCCGGCGCCGCGCTCCGAGCGCCCGGTGCAGGTGCAGCGCGTTGCCTTCGAGGGGAACGCCAGCACCCGTGAATTCGTCGGCGTGGTGCGGGCGCGCTACGAGACCGATCTCGGCTTCCGCGTCGCCGGCAAGATCGTCACCCGCGTGGTCAATGTCGGCGACCGGGTGCGCGCCGGCGACGTCGTCGCCCGGCTCGATCCGCAAGACCTCGCGCTGCAAGTCGAGAGTACCGAGGCCGAGCTTGCCGCCGCGACCTCCAATCTCGTCCAGGCGGCGGCCGACCTGGAGCGCTACACCACGCTCAAGGGCAAGGGCTTCGCCTCGATCGCCGACTTCGACCGCAAGAAGGCGGCGAACGACGAGGCCGAAGGGCGGCTCCAGCGCGCCAAGCGCGCGCTCGACCTCGCCCGCAATGCGCTCGGCTATGCCGACCTCAAGGCGGACGCCGACGGCGTGATCACCGCGACCTTGGCCGAGGCCGGCCAGGTGGTCGCCATCGGGCAGGCGGTGGCGCGGCTCGCCCACCAGGGGGAGAAGGAAGCGGTGGTGGCGCTGCCGGAGACTTGGCTCGGCGAGGCGCGCAAGGCCACCGCCACGGTCGAGCTGTGGTCGGAGCGCGGCCGCAGCTTCGATGCGAGGCTGCGCGAGCTCTCGCCGCAGGCCGACGCCATGACCCGCACCTATGCGGCGCGCTTCACCATCGCGGACACGGACGACAGCGTCGCCTTCGGCATGACCGCGACGGTGCGGCTGTCGCGGCTGGCCGACGGCCGGGTGGTGCGGCTGCCGCTCTCCGCCATCCTCAACCGCGGCAGCGGCCCGTCGGTCTACGCCATCGACCGGACCGGCGCGCTGGTGCTGCGCCCGGTGACGGTCGCCTCGTTCAGCGAGAACGTCGCGCTGGTCACCTCGGGCATCAGCGATGGCGACCAGGTCGTCACGCTGGGCGTGCAGAAGCTCGAAGCGGGCCTCAAGGTCCGCGCCGTCGAAACCAACTAATCGCAATCACGGAGCGGGGTCATGAAGCGCTTCAATCTGTCCGAATGGTCGATCACGCACCGGCCGCTGGTGCTGTTCATGATCCTGCTGCTGGCCGCCGCCGGCGCCTACTCCTACCTCAATCTCGGCCGCGCCGAGGATCCGTCCTTCACCATCAAGGTCATGGTGGTGCACGTCGCCTGGCCGGGCGCCACCGCCGGCGAGATGCAGTCGCAGGTCGCCGATAAGATCGAGAAGAAGCTGCAGGAGCTGCCCTATCTCGACCGGGTCGAGAGCTACTCGCAGCCCGGCGTGTCCTTCATCCGCGTGCAGCTCATCGACAAGACCCCGCCCGGCAAGGTCAAGGACCTCTGGTACCAGGTGCGCAAGAAGGTCGGCGACATCCGCGGCGACCTGCCGGCCGGCATCACCGGCCCGAACTTCAACGACGAGTACGGCGACGTCTATTCGGCGCTCTACATGCTCAGCGCCGACGGGCTCACATTGGCCGACCTCAAGGCGCGCGCCGAGGACATCCGCCAGCGCCTGCTGCGGGTGCCCGACGTCAACAAGGTCGACATCATCGGCGAGCGGCCGCAGAAGATCTTCATCGAGTTCAGCCACGCCAAGCTCGCCACCCTCGGGCTCACCCCGCAGCAGATCTTCGACAGCGTCGCCAAGCAGAACACCGTCGTCTCCGGCGGGTCGGTCGACACCTCGGCGGATCGCATCAACCTGCGGGTGACCGGCGCGTTCTCCGGCGTCGATGCGATCGCCGCGGTGCCGGTGCAGGCCGGCGGCCAGATCTTCCGGCTCGGCGACATCGCCACCGTCAAGCGCGGCTACGAGGATCCGGCGAGCTTCATCATCCGCGAGGGCGGCAAGCCCGCGCTCGGGCTCGGCGTCTCCATGGCGGACGGCGCCAACATCATCACGCTGGGCGGCAACCTGAAGCGGGCGATGCGCGCGATCACCGCCGAGCTGCCGGTCGGCATCGAGATCACCCAGGTCGCCGACCAGCCCCACATCGTCGACGAGTCGGTCTCGGAATTCTTCCAGACCTTCGTCGAGGCGCTCCTGATCGTGCTGGTCGTGAGCTTCCTGTCGCTCGGCTGGCGCACCGGCATCGTGGTGGCGCTGTCGGTGCCGCTGGTGCTGGCGATGGTGTTCCTGGTCATGTACGCGGCCGGAATGGACTTGCACCGCATCACGCTGGGCGCGCTGATCATCGCGCTTGGGCTCCTGGTCGACGACGCCATCATCGCCATCGAGATGATGGTGGTGAAGATGGAGCAGGGCTGGGATCGCGCCCGCGCCGCCACCTTCGCCTGGACCTCGACCGCATTCCCGATGCTGACCGGGACGCTGGTGACCGCCGCCGGCTTTCTGCCGGTCGGCTTCGCCAAGTCGAGCGCCGGCGAATACGCGGGCGGCATCTTCTGGGTGGTCGGCCTGGCGCTGATCGCCTCCTGGATCGTCGCCGTGCTGTTCACCCCCTATCTCGGGCTCAAGCTGCTGCCGGATCTGGCCAAGGAGCGTGCGCGGCATGATCCGGACGCGGTCTATGACACCCGAATCTACGGCGTGCTGCGGCGGCTCATCGAATTCTGCCTGCAATGGCGCAAGAGCGTCGTCGCCGCCACCGTGCTGATGTTCGTCACCGCGGTCGGAGCGTTCGGCCTGGTGCAGCAGCAGTTCTTCCCGACCTCGACGCGCTCCGAGCTGTTCTTCGAGATGCGGCTGCCGGAAGGCACCGCGATCGGCGTCACCGACGCCACCGCCAGGCAGGCCGAGCGCCTGCTCGTCGGCGACCCCGACATCGTCACCTATACCAGCTATGTGGGCCAGGGTTCGCCGCGTTTCTGGCTCGGGCTCAATCCGGTGCTGCCGAATCCGAACTTCGCGCAGATCGTCATCGTCACCAAGGATGTCGCGGCGCGCGAGCGGGTCAAGGCGCGGCTCGACCAGGCGCTCGCCGATGGCGCGGTGCCGCAGGCGCGCGCCCGCGTCGACCGCTTCGTGTTCGGCCCG
>JBEVIH010000277.1:0-10803 GCA_040510815.1 Xanthobacteraceae bacterium | reverse complement strand
CGCCGGCGCCGCCGCGCGCATCATGCTGCTGCAGGCCGCGGCCCATCAGTGGAAGGTGCCGGTCGCCGAGTTGACCGTGTCGGACGGCGTGGTCGCGCACGCGGCCTCGAAACGCACCATCGGCTACGGCAAGCTCGCAGCCGCCGCCGCGAAAGTCACGCCACCCGATCCGAAAGACATCAAGCTCAAGGACCCGAAGGACTGGAAGATCGCCGGCAAGCCGCTGAAGCGGCTCGACACGGCCGACAAGCTCAACGGCGCGAAGGTTTACGCCATCGACGTGAAGCTGCCCGGCATGCTCAACGCCGCCATCAAGGATGCGCCGGTGTTCGGCTCCAAGGTGGTGAGCATCGACGAGGCGAAGATCGCCAAGATGCCCGGTGTGAAGAAGGTCGTGAAGGTGAAGGACACCGCGGTCGCGGTCGTCGCCGACACCTGGTGGCACGCCAAGACCGCGCTCGAGGCTCTGCCCATCACCTGGAGCGAGGTCGACAACGCCAAGGTCTCCAACGCGACCATCGCCGAGCACCTGAAAGCCGGTCTGACCGTCACCGAGAACAACGGCGAGCGCCGGAACGGTGACGCGCTCGCCGCGATTGCGGGCGCGGCGAAGAAGGTCGAGGCGACCTACTCCACGCCATTCCTCTCCCATGCCTGCATGGAGACGATGAACGCGACCGTGAAGATCGAACCCGACAAGGCCGAGGCTTGGGTGGCGACGCAGAATCTCGAAGCGGCACTTGCAGCGCTTGCGGAAGAGTCCGGCACTCCGCTCCCGAAATGCGAGGTACACCGGCACGATCTCGGCGGCGGCTTCGGCCGTCGCGCAGGCGGTCATGACTATCTGCGTCAGGCGGTCGTGATCGCCAAGGAATTTCCGGGCACGCCGGTCAAGCTGATCTGGAGTCGCGAGGAAGACCAGGCGCACGATTTCTATCGGCCGATCTCGGTGTGCCGGATGTCCGCCGGCCTCGATGAGAAGGGCGAGCTCGTCGGCTTGCACGTGCGCTCGTCGGGCCAGTCGATCAATGCCTGGTCGAACCCGACCGGCATCGTCGGCGGCAAGGACCGCCGACAGATGCAAGGCTGGTGGGAGGAGCCGAACGACGCGCAGCTCGGCTACACCGTGCCGAACCTGCTGATCGAATACGTGATGCGCAACTCTCACGTCCCGGTCGGCCCCTGGCGCGGCGTCAACACCAACCAGAACGGCGTTTACATGGAGTGCTTCATCGAGGAGGTGGCGCGCGCGGCCGGCAAGGATTCGCTCGAGTTCCGCCGCTCCCTCATGAGCAAGCATCCCAAGCATCTCGCCGTGCTCAACGCCGCGGCCGAGAAGGGCGATTGGGGCAAGCCGCTGCCTCCCGGCGTGCATCGCGGCATCGCCCAGTTCATGGGCTACGGCAGCTACTCGGCCGCCGTCGCCGAGGTCTCGGTCAGCCCCGAGGGCAAGGTCAAGGTGCATCGCATGGTGCTGGCGCTCGATTGCGGCCACGCGGTCAATCCCGACCAGATCGCCGCCCAGGTCGAAGGCTCGGTCGCCTATGGGCTGAGCGCCACGCTCTACGGCGAGTGCAAGGTCAAGGACGGCCGCATGGTCGACTTGAACTTCGACACCTACGAGATCATGCGCCTCGCCGAGATGCCCAAGGTCGAGACCGTGATCGTGCCGTCCTATGACTTCTGGGGCGGCGTCGGCGAGCCGACGATCTGCGTGGTGGCGCCCGCGGTGCTCAACGCCATCCATGCGGCGACCGGCAAGCCGGTGCGCAGCCTGCCGCTGAAGAACGTCCGGCTGGTGTAGTCCACCATCCGGCTCGGCTCGACATCGTCGGCGCTCCAAGGTTTCCTTGGAGCGCCAGGCGGTGGCGTTGGGGGCGACGTGCGCCGGGAGGAGCCCGCATGGCATCGGTCGCGATCCGCGACGTGCGAAAAGCCTTCGGCGCCACGGAGGTGATCCATGGCGTCAGCGTGGCGATCGGCGACGGCGAGTTCGTCGTGCTGGTGGGGCCCTCGGGCTGCGGCAAGTCGACCCTGCTGCGGATGATCGCCGGCCTCGAGAACATCACCGCGGGCGAGATCCGCATCGGCGAGCGCGTGGTCAACAACCTGCCGCCGAAGGAACGCGACGTCGCCATGGTGTTCCAGAACTACGCGCTTTATCCGCACATGACGGTCGCCGCCAATATGGGCTTCTCGCTCAAGCTGCGCGGCGCGCCGAGGACCGAGATCGACACCCGCGTCGAGCGCGCCGCCGGCATCCTCGGGCTCTCGCCGCTGCTGGCGCGCTATCCGCGCCAGCTTTCCGGCGGCCAGCGCCAGCGCGTCGCCATGGGGCGCGCCATCGTGCGCGACCCGCAGGTGTTCCTGTTCGACGAGCCGCTGTCGAACCTCGACGCCAAGCTCCGCGTCGCCATGCGCACCGAGATCAAGGAGCTGCACCAGCGGCTCGAGACCACGACCGTCTACGTCACCCACGACCAGATCGAGGCCATGACCATGGCCGACAAGATCGTGGTGATGCACGACGGCCTGGTCGAGCAGATCGGCGCGCCGCTCGAGCTCTACGACCGGCCGGACAACCTGTTCGTCGCCGGCTTCATCGGCTCGCCGGCAATGAATTTCCTCAAAGGCACGATCCGTCACAACGGCCAGGCCGGATTCGACGGGCCGGGCGGCGTCCGCCTGCCGCTCGCGGCCGCGCCCGCCGCTGCCGACGGCCGTCTCGCCATCTACGGCGTGCGGCCCGAGCATTTCGCGATCGCCGACGACGGCGCCGAGACCGAGATCCAGGTGGTCGAACCGACCGGATCGGAGATCCAGGTGGTCGCGCGCCTGGGCGGCGAGGACGTCATCGCGGTGTTTCGCGAACGCCATCAATTCAAGCCGGGCGACAAGATCCGGCTCAAGCCCGATCCGCGGTTCGTGCATCTGTTCGACGAGCCGACCGGAAAACGTCTGTAGCCATGACAGGGAGGAAGCAGCCATGACCAAGTTGACTCGCCGCACCCTCGTGCAGGGCGGCACCGCTTTGGCCGCGACCGGCGCGCTCGCCGGCTCGGGCCTCACCGAATGGGCGAAGGCCTGGGCCCAGGCCGCGCCCTGGAAGCCGGAGCAAAGGGCGCAGCTTTCGCTGCTGCGCTGGAAGTACTTCGTGCAGTCGGAGGACGATTCCTTCGTCGCCCTGCTAGACGCCTTCACCAAGGCGACCGGCGTCAAGGTCAATATCACGCGCGAATCGTTCGAGGATATTCCGCCGAAGGCCTCGGTGGCGGCCAACACCGGCTCGGGGCCGGACCTGTTCTGGGGCCTGTTCTCGCTGCCGCATCTGTTCCCGCAGAAGTGCATCGATGTGACCGACGTCGCCAACTATCTCGGCAAGAAGTACGGCGGCTGGGTCCCGACTGCCGAGACATACGGCAAGAGCGGCAACAAATGGATCGACATCCCGATCTGCTTCGGCGGCACTATGCTCAATTACCGCATCTCGGCGCTGAAGAAAGCGGGCTTCTCCAAGTTCCCCGCCACCACCGATGAGTTCCTGGAGTTCGCGAAGGCGACGAAGAAGAACAATACACCAGGCGGCATGGCGCTCGGGCACGCCACCGGCGATGGAAACACCTGGGTGCATTGGTGCCTGTGGGCGTTCGGCGGCAATCTCGTCGACGCCAAGGACAAGGTCATCCTCAACTCGCCGGAGACCGAGAAGGCGCTCAACTACGCCAAGCAGCTCTACGAGAACATGATCCCGGGCACCGCCGCGTGGAACGACGCCTTCAACAACAAGGCGTTCCTGGCCGGCGAGGTTTCCTGGACCAACAACGGCATCTCGATCTACGCCGCCGCCAAGCGCGACGCCACCAAGAAGGAGATCGCCGAGGACATGGACCACGCCTTGTGGCCGGTCGGACCGGTCGGCAAGCCGACCGAATTCCACGTCTGCTTCCCGATCCTGGCGATGACTCACACCAAATATCCGCAGGCCTGCAAGGCGCTGATCGCCTTCCTGCTGGAGGCGGATCAATACAACAAGTGGCTGGAGGCATCGGTCGGATATCTGACGCACCCTCTCAATGCGTATGACAAGAACCCGGTCTGGACGTCCGATCCCAAGCACACGATCTTTGGTGAGGCGGCCAAGCGCACGCTGACCGCGGGCGGGCTGGGATCGGTCGGCGAGAGGGCGGCGGCGGCGCTCGCCGACTTCATCGTCCTCGACATGTTCGCCAATGTCTGCACCGGCCGCGAGGACGCCAAGGGCGCCATCAAGATCGCCGAGCGGCAGGCGACGCGGCTCTATCGCTGATCGATGCCGCCCGTTGTGGCTTTGCGACGACCGTGCCGCGAGCTCGGTGTGCTCCCTCCTCCTGTAAGGCAGGGCAATCGCGTATGGCCGCCCGTGACCAAGAGCTCGATCATGTCAAAGCATCCTCGGCTGTCATTCCGGCCGAGCGACCCGGGCTTTGCCCGGGGAGCGAGAGCCGGAATCCAGTACGCCGTAGCGGTTCGATGATTCACGTCGGCCTGGGGTTACTGGGTCCCGGCATAGCGCGTCGAAAGACGCGCGTGAACGCGCTTTCCTCGCGAGCCCGGCGGGGCCGGGCTCGCTTGGCCGGGACGACAGCCCGTATGCGAATTGCCTTGCCGTTCAGGGGGAGGTGGCGCTCGCGGCACGCGCGGCGGCCGCTATCGAGGTCCTAGTCTGTTGAACGTGTTTAGATGGCCGATGTAACTCTCAAGCAGCCGCTGGCCCGGGCGCCGATCCGCGACGTCACGCCGTGGAACCGGCTCAAGGTCAACCGCGGCTGGCTCGGACTGTGGTTCATGCTGCCGGCGGCGGCGTTCCTGCTGCTCTTTCTCGCCTATCCGCTCGGGCTCGGCATCTGGCTCTCGTTCACCGATGCCCGCATCGGCCGTAGCGGCAACTTCATCGGCCTCGAGAACTACGAGTGGCTGTGGGACGATTCGGTTTTCTGGCTCTCGGTCTTCAACACGCTGCTCTATACCGGCGTCGCCAGCGTGTTCAAGTTCGCCATCGGGCTCTATCTGGCAATCCTGCTCAACCAGCACATGCCGTTCAAGGCGATCATCCGGGCGATCGTGCTGATCCCGTTCATCGTGCCGACGGTGCTGTCGGCCATCGCCTTCTGGTGGATCTTCGACGGCCAGTTCTCGATCGTGTCCTGGTCGCTGCGCAAGATCGGGCTGATCGCCACCAATATCGACTTCCTGGGCGACACCTGGAACGCGCGCTGGTCGGTGATCTTCGCCAATATCTGGCGCGGCGTGCCGTTCATCGCCATCACCCTGCTCGCCGGCCTGCAGACCGTGCCGCCCTCGCTCTACGAGGCGGCGACCATCGACGGCGCCAGCCGCTGGCAGATGTTCCGCTACATCACCTACCCGCTGCTGACCCCGATCATCGCCGTGGTGATGACGTTCTCGGTGCTGTTCACCTTCACCGACTTCCAGCTGATCTGGGTGCTCACCCGCGGCGGCCCCGCCAACGCCACCCACCTGATGGCCACGCTCGGCTACCAGCGCGCCATCGGCGGCGGCTATCTGGGCGAGGGCTCGGCCATCGCCACCGCGATGATCCCGTTCCTGCTGGCGGCGATCCTGATCTCCTGGTTCGGATTGCAACGCCGCAAATGGCAGCAGGGGGAGAGCAATGACTGACGTTATGCGGCATTGCACTCTTTTAGAGCGTTTTCATCATTGCTGTGGAAACGGAGAGTGCCACGATTCACCGGCGGCGCCGCGAACTCGGCCACCCTCCCCTGGAGGGGGAGGGTCGCCGAGCGCAGCGAGGCGGGGTGGGGTGAACGCAAGCACGTTGAAGTTTCGCTCTCACCCCACCCCGCCCGCCTTCGCTACGCTTCGCTTGCTTCGGCGGGCGACCCTCCCCCTCCAGGGGAGGGTAGGAGCCCGTGGCACGTGCACGGCTACATCGGCGATTCCAGTATTGTTGAAACTGCTCTCGTGCCGCGAACGGGGCAAGCCCCGCGCGCGGTGCCGAAAATGGCAGCAGGGGGAGAGCAATGACTGACACGCTCATTCCCAAGGTTGCCGACCCAAAGGCCGTGCTGCACGGGACCTCGGCTCTTGCCGATCACACCGAGGGCATGGGCTACCTGGAGACGCTGCCGCGCCGGCTGGTCACCCTCTATCTGCCGCTGTCGGTCATCCTCATCGTGCTCTTGTTCCCGTTCTATTGGATGGCGCTGACCGCCATCAAACCGGACGAGCAATTGCTCGACCTCGAGCGCTTCAATCCGTTCTGGACCTGGACGCCGACGTTCAAGCATATCTACAAGCTCCTGTTCGAGACCTACTATCCGCTCTGGCTGTGGAACACGATGATGGTGGCGGTCGCCGCCACCATCCTGTCGATCGTCGCCAGCGTGCTCGCCGCCTATGCGATCGTGCGCCTGCGCTACCGCGGCGCGCAGTGGGTCGGCGTCTCGATCTTCCTCGCCTATCTGGTGCCGCCGTCGATCCTGTTCATCCCGCTCTCGACCGTCGTGTTCAACTACGGTCTGTTCGACACGCCGTTCGCGCTGATCCTGGTCTATCCCACGATCCTGATTCCGTTCTCGACCTGGCTGCTGATGGGCTACTTCAAGACCATCCCGTTCGAGCTCGAGGAATGCGCGCTGATCGACGGAGCGAGTCGCTGGCAGATCCTCACCAAGATCATCCTGCCGCTGGCGGTGCCCGGCATGATCTCCGCCTTCATCTTCTGCTTCACGCTGTGCTGGAACGAGTTCATCTACGCGCTCACCTTTATCTCCTCGACCCAGTACAAGACCGTGCCGGTGGCGATCGTCAACGAGTTCGTCGACGGCGACATCTACCGCTGGGGCTCGCTGATGGCGGGCGCGCTGGTCGGCTCGCTGCCGCTGGTCGTGCTCTACGCCTTCTTCGTCGAGCACTATGTGTCGGCAATGACCGGGGCGGTGAAGGAGTAGGTTCGGCCTGCGCGCGTCACCCCCGGCAATGCGCGATCAGCCGGTCGAGAAACGCGCCGCAGGCCTCGAGCTCGCTCGCCGCGATGAACTCGTCGGCCTTGTGTGCCTGCTCGATCGAGCCGGGGCCGATCACCACGGTCGGAATGCCGGCCTGCGCGAACAGCCCGCCCTCGGTGCCGTAGGCGACCTTGCTGTGCGCGCTGCGCCCGGCGAGCGTCTTGGCCAACGCGACCGCGTCGGCCGCGGGTGCCGTGTCGAGCCCCGGAAAGCCCGACATCACCTCGAAGGTGAACCCCGCCTCCGGCGCTACCCGCTTCATCTCCGGCTCGAGCCGCTCGCGCGCATAGGCCTTCACCTCGCCGGTCAGCGCATCGAGATCGTCGGCGGCGATCGGCCGGAACTCGAACTGGAAGCTGCAGGCGTCGGGCACGATGTTGAGCGCGGTGCCGCCCGCGACCACGCCGGTGTGGATCGTCGTATAGGGCACGTCGTAGAGCGGATCGCGGGCGCCCTCGCGCGCCAGCCGGTCGGCCATCTCGCGGATCTTCACGATCAGCCGCGCCGCGTACTCGACCGCGTTGACGCCCTCCGGGGCGAGCGAGGAGTGGCAGGTGCGCCCGCGCACCTCGACCCGGAACGAGCGCTTGCCCTTGTGGCCGACGACCACGTTCATCGAGGTCGGCTCGCCGACGAAGCAGGCCGCGGGCTTGATGCCGGCGGCGCCGAGATGCGCGATCAGGGTCCGCACGCCGACGCAGCCGATCTCCTCGTCGTGGGAAAACGACAGGTGGATCGGCGTGGCGAGAGGGCCCGCGACCATCTCCGGCACCGCCGCCAGGCAGCAGGCGAGATAGCCCTTCATGTCGGTTGCGCCGCGGCCGTGCAGGCGGCCGCCGCGCGCGGTGAGGCGGAACGGGTCGTTCGACCAAGTCTGGCCGTCGACCGGAACCACGTCGGTATGCCCCGACAGGATATAGCCCGGCCGGCCGGTGGGCCCGATCGTCGCCCACAGGTTGGCCTTGGCGCCGGACTTATCGGGGATGCGCTCATGCGTCACACCGAGCCGGTCGAGATAGGCTTCGATCCACCCCACGATCGCCAGATTGGAGTTGCGGCTGGTGCTGTCGAAGCCCACCAGGGCTTCGAGAATCTCGGTGGTCGCGGGCAGGCGGCTCATGCCCCACCATACCGAATCCAACGGATCAGAACGAGGCTTGCATCGGCGCTCAGGCCGGTCTCAGATTGGCGGCCGGGCCGCGCCGAGGCGGGCCGGCGCGATCGGAGGAGCTCGAGCATGGCC
Source organism: Xanthobacteraceae bacterium (assembly GCA_040510815.1). Taxonomy (GTDB): domain Bacteria; phylum Pseudomonadota; class Alphaproteobacteria; order Rhizobiales; family Xanthobacteraceae; genus VAZQ01. The sequence continues at coordinate 2,532 of JBEVIH010000277.1, read as the reverse complement.
AGATTGACGCGATTCTTCGCCGTGGCGCTGTCGAGCGGATGGATCGCCGCAGCCGGCGCCCAGGAGCTCAAGATCGGCCTCTCGGCGGAACCCTCCGCGATCGATCCGCACTTCCACAATCTGACGCCCAACAACTCGATGATGCGGCACATCTTCGACACGCTGCTGGACCAGGACGAGCGGCAGCAGATCAAGCCGCGGCTGGCGGTCTCGTGGAAGACGGTGAATGACACCACCTGGGAATTCAAGCTGCGGCCGGGGGTGAAGTTCACCGACGGCTCCGACTTCACCGCCAATGACGTGATCTACTCGTTCTGCCGCGTGCCGCAGATCGAGAATTCGCCCTCCTCGCTGGCGATCAACGTGCGCGCCATCACCGGCATGACCGCGCCCGATCCGCTCACGCTCTTGGTGACCACGGCCCAGGCGCATCCGCTGCTGCCGAACGAGATGTCGACCATCGCCATCCTGTCGGCCAAGGCGAACCGCGCCGGCGCGGTCACCTTCGACCGCCAGGCCTGCAAGGGCGTCGGCACCTATCCCAAGACCGAGGCGTTCAACTCGGGCGAGGCGGCGATCGGCACCGGCCCGTTCAAGCTCGTCCGCTACACCAAGGGCGACCGCATCATCCTGGAGCGCAACGAGGGCTTCTGGGGCGAGAAGCCGGTCTGGCAGCGCGCCGTCTTCCGGCCGATCACCAGCGCCGGCCCGCGCGTCGCCGCGCTGCTCGCCGGCGACGTCGACCTGATCGAGAACGTGCCGATCCAGGATTTGCCGCGGGTCAAGTCGAACGCGGCGTTCAAGGTGGTCGAGGGCCTCTCCAACCGCGTCATCTATCTGCATTTCGATTATCTCGACGAGCCGGTGCCGGGCGTGGCCGACACCGGCGGCAAGAACCCGTTCCGCGACAAGCGCGTGCGCGAGGCGATCTCCAAGGCGATCGACCGCGACGCCATCGTGGCGCGCATCATGGGCGGCGTGGCGGTGGCGGCCGGCGAGCTGCTGCCGCCGGTGCTGTTCGGCGCCAACAAGGACATGAAGGCGTCCAAGCCCGATCTCGACGGCGCCAAGAAGCTCCTCGCCGAAGCCGGCTACCCGAACGGCTTCTCGCTGGTGCTGGCGACGCCCAACGACCGCTACGTCAACGACGCGATGATCGCCCAGGCGGTGGCGCAGATGCTCACGCGGGCGGGGCTCAAGGTCTCGCTCGACGCTATGACCCAGAGCCAGTTCTTCCCACGCCGCAACAAGCGCGATTTCGGCATCTGGCTCGCCGGCTGGGGCTCCGACACCGGCGAGATGGCCTCGCCGCTGAAGGCGCTGATCGCGACCCCCAACCGCGACAAAGGCATGGGCCCCAGCAACGCCGGCGGCTATTCCAACCCGAAGGTGGACGCGCTGCTCGAGCAGGCGCTCGCGACCGTCGACGACGGCAAGCGGGCGGCGCTGCTCGCCGAAGCAAGCCGCACCGCCATGGCGGACTACGGCGCGCTGCCGCTGCACTTCGAGATGACGACCTGGGCGTTCCGCAAGGATCTCGCCTACGTGCCGCGGCTCGACCAGGCCACCCAGGCCACGCTGGTCAAGCGGGCGCAGTGATACCAGCCGTGCTGTCGTCCCCGCGAAAACGGGGACCCATCGTGCCGCACGCGTCGGCCACAGGAATACCGGGTCCCCGCTTTCGTGGGGACGACGGCGTATAGTGTCACCGACCGGGGATTAGTCCGAGGGCCGCCATGCTGGCATTCCTGTTCCGCCGTCTCGGCCAGAGCCTGCTCGTGGTCGTCGTGATGGCGTCGCTGGTGTTCGTCGGCGTCTATGCGCTCGGCAATCCGATCGACATCCTGATCAGCCCCGACGCCGATCAGATCGAGCGCGAGCGGGCGATCGAGCGGCTCGGCCTCGACCAGCCGATGTGGGTGCAGTTCTGGCTGTTCGTCAAGGCGGCGCTCACCGGCGATCTCGGCCGCTCGTTCGTGCACGGCGTGCCGGCGGTCGACCTGATCGTGAGCCGCATGCCGGCGACCTTGGAGCTCGCCGTCGTGGCGCTGTTCCTGGCGGTCGGCATCGGCATCCCGCTCGGGCTGATCGCCGGGCTGGCGCCGCGATCGCTGCTCGGGCGCGGCATCATGACCGGATCGATCATCGGCTTCTCGCTGCCGAATTTCTGGCTCGGGCTGATGCTGATCCTGCTGTTTGCGGTCGAGTTCCAGATCCTGCCCGCGGGCGGGCGCGGTGAGACCCGCCGCCTCTTCGGCATCGAATGGTCGTTCCTGACCCTGGACGGCCTGCGCCACCTGATCCTGCCGGCGCTGACGCTCGCGATCTACAAGGCGTCGCTGGTGATACGCCTGGCCTATGCGGGCACCCGCGAGGCGCTGCTGCAGGACTTCGTGCGCTTCGCGCGCGCCAAGGGCCTGCGGCCGGTGCGGATCATCGGCGTGCACGTGCTCAAGGTGATCCTGATCCCGGTCGTCACCGTGATCGGGCTCGAGCTCGGCTCCATGATCGCCTTCGCGGTGGTGACCGAGA
>JBEVIH010000276.1:0-14111 GCA_040510815.1 Xanthobacteraceae bacterium | reverse complement strand
CGGCGACCGCGGCGTGCATCTCCATCTGGTTCTGGCAGACCTCGGCGCAGTTGTAGGTGCACTCGCGCACCAGCTCGGCCTCGCCGAATCCCTGCTCGACGCTGCCGAGCTCGAACAACACGTCGCGCTCGATGTTGTTCGGCTTGCGCTCGTGGAGGGTGACGGCGCCCGGCGCCATCGCGTCGCGGGCGGTGTAATAGGCCGGCAGCTCGCGCACCTTGAGCTTGATCAGCCCGAGCGCCTTCTTGGCGGTGGCGTCGTCGACGGCAGCGACCGCCGCCACGGGCTCGCCACGATAGCGCACCTTGTCACGCGCCAGCGGATGCTCGCTGCGCGCGATCGGCAACACGCCGAAGGTCTTGTCGCAATCGACGCCGGTGACGATCGCCTTGACGCCGGGCAGGCGCAAAGCCTCCGCGATATCGACTTGCAGAATCTCGGCGTGCGAATAGGGGCTGCGGTAGATGCGCCCGGCCAGCATGTCCGGGGCAACGAGATCGGCGGTGTATTTCGCGCGGCCCGATACTTTCTCGGGCCCGTCGACCATCGGCACGTAGGTGCCGATGGTGCGAGTGGGAACGATCTCGTTCATGCCACGACCGTTTCAGTCTGTGACGATCCCGGATCAGCGGCGCACCACTGCGCGCAGCGCATTGGTGCTCGAGCAGACTGCGTGGACTTCTGCGCTGCGCTACGTGCTGCGCCGCATCCGGGACAAGCCTCATTCACGGCGCCACTCCGGCGGCGTTGAGCTCGGCGGCGTATTTCACCGCCTCGACGATCTTCACGTAGCCGGTGCAGCGGCAGATATTGCTGCCGAGCGCCTCGCGGATCTCGTCATCGCTCGGGCGCGGATTGCGCCGCAACAGGCCGGCCGACGCCATGATGAATCCCGGCGTGCAGTAGCCGCATTGCGAGCCGAGCTTTTCGTGGAACCCGCGCTGCACCGCCGAAAGCCGGCCGTCGGTGCCGAGCGCCTCGACGGTATCGACGCGCTGACCGTTGACGCCGCTCGCGAGCGTCAGGCAAGACAGCCGCGGCCGATCATCAACCAGCACCGTGCAGGCGCCGCATTCGCCGCCGTCGCAGCCCGTTTTTGTGCCAGTGAGACCGACGACTTCCCGCAAATAGTCCAGCAGCAACAGATTATCCGGCACCGCATCGACGCGGCGGCGGCCGTTGAGCGTGAATTCGAGAATGCGTGCCATGTGGCGTTCCAATAGCAACATTCGGCACGCCGTTCAAATGAGGTGTCGCACGCGCCGGCGCAAGTCCGATTAGGCGAACGCGAACGGCGCCGGGGACCGGGCGCCTACCGGAACAACCGCTTTGACGCCAGGCGGGCGCCGTCGCGCAGGCTTGCGAGCTTCGCCCACACCACATCCTCGGCGACGCGCCCCCATCCGGCCGACGTGTCGAAGCCGCAATCGGTGCCGGCAAGGACGCGCGACGGCTCGCCGATCACAGCGGCGACGCGCTCGATGCGGTCCGCCACCACTTCCGGATGCTCGACGAAATTGGTCAGGCTGTCGATCACGCCGGCGACCAGGACCTGGTCGGCGGCGAGCGGGAATGTCTCGAAGCAGCGGAACTCATGCGCGTGGCGCGGGTTGGCGAACGGCAGCACGAAGCCTCCGACCTTGGCTTGCTGCAGGGTCGGCAGAATGTCCTCGAGAGGCACATCGCTGTCGTGCGGCGATTCGGAATTCCCCCAGCACACGTGCAGGCGGGCGCGGTCGCGCGGCACGTTCGTCAGCGCTCGGTTAATGGTCGCGACCACCTGCTCGACGAAGCCGACGAACGCGGCGACCGGCTGGTCCTTGTAGGTGATGTGGCGCTCGAGCGCGAGGTCGGGCGCGTCGATCTGCAGCAGAAATCCATGCTGCACGATCGCCTCGTACTCGACCTGCAGCGCCTTGCCGAGCGCCGCCAGATAAGCCCCGAGCGTGTCGTAATGCTCGTTCTTGACCGCCATGGCGAGAATGCCGGGCGACGGCGCGCTCATGAACGGCTCGACGAAGGCGTCGGGCTGCTCGTCGAGCACGGCCTTGAAATGGCGGCACTCGTCGTTGATCGCGCGATCGTCGAGATAGCGAACCTCGCCGACCGCCTTCGGCAGCCCGCCGAGCGCCGAGACCTGGATCTTGCTGGCGTGCTGCTCGGTCCACATCCGCTTGAATTCCGGATAGCGGTCGACGTCGGCGCGGGACGGCCGCTCCCAACTGCCGCCGAGGCCGGACAGCCGGGCCTTGAGATAGAGAAAGAACGAATCGCGCTGCTGCTCGCCGTTGTTGCCGACGTCGATCCCGGCTGTCCGCTGCTTTCCGACGATCGTCCGCACCGCCTCGCGGCCGGCGCGGGCGATCTCGGCCTCGTCAACCGAGTCGCCACGCGCGCGCAGCGCATAGAGCCGGGTCAGCTCGCGCGGCCGCGGCAGGCTGCCGGTATGGGTCGTCAGGATCCGGTCCGAGCTGCGTCGCATGGCCTTCCTGTTTCAATTCGACATGCGGGCCGGCAGCCACAAGGCGAGCTCCGGCCAGAAGATCACCAGGCCGAGCACGACGAACATGATCAGGTGGAAGGGAATCGTGCCGATGATGACCTCGCTCAGCTTGCCGTCCCAGATGCTCTGGATCACGAACAGATTGATCCCGATCGGCGGCGAGATCTGGCCGAGCTCGATGAAGATCACCAGGATGACGCCGAACAGGATCGGGTCGATATCATAGCTCTTGAGCACCGGAAACAGCAGCGGCACCGTGATCACGATCATGCCGAGGCTTTCGATCAGGCAGCCCAGGATGGTGAAAAGGATCAGCAACGCGATGTAGAACTCGAACTTGCTGAGCTGAAGGCCGGTGATGAACCCGGTGACCTTCTCGCCGACGCCGCCGAAGCTCAGCGCCACCGAGAAGATGTAGGCGGCAAGGATGAGGAACAGGATGTTGCCGCTGAAATAGATCGTGTTGTGCATCGCCTGGATGAAGCGTGAGAGCGTGAGCTCGCCCAGCGTAACGCCGAGCAGAATCGACAGCACGCACCCGATCACCGCCGCCTCGGTGGTGGTCACGACGCCGAAATAGAGGCCGCCCAAGGTCGCGGCGATCAGCACGAAGAATGGAACGACCTCGGCGACGGCGCGGACGAGCTCGCCGACCGAGCGCGGTCCCGCCTCCCGCGGCGCGACCGACGGCACGATCTTGGCGTGCGCGGCGATGTAGACCATGAACAGCGCTGTCATGATCAGGCCTGGAATGATCCCGGCGATGAACAGCTTCGGGACCGAGGTCTCGGTGAAGGTTCCGTAGACGATCATCGGAAAGCTCGGCGGGATGAGGATGCCGAGCGTGCCGCCGGCCGCCAGCGATCCGGCCGCCAGGGCGCGGTTGTATTTGCGACCGATCAGCTGCGGCAGCGCCACGCCGCCGATCGACGCGGCGGTCGCGATGCTCGAGCCGCTGACCGAGGCGAAGATCGCGCAGCCGGCGATGTTGGTCTGCAACAGGCCGCCGGGCAGGCGGGCGACCAACTTTTCGAGCCCGCCGTAGATGCGGTTGCTCAAGCCGCTCAGGCTCAGGATTTCCGCCATCAGCATGAACAGCGGCACGGTCGTGAGCACGAAGCTGTTCATGCTGCCCCAGCTCACCAGTCCGAGGCTGTTGAGCGCCGGCAGCCCGCCCTGCAGGACGAGATAGACGAGCGCCGGGACCGTGATCGCGAACGGTACCGCCATCCCGGCCATCAGCAGGCCGAGAAACAAGGCGGTCACGATCAGGAGCTGGAGCTCAGGGGACATCGCGGCCGCTGCCCGCCGTCACCAGCGTCCGCAACCGTTTCGCCTCGGCGGTCAGCGTCCGGCACAGCGAAAACACCAGCGCGAGCATGCCGAGCACCATCGCCAGCCGCGGCAGCCAAAGGGGCGTCGACAGGTAGGTCGGCGCCATATCGCCGAACCGCCAGGAGGAGAGCTCGAAGCGCGCGAACTGCCACGCCAGCAGCACGCAGGCCGCCAACGACAGGAGCCCGAAGATCAGCTGGGAGATCGAGCGCCCGCGCGCGGTCAGGCGGGCCTGGACGAATTCGACCTCATGAAAGCTGCCGTTGACGTGGCAGGCGGAGAGACTAACGAAGCAGATCACCACCAGCATGTAGCCGCCGACCTCGTCCGACACCTCGAACGAGAAATTGAAGACCCAACGGGTGACGATGTCGACCGCGACCAGGACCAGCATCACCACGAGCGCCGCCTCGCTCGCGAGCTTGCAGGTCCATTCGACCGGGCCTTCCGGCAGCGCGCGCAGGCGGCGCTCGCTGGGCGCCTGCGCGACCGCGCCCGCTTCGGTGGGGATCATTGCCGGGCCCCGGCTCGGCGTCAGCGGTCGAGTGCGGCGCGGACCTTGGCCAAGGCATCGACCACGTCCGGCCCGCGCGTCTTCGCCCACTCGTCCCAATAAGGCTTCACGGCACTGACGGCGCGAGTGACGTCCTCCGGCTTCGCCTTGGTCAGCGTATAGCCGGCGGCAGACAGGGTCTGCTGCGACTCCGCCTCCTCGCGCTTCATGGTGTCCTGGTTCCAGCGCGCGGTGTCCTCGGCGACCTTGCGCAGCTTGCCCTGCAGGTCGGGAGAGAGCTTCTTGTAGGCGTCGGTATTGGCGATGAAATAGGAGTTGTTGACGTTGACGACCAGCAGGTAGCCGTATTTGAGCAGGTCCTTCCACAGCACGGCGCCGACCCCGGCGGTGAAGATGCCTTCGACCACGCCGCGGTCGAGCGCGGCGGGAACCTCGGGCGCGCTCATGGTGATCGAGGTGCCGCCGAAGCGGCGCACGAACTCGCCCTGCTCGGGCTGCGCGACCCGCAGCTTCATGCCTTTGATGTCGTCGAGCGATTCGAGCTTCTTGCGCCCCCAGATCACCTGCATCGGATACGAGTACGAGGACAGCACGGTCGAGCCCTTCTGGCCGAACGCCTTGTCGATATAGGGCTTGAGCACCGCATCGGCCTTGGCGAAATCCTCATAGGACTGGATCAGCATCGGCAGCCGCGGGATGCCGGCGACCGTGATGTTGCCGGAATTGAACAGGTCGTCGCCGAGCTGGACGACGTTCTCCCCCACGGCCTGGGTGATGTTGCTCGGGCTGATCTGCAGCGTGCCGGACAGATGGAGCCTGACCTTGAGCTCGCCGGCGGTCGCCTTGTCGATCTCCTCGGTGAGCAGCTTGGCGCCACGCGAGGTGGCGAAATTCGGCGCCGACTGATGCATGTAGAAATTCCATTGCTCGGCGGCGCGCGCCGAACCGCCGGCGCCGAGCAGCAGGATGAACGCGGCCGCGGCGGCGGGCGCCGATGCGGTGGCGAACCTCGAGGCAAATCTCATCACGACACTCCTCCCTCGTGTTGCGGCGGTATCCGTACGCTCCATTGGTGACCAAGAGCGTCTCGTCCCACTCGCATCGTTGTCCGAGTGTGGAAGAAAATGCCCGCCCTAAGCAAGGCGCCAAGGCCGCCGACATCGCGCGCAGCCGCTGCGCGTCGTGACCGAGGCCCACCGCCGATGCTGCCCACTTGCAGTGGGCAGGGCTTTGCACGCATGGGCGCGCGGAGGCCTTAGTCCTTCGCAAGCCTGACACTCGTTTGCTTCTATTGACACGACCGCGACCCGAGCGCCACGCTCGACACCCAAATTCACGACAACAAAACGATTGCCGCCCGCAGCAGCGGCAGGGAGGACGCCATGACCAATGCCCGCATCTTGTGCGGCTCGCTCTTGTCGATATTTGCGTGCGCCCCGGCACCGCTTTGGGCCGACCCGCCGAAGCTGCCGGTACCCGCCGTCGACCAGTCGGCGGTCGGCCAGCGCGGCTACTTCTATGTCGGCGGCCAATACACCGGCGAGCCCGGCAAGGAGATCATGCAAGGCCAGATCTACGTCGAGGTGGTGGCGCCGAAGGACCAGCGCCGGCCCTATCCGCTCGTGCTGATCCATGGCGCCGGCCAGACCGCGACCAACTGGATGGGCACGCCGGACGGGCGCAAGGGCTGGGCCGAGTACTTTGTCGAGCAGGGCTACGTCGTCTACATGATCGATCAGCCCTCGCGCGGCCGCTCCGCCTGGCATCCGGGTGACGGTCCCACCCGCATGTTCACCGCGCAGCAGGAGGCGTTCCAGTTCACCGCCAACGCCGTGAAGGGGACGTGGCCGCAGGCGAAGCTGCACACCCAATGGCCGGGCGAGGGGCCGAACAAGGGGCAGAAGGGCGACCCGATCTTCGACGCGTTCTACGCCACGCAGGTCGAGACGCTGACCTCCAACGAGGAGACCCAGCGGCGCAACCAGAACGCCGGCGCCGCGCTGCTCGACAAGATCGGACCGGCGATCGTGCTGACGCACTCACAGTCCGGCTCGTTCGGATGGCTGATCGCGGACGCGCGGCCGGCGCTGGTCAAGGGCATCATCGCGATCGAGCCGTCCGGCCCGCCGTTCGAGGCCACCATCATCGGCACCGGCAAGGCGCGCGCCTGGGGCCCGACCGATATCCCGATCACCTACGATCCGCCGGTCAAGGACCCGGGCGAGATCGCGGTCGTGCGCGACGCCGAGCCGGACGGCGCGGGACTGTTCGTCTGCTGGATGCAGAAGGCGCCGGCGCGCCAGCTCATCAACCTGAAGCAAATTCCGGTGATGATCATGGCGGCGGAAGCCTCCTACCATCAGGTCTACGACCATTGCACCGCCAAGTACCTCAACCAGGCCGGCGTCAAGACCGAATACATCCGGCTGCAGGACAAGGGCATCCGCGGCAACGGCCACATGGTGATGATCGAGAAGAACAATCTCGACATCGCGCGGCTCGTTGACGAGTGGGCACAGGCCAACGTGCGCTGACGTCGTAGCCCGGATGGAGCGGAGCGAAATCCGGGCTGCAAGATGACGGGCGCTACTCCGCCGCCGGCTGCCGCAATCCGAGCTGCCGCAGCGAGCGGTCGATCCACAACCGGGTGAGCTTCTCCTGCACGCCGTTCTGGCCGAGCCGGGCGCGCAGGTTGTCGAAGTCGACGTGGTCGAGATCCTGGTCCTGATTGAAGCAGGAGAACACCACGCGCTCGACGCCGCTCTCCGGATCGCGCTGCACCTGCAGGCACTGGGCGCAGATTTCCTTCATCATGCACTGCATCGGCGAGTTGATGGAGGCGATCGCCTTGTGGCCTGGCTTCAAGTGCTGCGCCAGAATGCCCTGCCGGGCGCGCGCCACCGCCGCCATCATGCCGTCGGAGCCGATCGCGATCACGCGATCGACCTCGCCGAGCGGGATCGGCGCGTCGCCGAGCGCGCCCGACCCGTAGGCGTCGAGCGCCTCCACGATGTTGCCGACGAAGGCGCGGTCCTGCGGCCGGTCGGGGCGGAAGCCCGGCGCCGCGTCGCAGCACCACACGATGACGTCGCCCGCCCGCTCGATCTCCTCGACCTTGTAGCGGTCGATCGCGCGCTTGTAGCCGGCGAAGTAGACCACCCGGCTGCCGTTGGCGCGCAACGCCTGCCCGATCGAGAACAGCACCGCGTTGCCGAGCCCGCCGCCGATCAGCAGCACGGTTTCATCCGACGGCGTCTCGGTCGGGTGTCCGGTCGGGCCCATCAGCACCACCGGCTCGCCGGCCGAAAGCTGCGCGCACAGGTCGGAGGAGCCGCCCATCTCGAGCACGATGGTGGAGAGCAGACCGTTGCGGCGATCGACCGAGGCGCCGGTGAGTGCCAGCCCCTCCTTGGCCAGCCGGGTGCCGTCGGCGGTGTGCGCCAAGGTCTCGTAGTTCTGCAGCCGGTAGAATTGCCCGGGCTGGAAGGCACGCGCCGCCATCGGCGCCCGCACCACCACCTCGACGATGGTCGGGGTGAGGCGGTTGACCTCGTGCACGCTCGCGCGCAGCTCGTCGTCGAGCCGCGCGACCAGCTCCCCCGGCGAGACCGCGGACGGCGCTTGCCGCGCCAGCATCCGGCTGACCACCGGATAGCCCTGCTTGGCGCTCGCCATCGCCTTCACAACGTTGCCCGCGTAGGAGGGATGCAGGTCGCCGAAGAAGCTGATGGCGCGGCCGTCCGGCCGCACGCTCATCAGCACATGGGCGGCCGACGGCTTGGTGATGCGCTCGGGCGTGACCTTGCGGCCGTCCTCGTCGAAGGCCTGGAAATACTTGCCGTCGATCGTCACGTGCTGCGGCTCCTCGCGCCCGAGCACGGTGTTGGGTTGCGTGCCGGCGGCGACCAGGATCGAGCGCGCCGGCATGACGATGTCGATCGGCGGCGCGCCCGGGTTGCTGTCGGCCTCGGCGTTGGATGAAAGCCGCAAGGCGCGCGCCCAGCCGAAGCGGTCGAGCAGCACCTCTTCCGGGCTGAGCCGCTCGGCGAAGCTGATCCCCTCCTCCAGCGCCTTGGCGACCTCCTCGTGGTTGAGCGTGTAGCTCGGCGAATCGATCAGCCGCCGGCGGTAGACGATGGTGGCGCCGCCCCATCGGCGCAGCAGATCGGCCAATTGCGGCTTGCGGCCGTCGCGCGCCGCCGCCGCCCGCTCGGCGCGGATCTGTCGGGCGTGGTCGATGAACTCCGCCGCCGCCTCGGCCTCGTGCACCGACCAGTCGGCGCGCACGGCCGCCTCACCGCGCTCGGCGATCAGCGTCTCGTAGCGGCTGAGGAACTTCTCCACCTGCAGCGGATAATAGGCGAGCGCCTCGGTGGCGGTGTCGATGGCGGTCAGCCCGCCGCCGATGATCACCACCGGCAGCCGCACCTGCAGGTTGGCGAGGCTGTCGGTCTTGGCGGCGCCGGTGAGCTGTAGCGCCATCAGGAAGTCGGAGGCCTGGCGAACGCCGGCGGCGAGCCCGTTCTTCATCGACACGATCGTGGGCCGGCCGGCCCCGGCGCAGAGCGCGATGTGATCAAAGCCGAGCGCGAAGGCGCCGTCGATGGTGAGCGTGCCGCCGAAGCGCACGCCGCCGAACATGGTGAAGTCGCGCCGCCGCTCCAGCAGCAGGCGGATGAGCTTGAGGAAATTCTTGTCCCAGCGCACCGTGATGCCGTATTCGGCGACGCCGCCGAAGCCGGCCATGACGCGCGCCTCGAGCGGCTCGCGCAGCTCGGCGACGTCGCGGATCGGACGGAACGGCACGCGGCGGCCGCGCGGATCGACGCCGGAAACATCCTCGGCCAGCGGCTCGATCTTCAGCCCATCGATGCCGATCACGGTATGTCCGTCGTTCATCAGATGGTGCGCGAGCGTGAAGCCCGCCGGGCCGAGCCCGACGACCAGAACCTTGCGACCGGTCGCCGGCCTGGGCAGCGGACGGCGCAGATTGAGCGGGTTCCAGCGGGTGAGCAGCGAATAGATCTCGAAGCCCCACGGCAGCGCCAGCACCTCCTTGAGCACGCGGGTCTCGATCTGCGGGATGTCGACCGGCTCCTGCTTCTGGTAGATGCAGGCCTTCATGCAGTCGTTGCAGATGCGGTGGCCGGTGGCCGCGCACATCGGATTGTCGATGATGGTGATGGCGAGCGCGCCGACGGTGTGGCCCTCGGCCTCGGCCAGATTCATCTCGGAGATTTTCTCGTCGAGCGGGCAGCCGGCGAGCACCACGCCGAATGGGCTCTTCTTGAACGCGCCGCTCTTTTCCTTGAGCCCCGTCGAGCAGCTGTCCTTGCCCTGGTTGTGACACCAGATGCAGTAGTTGGCGTGGTCGAGCGCGCCGGCGAGATCGGTGCCCGGGTCGGTGAGCGCAAAGCCGTCACGGGCGCGGCGATACGCGAGTGGCAGCTTGAGCATCGCCACGCCGTCGACGACCTCGGTCTCGACCGGCACCAGATGGTGGGGATCGACCTTGTGCGGCACCTTGAACAGGACGCCGCCCTTGTGCAGGCGCTGGCCCTCCGGCGTGTGCGTGGCCCAGGCGGCGTAGCGGGCGGCAAGCTCAAGCACCTCAGCTTGCTCGGCCTCGGCCTTCATCCAGGCCTCGACCTTCTCGGCGAAGCGCAACTCGGTGAGCGGCCCGCCGAGGTGGCGCTCGAGCTCGCGCCGCAACGCCGGCCCGTCGAACGCGGCGGCCTGCTCGGGCGGATATCTCTTCGCCGCGCGGCGCTGCACGAACAGCCGCTTGACGCCGTAGAGCGGCGCCAGCGCGTCGTGGCGGCGCTTGAGCTCGCTCATCTGCGCCGCGATGCCGAACAGCCCGGCGATGAAATCCTCGAGCGCGGGGGAGAGGGCGACGATGAGATCGGACTCGTCCTTGCCAGCCACGCTGTCCGGCGCCGCCCGCGCGGCCATCAGCCGGTTGTGAAGCTCCACATTCCGCGCCTTGAGCGCATCGACGAAGCAGCCGTCGAGACGGACCAATCCGTCGCGGCGATAAAGGTCGTCGAACTGGAGCCCGAAACCGAGGGCGAGACGTTCCGTCATCAAGCGAAGTCCTCAACTCCCGGAATCAACTCAACCGGGCGGGCCTTGCCAGACCCGCGATCGGGAATGTGCTGCACGTTTAGGCGGCCCTGAACCGGTCGATGACCTCGGCCGGGATCGGCATCCCCTTCAATTTGGTGGTGTCGCCCGGATCCTGCGCGGCCCAGACCCGCGTCTCGCTGCCTTCGACCGCAAGCTCGCCGCCGATCGAGATGCGATGCTTGACCTCGAAGCTCGACCGCCGGAACTCGCTGATTTCGGAGGCGATGTCGGCGAGGTCGTTGAACTTGGCCGGCTTGAGAAAGCGCGCCTGGGCGTCGACCAGCGGGATGCCCATGATGCCGAAGGTCGAACCCAGCTCCGCCGGCCGCACCCCGAGCGCCGCTTCGAACAGCATCCACGTGCTCCAATCGAAGAACTCGAAGAAGCGGCTGTTGAACACGATGCCCGCCGGATCGCAATGGCCCCATTCGATGGGGAATTGCCGGCGGTAGACGAAATTGCTCATGCGGATCGCGGCCTCGTTTGGCGGCCGCAGAGAAACGCGCCTTTGCGGTCGATGTCAATCAGTCCGGGCGGCGCCCGCGAGAGCCACGCCGGTACTCATTTCTTCTCCCAATACAAGCAATTGGAGGAGTTCCTACTGCCGCGGAGTCCGTCCGCGGAAGGACCTGCGCGGGATCGTAGGGTGGGCAAAGGCGCGCATGCCTTGGCGACGCCGCGCGGAAGGTCGCGCGTGCGCGTCGTGCCCACCATCCCTGCATTTTCGTTGACGCGTGGGCATGGCGCTGCGCCGTGCCCTCGGCGGGCGCAGAGTGTCCGCTCCGCGCCTTTGCCCACCCTACGAGCCTACAGTGGCCTCAACTCCAATACGCGAACGCCATCCCGCTGCCGGTTCCGGCCGCCGAACGATAGAGCGGCTGATAGTCAATCAGCGACATTTTCAGGCCGGCCTCGTTCATGGCGCCCGCCACCGGGATCCAGTTCTTCAGCTCGGAGGTCCCGGAGCGGAAGTTGTAGGGCGGAATCGAGATCAGCGTCTCGGCGTCCTTGCGCTGCATGGCGTCGAGGAAGCCGCGGTCGAGCTCCTCGTCCACGACGAAATGCGACATGCCGCCCGAGCCGATCACGGCGACGCGCACATCCTCGTCCCAGGAGTCGATCGCCTCCGCCAACGCCTTGCCAAGCGAGAAGCAGCGCCGGACGCTCGGCTGGTTCGGCGGATAGAACGTGTTGATGAAGAACGGAACCGCTGGGACGAAATTGTCTTGCATGATGCGGCGGTAGATGAATCCGTAGGCGTGCGGCAGCCCCGAAATGTTCGACGACGCGGACTGCGGCAGCCGCGCCGAGGCCGCCACGTCGAAGTCCTGCTGCACCAGCTTCTCGATCAGGTGGCGGCCGAGCTTGGGATGGCCCGGATAGGCCTGCGCGGTCTTGCCGTGATGGTTCGGCTCCGCGATCTCGATGCCGGGCGGCAGCCGCTTCTTCTGCTCCTCCGAGAACGGAATGTTGTCGAGGCGCTCGCCGAAGCACACCAGGAAGGCCGGGATATTGGCGTCCTCGAACACCTCCATCTGGTCGTTGCCGACCAGGATGGCGACGTCCGGCCGCGCCGCCTTGAACACCCGCGCCATCTCGGCAATGGCGCGCTGGCAGGCGTCGTAGCGCTTCTGCTTGACGGGAAGCTCGATCTGCTGCTCCAGGTTCTCGTTGGCGCGCAGCTTGGCGAGCTCCTCGAACTTGAATGTGCCGTCGCGGTAGACCAGCGCCGGATTGCGCCGGTCGGCTTCCACGCGACCGCCCCATTGCTCGGGCGGCGTCGCCAGCAGCGGGCCATGCGAGGCTCCCATGCCGAGCACGATCTTTGCCATGGTTTGCGTCTCCACTTCTTCTCTGCGGCGGTCGCCGGCCTCGGTCGCGGGCTAGGCGCCGGTGGGCGCGTCTTCCAGCCAGTCGAGGATGATGCCGGCGATCTCGTCGCTGTTTTGCTCCAGCATCAGCATGTGTCCGTTGCCGACAATACCCCGGTCGGCCAGAAAGCAGAAGTCGGCCTTGGCGCCGTGCGCGTTGAGCCAGGTGACGATGGCGCCGTCGACCTCGCGCGGGTGGTCGAGATCCTCGGTGCCGGTGATGACGAGAATGCGCTTGCCGGCGAGCTTGTTCGGGTCGCTGACGCGGACCTGGCGGCCATGCACGTTCTGCCGCTCCAGCAGGATGTTCGGCGGCAGCGGCCGCAGGCTCGCCGCGTAGTCGGCGAGCCGGTCGCGGGGAAAATAGCGGCTGGCGCCGACGAGCTTGCGCTCGACGAAATCGCGCGAGGGAACGACCGGCGCGGTCTTGTCGACCCGCACGCGGCGCCCGGACTGCTCGGTCTCGATCACCGTATCGGTCTCCTCGTAGACCGGCGCCTGCCGCTGGATATTGCCGGGCGGCCCGGGCGCGACGCCGACCGCCATCGCGATGACGTCGCCGTGCAGCTCGAGCAGCCGCCAGCCGTAACAGCCCGACATCGAGTGGGTGAGCAGCACGACCGGACCGCCGAGGGAGCGGATCAGCGCGCCGAGACCGTCCACCACCGTGGCGCCGGTGAGCTTATCGAGGGGGATGTGTCCGCTGCGGCCGGTGCCCGGCCAGTCCGGCACCACCACGCGGTAGCCGCGCTCGGCGAACAGATAGGCCCAGCCGCGGCGGCCGTCGGCGGTGCGCTGATAGCAGGCGCCCGAATGGGCGCCGCCATGCACCATCACCACCGTCGGCTTGCCGGTGGCGGCCATGGGCGAGAAGGTCTCGAAATAGATCGCCGTCGGCGCGGCGGTCAGCCCGGTCTCGTGGATCAGCGGCATCGTAGCTATGCCACCACGCGCTCCGGGTGAGCGCCCGAGATCGCCGTGTCGGGGAATGCCTCCTTGAGCCGCGGATAGACCTCGCGCGCAAAGGTCTTGATGCCGCGCACGGTCTCGTCGTGCTCGAGGAAGCCGGCCTGTCCCATGATCAGCAGGTGACCGAAGCCGCCGACGTGGTCGTACATCCGCTTGATCTGCCGGAACACCTGGTCGGGCGTGCCGGCGAACATGATTCCCGCCTCGATCGCCTTGTCGACGGTGGCGTTGGCGCGATTGGCGGCGTGCTGGTCGACCGCGGCGCCGCGCAGGATCTGCGCGTGCACCTGCGTCGGCACGTAGCCGGGCGGATAGCAGAAGTGCAGCGGCACCTTGTTCGCCGTCATGTACCACAGGAGCTTCTCGGCGCCGGCGCGTGCGTCCGCCTCGCTCTCGGCGGCATAGAGCAGCGCCGCATAGGCCAGCCGATTGACCGGCACATCCTCGCCGCGCCCGGCCTCGCGCCAGCCTTTGCGATAGGAGTCGTAGATCGCGGGCGTGCCCTTGTAGCCGGTCAGGAACGTCGCCTGCAAGTAGCCGCGCGCGCCGACCCGGCCGGCGCCGCCCGGCGTGGTGGTCGACACCCAGATCGGCGGATGCGGCTGCTGATAGGGCCGCGGCCAGATGTTGATGTTGCGGTGGTGGAAGAAGCGGCCTTCGTGGCTCACCGGCCCGTCGTGGCTGGTCCAGGCCTTGACGATGAGGTCCATCGCTTCCCACTGGCGCTCGTTCATGCGCACCGGATTGCTGTTCGCCGGCAGCACCTCGTAGGGCACGCCACGCACGAAGC
>JBEVIH010000275.1:0-7603 GCA_040510815.1 Xanthobacteraceae bacterium | reverse complement strand
CGCTGCCGGTGGCAAGCCGCCGACGAACTACGTGAAGGCGCTCGCCGCCGCGATGCCCGAGCGCGGAATCAAGATGGCCGTCCTACCCCGCACGGCGGGAGCCGGAAGCCTGGGGCGTCCGCGCTGGGTCGGGTTCGGCCAATGGCACGGCGCTCCGATTGTGCGCGAGGCGAAGGCGATGGTGCCCTCGGCCTGGACGCGCGCCAACCGCCGCGGCCGCGACGCACTGCAATGGCATCGGCTCGCCACCGGACGCTACCGCTCGCCCGACCCCTGGCTCGCGCTGACCGGCAACATCGCGACCCGCCGGTTGTCGCCGAACAATCGCAAGATCGAGGCGGCCGAGACCCAGTTCCTGACGAGCAGGAAGATGCTGCGCGCGATGGGCCGTGATCTGGCGGCGATCCATTTGGGCATCGCCGATCGGAGCGAGGCGATCGCGCATGATCTCGGTGATCGCAAGCGCAATTGGCTGCCCTCGGCGGTGGAGCGGGCGGCTGATTTCGTCCGCCGGGATTGCAGGGCGTGGCGGAAGCAGTAGTCAGTGATCAGTTGTCAGGCATCAGTCGAGGGTCGCTGATCAGCAGGCTTTTCACGTTGCCAAGGACTGATTACTGATGCCTGATGCCTGATGCCTGATCCCTGATCCCTGGTACCGCCATGCCCAGCACCGCTGAGAAACGCCGCACCTTCCACAAGCTCCACGAGGCCGGTTGCTTCGTCATCCCCAATCCCTGGGACATCGGCACCACGCGCTATCTGCAACATCTCGGCTTCAAGGCGCTCGCCACCACCAGCGCGGGCTTCGCCTTTTCGCGCGGCGTTCCCGATAACGCGGTCACGCGCGACGCCATGCTCGCCCATATTGCGGAAATCGTGGCCGCCAGCGACCTGCCGGTGAACGCCGATTTCGAGGGCGGCTACGCGTACGAGCCGGACGGGGTCGCCGAGAGCGTGCGGCTGTGCGTGGGAACCGGCGTGGCCGGCCTGTCGATCGAGGATTCGACCGGCGACAAGGAGAAGCCGCTCTATGACCTCGATCTGGCGGTCGAGCGCATCAAGGCGGCGCGCGCGGCGATCGACCGGGCCGGCGGCGACGTGCTGCTCACCGGCCGCGCCGAATGCTTTCTGGTCGGGCGGCCCGATCTCGACGAGACCATCCGGCGGTTCAAGGCCTACGCCGCCGCCGGCGCCGACTGCCTCTACGCGCCCGGCATCCGCAGCCGCGAGCAGATCGCCGCGGTGGTGAAGGCGGCGGCGCCCAAGCCGGTCAACCTGCTGATGCCGGGCGCGCTCGGTCTCACGGTCGACGATGTCGCCGGGCTCGGCGTGCGCCGCATCAGCGTCGGCGGCACGATCTCGCGCGTTGCCTTCGGCGCCTTCATCCGCGCCGCCAAACAGATCGCGAGCGAAGGCCGCTTCGACGCCTTCGCCGATGCGGTGCCGCACGCCGAGCTCAACGCACTCTTCCGCGACGATATGAAAAAGCGGGCGCCATGACCCTCGAATCCGAGCCGGACCCGGCCACCGGGCTGCCGGTCGGCCCCCCGGTCGACGACACACCGGCCCGGCGTCCGGGGCCGGTGACGCTCGAAGGCCGCTACGGGCGCGTCGCACGGCTCGACCCGCGCCATGCCGGTTCGCTTTGGAAGGCCGTCGCGGGGCATGACGACATCTGGACCTACATGTCGACCTATGGTCCGTTCGCGGACGCCGCGGCGTTCACGCGATGGTTGGATGGACGCGTGAAGCTCGACGATCCCTATTCCTACGCGGTCGTCGACTCATCCGGCCAGGCGGTCGGCATCGCGACGCTGATGGAAATCCGGCCGGCGATGCGCAGCATCGAGGTCGGCCATATCGTCTATTCGCCCGCCGTGCAGCGCACGCCGCTCGGGACCGAGGCGCAGTATCTGTTGGCGCGCTACGTGTTCGAGACCCTCGGCTACCGCCGCTACGAATGGAAGTGCAACGCGCTCAATGCGCCCTCGCGGCGCGCGGCGCTGCGCTATGGTTTCGTCTTCGAGGGCGTTCTGCGCCAGCACATGATCGCCAAGGCGAGGAACCGCGACACCGCCTATTTCTCGATGCTCGACGGCGAATGGCCGGCGCGCAAGGCGGCGTTCGAGCGCTGGCTCGCACCGGAGAATTTCGACGCGGCCGGGAAGCAGGACGTGAGCCTGAGCGAATTGAACGCCGTGCGCTAGATTTCGAGGGTCGGATATGCATGTCCTCATTACCGGCGCGGCCGGCATGATCGGCCGCAAGCTCGCGCAGAAACTCGCCCGCGACGGCGGGCTCAACGGCAAGCAGATCGACAAGCTCACCCTGCTCGACGTCGCGCCGCCCCACTACGCGCCTGGCTTTGCCGGCCGGATGGAAGTGGTGGACGCCGACTTGTCCGCAGACGGCAAGGCCGCGCGCGCCGTCGAGGGGCGGCCCGATTTCATCTTCCACCTTGCCGGCGTGGTCTCGGGCGAGGCCGAGCTCGACTTCGACAAGGGCTATCGGGTCAATCTCGACGGCACCCGCGCGCTGCTGGAGGCGGTCCGCGCTGCCGGCGACGGCTACCGGCCGCGGATCGTCTACACCTCGTCGATCGCGGTCTACGGCGCGCCGTTCCCGCCGTCGATCCCGGACGAT
Organism: Xanthobacteraceae bacterium; assembly: GCA_040510815.1. Taxonomy (GTDB): domain Bacteria; phylum Pseudomonadota; class Alphaproteobacteria; order Rhizobiales; family Xanthobacteraceae; genus VAZQ01. Next base: position 4,960 of record JBEVIH010000275.1, on the reverse strand, counting down.
TTCCATCTCACGCCGCTCACCTCCTACGGCACCCAGAAGGCGATCGGCGAGGCGCTGCTGGCCGACTACACCCGGCGCGGCTTCTGCGACGGCGTCGGCATCCGGCTGCCGAGCATCGTGGTGCGGCCGGGCAGGCCCAACAAGGCGGCGTCCGGCTTCTTCTCCGGCATCATCCGCGAGCCCCTCGCCGGGGAGGAGGCGGTGCTGCCGGTCGCCGAGACGGTCGTGCACACCCACGCGACCCCGCGCGCCGCAATCGGTTTCCTCATGCACGCCGCCGGGCTCGCCCGCGACGCGCTCGGGCCCCGCGTCAATCTGGCGATGCCGGGCGTCTCTTGCACGGTCGCCGAGCAGATTGCGGCGCTGCGCCGCATCGCCGGCGAGCGGGTGGCGGCGCGCATCCGCCGCGAGCACGACCCCTTGATCGCGCGCATCGTCGAGGGCTGGCCGCAGCGCATCGAGGCGCGCCGCGCGCGCGAGCTCGGCTTCAAGGCTGAGGGTTCGTTCGACGAGATCGTGCGCATCCATATCGACGAAGAGCTTCGCGGCACGTTCGTGGCGTGAGCGGTTCCGCGAGTTGTAGGGTGGGCAAAGGCGCGGCCCAAAATTTCCGCCCTTGCCACGGTAACGGCGCAGCGCCGTGCCCACCGCACGCTTGCGCACCGTCGTGAAATGGTGGGCACGGCGCGCAAACGCGCGCCTTTGCCCACCCTACAAGCCGCTGCGCGATCGCCCGATCACACGTTGAATTCGATCACGTCGAGGCCGCAGGCCTTGTCGGTGAAGTAGATCAGGCCGCGGTCGTCCATGGCGACGTCGTTGGTGAGCGGCGCCTTCTGCCCGTCGCCCGGCTTCGGGATGATGTAGCCCTTCTCCCTCGGATGCGCGGGATCGTTGATGTCGACGATCCGCAGCCCGGCCGCAAACCAGGTGACGTAGAGCAGGCCGTCCTTGTCCACCTGCTCGCGCAGCTGGTGCGCGCCGAAGCGCACCTTGTCACCCGGATAGGGCGACGCGCTGTGCGGCACCTCGTGGGTGTAGAGGAGCTTCGGGCTGGTCGGGTCGGTGACGTCCCAGGTGCGCAGCGGCGCGTGCGGCTTGCCGGCATCGGCGCCGCGATGGCCGCGCTCCTCCTCGGTCGACACCGCGATGGTCTTGCCGCCGATCGGGAACGGCACCTTTAGGAAGGTGTGGGTCGGCTCCGGGCACGGCGGATCGTATTGGTAGTGGCTCAAGGTGCGCGGGTGGCGGATGTCGGAGATGTCGATGATGGCGACGCCCGACATCCAGCAGCCGGCATACATCTGGTTGCCGTTGCGCATGGCGTGGTGGAGCTTGTGGTCGGTGCCCTTCGGATTCGCCGGCTCGCCGGCGGCCGTGTTCTGGCCGTGCATCCACCAGCGCGACACCTCCACCGGCTTCGACGGGTCGCGGATGTCGTAGATCACCAGGATGTTGCCGACGAAGCCCTCCGCCTCGGTCGAGATATAGGCGTAGGTTTCGTCGAGATCGAAGCGATGCACCCCCTTGCCGTGGGTCCGCTTCAGGGTGATCAGCTTGGGATTGGTCTTGTCCTTGATGTCGTAGACGCAGAAGCCCGGATCGACGAAATTTGCGCGCGGGCCGGAGCCCGGCTGGTACTCGGAATTGGTGAACATGAGGTCGCCGACCACGCGCACCTTGTGGGTGTGCGTGACCGAGTTCGGCACCATCAGCCGGCTGAGGATCTTCGGCTTGCGCGGGTCGGAAATGTCGAGGATCGTCGTTCCCTCCGGCCCGTTCTGGTGGCCGATATAGGCGTACTGCCCCTGGATGGCGATCTGACCGCCGCCCGGCATCTCCATGCGGCAGAGGTGGCGGATGTTCGAGGACGCATGCGGGGACGTGCCCGCGTCGCTTGCATGGAGGACGTCTGCCACGGTTCGGCTCCGATCGCTTGCGCCGATGAGCCGATCGGCGCATGTTGCCAAAGCGAAGACGTTATCCCGCCGGGCGCCCATCAGCAACACGTCGCCATCAGCGCCGCCACGATGATCATGCGCCTGGCCGAAGAAAAAAACGTCGCGGGAGGCAAGATGAACATTTGCCGATCCATCGGCATGATCCTGGCGCTCGGCGTCTCGTTCGCGCTCTGCCCGAGCGCGGCATCGAGCCAGGACTTTCCAGCGCGTCCGATCAAGATCATCGTCGGCTTCGCGCCCGGCGGCGGCGTCGACACGGTCGCACGGCTCGTCGGACAGGAGATGTCCAAAGGGCTGGGACAATCGGTGGTGATCGAGAACCGGCCCGGCGCCGCCGGCACCATCGGCGCCACCGCGGCAGCGCGCAGCGAGCCCGACGGCTACACGCTGGTGATGTTTCCGGGCGGGCATCCGCTCTACGGCGCCACCCACAAATCGCTGCCGTTCGACACGGTAACCGGCTTCGAGTGGATCTCGACCGTCGTGACATTGCAATTCATCGCGCTCACCCGCGCCGAGGCGAAATACCGCTCGATGTCCGAGCTGATCGCCGCCGCCAAAGCTGCGCCGGAAACGATCACCTATGCGAGCGCCGGCGTCGGCTCGACCCACCATCTCACCATCGAGATGCTCGCCAGCCGCGCGGGGGCCAAGTTCCTGCACGTGCCCTATCAGGGCGACGCCCCGGCGCTGGGCGCTCTGCTCGCCGACCAGGTGCAATTCACGCTGGCCACCCCGACGCAGGCCATCGGCAACATTCAGGGCGGCAAGGTGCGAGCGCTCGCCGTCACCGGCAACACGCGCATGCCGGCGTTGCCCGACGTGCCGACGATGGAGCAGGCAACCGGCTTCAAGGACTTCGACGTCCGCACCTGGTTCGGCCTTGCAGCGCCGGCCGGCGTGCCGAGTGCGATCGTCAGCCGCCTGAACGCCGGATTGCACAAGGCGCTGGCAGTCCCCGAGATCCGCGCCCGCCTCGAGCAGATCGGCGGCGAGGTGCGGCCGAGCACGTCGCAGGAATTTCGCGATCGGGTCGCCCGCGAGCTGCAGATGTGGGTCAAGGTGGTCGACGAGATCAAGCTGCCCAGGCAGTAGGCGCGCGCCACGGCCAGTCACCACGACGGGAGCGAGACGTTGGACTTGAAGCTGCGGGGCCGCTCGGCCCTGATCACCGGCGGATCGAAAGGCATCGGGCTCGCCATCGCGCGGTCGCTGGCGGCGGAGGGGTGCCACCTGCACCTCGCGGCCCGCACCCCCTCGGAGCTCGACAAGGTCGCGGACGAAATCCGCGCGCGCCACGACGTGAAGGTCGCCACCCATCCGGCCGACCTCACCGATGGCGCGCAGGTGAAGAAGGTCGCCGCCGCCTGCCCGGACCTCGACATTCTGGTCAACAGCGCAGGCGGCATTCCGCGCGGGACGCTGCTCGAGATCGACGAGGAAAAGTGGCGGCGCGCCTGGGACCTCAAGGTCTTCGGCGCCATCAATCTCACGCGCGAGATCTACGGGCCCATGTGCCGGCGCGGCAAAGGCGTGATCATCAACATCGTCGGCCTCTCGGGCGACCGGCCGGACGCCTATTACATCGCCGGCAGCTCGGCCAACGCGGCGCTGATCATGTTCTCGCGCTCGCTCGGCGGGGACAGCATCCGCCACGGTGTGCGGGTAGTGGCGGTCAATCCCGGTCCGGTCGAGACCGAGAAGCATATCCGAGACACCGAGCGGCTGGCGCAGGAGAAATTCGGCGACAAGTCGCGCTGGCGCGACGTGATGGCGGGGCTGCCGATGAAGCGCGCGGCGCTGCCCGAGGAGGTGTCGAGCATGGTCGCGTTCCTCGCCTCCGACCACGCCTCTTATATCAGCGGCAGCGCCGTGACGATCGACGGCGGACTTCTGTCCGATTCGGCGATCGGGGTGAGGCGCGGCTGATCGGGTCTCGCATGCGCTTCCCTGCCCCGCTTCTCCCCGCCACCCTGGTCAGGCGCTACAAGCGCTTTCTCGCCGACGTGATGCTGCCCTCGGGCGAGACCGTGACGGTGCATTGCGCCAACCCGGGCGCGATGACCGGCCTCAACGCGCCCGGCGCGCGGGTCTGGCTGTCGAAATCCGCCAATCCGAGCCGCAAGCTCGCCCATTCCTGGGAGCTGGTCGAGGTCGACCTCGGCGGCGGCGCCGAACTCGTCGGCATCAACACCTCGCATCCCAATGCGCTCGCCGCCGAGGCGATCGCGGCCGGCGCGATCGCCGAGCTTGCCGGCTACGCCACCGCCCGCCGCGAGGTGAAGTACGGCAAGAGCTCGCGGGTCGATTTCCTGCTCGAAGGCCCGACCCGGGCGCCGTGCTACCTGGAGATCAAGAACGTGCACCTGATGCGGCGAGCGGGACTGGCCGAGTTTCCCGACGCGGTGACCAAGCGCGGCGCCAAGCACCTCGGCGAGCTGTCCGACATGGTGGCGGCGGGCGCCCGCGCGGTGATGCTGTTCCTCATCCAGATCGGCTCGGCCCGCCGCTTCGCGCTCGCCCGCGACATCGATCCGGCCTACGGCAGGGCCTTCGACGCCGCCCGCGCGGCCGGCGTGGAGGCCATCGCTTACCGTTGCGGGATCACCCGCGACGGCATCGAGGTGGTGGAGCCGGTCGCGATCGTGGACTAACCGGCCCCCGAATGACGGCCGGCGCAAACGCTTGCTTCCCTCGCATCCTTGCTTACATTGCGATGCAGCAGCGGCGTGGGCCGCAAGGAGGCGGCACGGCCGCGGGGCCTGGATGAGCTACGTCGACGCGGCACTGGCGCCGCAACGCAAGACCGGACAGATCAAGCTGCACGGCCCTGCCGCCTTCGAGGGCATGCGCAAGGCCGGCCAGCTCGTCGCCCGCTGCCTCGACATGCTCACCGACGAGGTCAAGCCCGGCGTTCCGACCGAGAAGATCGACCGGCTGGTGTTCGACTTCGCCATGGCCCACGACGCGACGCCGGCGACCCTGATGTATCGCGGCTA
>JBEVIH010000274.1:0-5561 GCA_040510815.1 Xanthobacteraceae bacterium | reverse complement strand
ACTTGCAGCATCGAGAAATTCGAGGCGCCGCGCTCGTCCTCGACCACGATCTCGCCGTCGATCAGCGCGGTTTCCGCCGGCAGCTTGGCGACCGCGGCCGCCACATTGGGGAATTTGCCGGTCCAGTCGAGGCCCTTGCGGGTGAGCAACCGCACTTCGCCGCGATCGAGCCTCGCCTGGATGCGGTAGCCGTCGAACTTGATCTCGTGCACCCAGCCCGCACCGCTCGGCGCCGCGGTGCGTAAGGTCGCGAGCGACGGCGGCACGAAGTCGGGCAGCGGCGCGCCGGCGGACCGGGATTCCTTGGTCTTGCTCTTGGCCTTCTTGCGGACACTCGCGCGGCTCGGGCTGCGCGCGCTCTTGCGCCGCGCCGACGACGACGCGCCGCCGTTTCGCCTGGTCGCTGCGGCCTTCACGTTGTCCTTCACGCTCCGGTTCGAATGCCACACCCGCTTCTTGCCCTTGCCTTGCGCGATCTCCTCGATCGAGCGGCCGCTCACCACCGACTCCGCCATCTCCTCCAGGATATCCGGGTCCTTGGCGTCGCGCGCCGCCTCGTCGCGCGCCTTGATCAGCAGCCAGCTTGCCTTCTTTTCGTTCGACCGTCCGCGCATGCGCACCAGATGCCAGGTGCCGTCGAGCTTCGCGCCCTCGACCTTGAAGGTGAGACGGCCCTTCTTGAGCCCCTCGTGCGGATCCCCTTCCGGATACCAGCGCCCGCGGTCCCAGATCATCACCGCACCGCCGCCATACTCGCCTTGCGGGATGGTGCCTTCGAACGTGTTGTACTCGATCGGATGGTCCTCGACCTGCACGGCCAGCCGCTTCTCGCCGGGCACCAGGCTCGGCCCCTTGGTGACCGCCCAGCTCTTCATCACGCCGTCGAGCTCGAGGCGGAGATCGTAGTGCAGCCGCCGCGCGGCGTGCTTCTGGATGACGTATTGGTTGCCCTTGCCGCGCGCCTGGCGCCCGCGCGGCTCCGGCGTCACGTCGAACTTGCGTTTGCGGCGATAGACCTGCAGTCCCACGGCTGGCGACCTTTCAGTGCGGCTTTCAACAAACTGGATTCGTCGCTGTGTCTGTGTACGCGCCGCGAACTCCCACCCTCCCCTGGAGGGGGAGGGTCGCCGAGCGAAGCGAGGCGGGGTGGGGTGAGCTTTTCAGCGCCGAAGTTTCAGCTTCGCTTTTCACCCCACCCCGCCCGCCGTCGCTACGCTCCGGCGGGCGACCCTCCCCCTCCAGGGGAGGGTGACGCCGAGTTTGCGGCTTGCGTTGACTCCATCTCACTGGAATGCCCACAGCTTCAGCTCACGCTCGCCGAAATGCCCACGCCTCAGCTCGCGCGCTTGAGTTTCTTGCGGGCGGCGGCGCGTTTGGGCGTCGCGCGCTTGCGCGCGGCTTTGCGGCCGCCGCCGTGGGATGTGCCGCCGCGCTCGGCCTGCACGCTGCGGCGCAGCGCATCCATCAGGTTGATCACGTTGCTCGGCTCCGGCGCCGGCGCCGCCGGCGGCTCCTTGCCGGCCTGCTTGGCGGCGATCAGCTTCTTGAGCGCGCGCTCGTAGCGGTCCTCGAATTTCGACGGGTCGAACTTCGCCTTCTTGGTCTCCAGGATGTGGACCGCGAGCTCGAGCATGTCCTTCGGGACCTTCACGTCCGGGATGTCGTCGAAATAGTCCGTTTCGTCGCGCACCTCGTTCTTGTAGCGCAGCAGGGTGCCGGCGATACCGTTGCCGCGCGGCTGCAGCATCAGGAGCCGCTCGCGCCGGTACAGCACCACGCGCGCCAGCCCGACCAGGCCCTTGGCCCGCATCGCCTCGCGGATGACCGCGAACGCCTCCTCGCCCACCTTGTCCTCGGGAACCAGGTAGTAGGACTCGTCGAGATAGATCTCGTCGACCTGCTCGCGCGGGACGAAGCTCTCGATATCGATCGTGTGGGTGCTCTCGAGCGCCACCTCGTCGAGTTCATCCTCCTCCAGCAGCACGTATTTGTCGCCGGACTTGTAGCCCTTGACCCGGTCCTCCTGCGCCACCTCCTCGCCGGTGTCGGCGTCGACCACCTCGTAGCGGACCCGGTTGCCGGTCTCGCGGTTGATGATGTTGAAACGCACGCGCTCGCGCGTGGTGGTCGCGGGAAACAACGCGACCGAGCACGACACCAGCGACAGCTTGAGATAGCCCTTCCAATTCGCGCGGGGCGCCATGGTGCAATGATCCAGTGTGCTCCCCGATCGAGGGAAACGCCGCATCGCAGTCGCGGTTCCCCCGCCGGCAGGACCCAAAAGGCGAGATGTGCTAAGGGCTTCTGCGTTCCCGATTTGCCCTCGGGATTCGTTCTGGTTAAAGTGGAGGCAACCCTCTAGGGTGGCCGAAACGGCTGTGGAGTTCGCGCTTGTCGGAAGCATCCAAGACCCCCCTGCTCGATCAGATCAACATGCCGGCCGACCTCCGGCGCCTCGATAGCAAGCAGTTGCGGCAGCTGGCGGACGAATTGCGGCAGGAGACCATCGACGCGGTCGCGGTCACCGGCGGCCATCTCGGTGCCGGGCTCGGCGTGATCGAGCTCACCGTCGCGCTCCATTACGTGTTCAACACGCCCGACGACCGCCTGATCTGGGACGTCGGCCACCAGGCCTATCCGCACAAGATCCTCACCGGCCGGCGCGACCGCATCCGCACGCTGCGCATGGGCGGAGGGCTCTCCGGCTTCACCAAGCGCGCCGAGAGCGAATACGACCCGTTCGGCGCCGCGCATTCGTCGACCTCGATCTCGGCCGGGCTCGGCATGGCGGTGGCCCGCGACCTCGGCGGCAAGTCCAACAACGTGATCGCGGTGATCGGCGACGGCGCCATGTCGGCCGGCATGGCCTACGAGGCCATGAACAATGCCGGCGCGATGAACTCGCGCCTGATCGTCATCCTCAACGACAACGACATGTCGATCGCCCCGCCGGTCGGCGCGCTGTCGGGCTACCTGGCGCGGCTGGTCTCCGGCCGCGCCTACCGCTCGGTGCACCACACCGTGCGCAAGCTCGCCAAGATGCTGCCGCCGTTCCTGGAGCAGCGCGCGGTGGCGATGGAGGAATACGCGCGCGGCCTGGTCACCGGCGGCACGCTGTTCGACGAGCTCGGCTTCTTCTATGTCGGGCCGATCGACGGCCACAACATCGACCACCTGCTGCCGGTGCTCACCAACGTGCGCGACGCCCAGAACGGGCCGTTCCTGGTCCACTGCGTCACGCAGAAGGGCAAGGGCTACGAGCCGGCCGAGAAATCCGCCGACAAGTATCACGGCGTGGTCAAGTTCGACGTGGCGACCGGCGCGCAGGCGAAGTCGAAGGCGGCGGCGCCGGCCTACACCAAGGTCTACGCCGAGAGCCTGATCAAGGAGGCGAAGAAGGACGACAAGATCGTCGCCATCACCGCCGCCATGCCGTCGGGCACCGGCCTCGACCTGTTCGCCAAGGAATTTCCCAACCGCTGCTTCGACGTCGGCATCGCCGAGCAGCACGGCGTCACCTTCGCGGCCGGGCTCGCCACCGAAGGCCTCAAGCCGTTCGCCACCATCTACTCGACCTTCCTGCAGCGCGCCTACGACCAGGTGGTGCACGACGTCGCCATCCAACAATTGCCGGTGCGCTTCGCCATGGACCGCGCCGGCCTGGTCGGCGCCGACGGCCCGACCCATGCCGGCGCCTTCGACGTCGCCTATCTCGGCTGCCTGCCGGGCTTCGTGGTGATGGCGGCGGGCGACGAGGCCGAGCTGGTGCACATGGTGGCCACGCAAGTGGCGATCGACGACCGGCCTTCGGCGTTGCGCTACCCGCGCGGCGAGGGCCTCGGCGTGCCGATGCCGGCGGAGGGCATCCCGCTCGAGATCGGCAAGGGCCGCGTGGTGCGCGAAGGCACCAAGGTGGCGCTGTTCTGCTTCGGCGCGCGGCTCGGCGAGTGCCTCAAGGCCGCCGACGAGCTGGCCGCGCTCGGGCTCTCCACCACGGTCGCCGATGCGCGCTTCGCCAAGCCGCTCGACACCGACCTCCTGCTGCGGCTCGCGCGCGAGCACGAGGTGCTGCTCACCATCGAGGAAGGCGCCATCGGCGGCTTCGCCGCCCACGTGTTCCAGACGCTCGCCGAGCACGGCGTGCTCGACGGCGGGCTCAAGATCCGCTCGATGCTGCTGCCCGACATCTTCATCGACCAGGATTCGCCGGCGGCGATGTACGCCAAGGCCGGGCTCGACGCCAAGGGCATCGTCGTCAAGGCGTTCGAAGCGCTCGGCCAGAACCTGCGCGGCGAGACCGTGAAGCTCGGCCGGGCTTAAGGTCACTGAGCAGCGTGTCCCGGCCGAGCGCGCCAAAAGCGCGTTCACGCGCGTCTTCGACGCGCTACGCGCGCGAGAGCCGGGATTCAGGGCCACGGGCTGGGCACTGCCAATATTGCGCTTCGCGAGTCTTGCGCTGGGTCCACGCAAGTCGGGTCTACCCGACTTGCGCACTCTTTAAGCGCCGATCTCGGGTAAACCCGAGATCGGTGTCTCGTTCCGCTCGCGCAACAGCGCTCGCTTCACTCGCCCGGGACACGTTGAGCTCTACTTGCGCCTCGCCGGCATCATGGGACGCGTCCGCGCTATCCGCGCCTACGGCTCGCGCGCTTGCGCGGCACCTTCTTGCCCTTCTGGCGCGCTTCCGAGAGGCCGATGGCGATCGCCTGCTTGCGGCTCGTCACCTTGCGGCCGCTGCGGCCGCTCCGCAGCGTGCCGCGCTTGCGCTTGCGCATCGCGCGCTCGACGTCCTTCGAGGCGCTGGGTGAATATCGTCGTGCCATGGCTCGATCCTTTGCTGCTCGGACGCGTCGCGGAGAGACATCGTGCGACCGCGGCCGTCATCGCCCGTCTGGAAATAACCGGCGAACGTCGCTAGTTGTTCCGGGTCATGCCTGCCCGCATCCGCATCGATCGCCTGCTCGTCGAGCGCGGCCTGTTCGAGAGCCGCGCCAAGGCGCAGGCCGCCATCGCCGCCGGGCTGGTGACCGCCGACGACGTGCCGGTCGCCAAGCCGTCGGCGGAGATTTCCGCCGAGGCGGTCATCCGCGCCGAGCCGGCGTTCCCGTGGGTGTCGCGCGCCGGCGTGAAGCTCGCGCATGCGCTCGACCGGCTTGGCTTCGACGTCACCGGCCGCGTCGGCCTCGACGTCGGCGCCTCGACCGGCGGTTTCACCGATTGCCTGCTGCAGCGCGGTGCGCCGCGCGTCGCCGCGGTCGACGTCGCCTACGGCCAGATCGACGCCCGCCTGCGCAAAGACCGCCGCGTGATCGTGGTCGAGCGCCAGAACGGCCGCTCCCTGGCGCCCGCCGACCTGCCGTTCCTCGCCTCCCTGGCGACGATCGACGTCTCCTTCATCTCGCTGACCAAGATCCTGCCCGCGGTCGCCTCCTGCCTGGCGCCGGGCGGCGAAGTCCTGGCGATGGTCAAGCCGCAGTTCGAGCTGGAGAAGGGACGGGTCGGCCGCGGCGTCGTCCGCGACCCCGCCGACCGCCAGGAGGCGATCCTCAAAGTGGCGCTGG
>JBEVIH010000273.1:0-13520 GCA_040510815.1 Xanthobacteraceae bacterium | reverse complement strand
AGGGGCGGCAGGACAAAGTAAAGTCCAAGCTGTTCGGCAAGCTCGCCCGCGAAATCACCGTCTCCGCCAAGATCGGCATCCCCGATCCGGCCATGAACCCGCGGCTGCGCGCCGCGGTGCTCGCCGCGCGCGCCGAGAACATGCCGAAGGACAATATCGAGCGCGCGATCAAGAAGGCGAGCGGCGGCGACGCCGAGACCTATGACGAGATCCGCTACGAGGGCTATGGGCCGGGCGGGGTCGCCGTCATCGTCGAGGTGCTGACCGACAACCGCAACCGCGCCGCCGGCGAGGTGCGCGCGACCTTCACCAAGCACGGCGGCAACCTGGCCGAGACCGGCGCGGTCTCGTTCATGTTCGACCACGTCGGCGTGGTGGAATACGACGCCAAGGTGGCGAGCGCCGACGCGATGCTGGAGGCCGCGATCGACGCCGGCGCCGAGGACGTGGTGTCGGGCGAGAGCGGCCACGAGGTCTACACCACCCAGGACACGCTGCGCGACGTCGGCAAGGCGCTGGAGGTGAAATTCGGCGAGCCGCGCAAGGCGGCGCTGGTGTGGAAGCCGCAAAACACGGTGGCGATCAACGACGAGCAGGGCGAGAAGCTGTTGAAGCTGATCGAGACGCTCAACGAGCACGACGACGTGCAGAACGTCTACGCCAATTTCGAGGTGTCGGACGCGCTGATGCAGAAGCTGAGCGCGTAGCGGCGATCATCCACCATATTCCAAAATGAACAGCCCGGCATTGTAGTCGGTCGAGTAGATCAGCCCGCCCTTGTCCACGAACACGTCGGCCGATTGGATCACCTGGGCGCGGTTCGGCCGCTGATCCATCATGCGCGCCGGCGCGGGCGGCACCCAGACGCCCACTTCGTTCGGGCGGTACTGGTCGCGGATGTCGAATACCCGCACGCCGGCGTTCTGATAGGTGGCGAAGATGAGCTGCGAGCTCACGAAGCTGCCCGGCCGGTTCTCGTGGATATTGTGCGGGCCGAAGTGGCCGCCCTTGGCCACGTAGTCGGCCTCCGCCGGGGTCGGAAAGGTCGCGACGCTCACGGGGTTGCCGGGATCGCGGTTGTCGAACACCCAGATCAGCTTGAGGCCGTCCTCCTGGTGGTCGAGCACGGCCTCGTCGAGCACGACCAGCAATTGGCGATCCGGCAGCGGCAGGCAGTTGTGGGTGCCGCCGCCGAACGGCGGGCTCCAGTTGCGGTGGACGATGAGCTTGGGCTGCGCGCGGTCGGCAACGTCGATCACCACCATGCCGGCGTCGCGCCAGGCCGCGTAGGCGGTGTCGCCGTGGACGATCGCGTGGTGCAGCCCGTAGCGCCGGTTGCCGGGCCAGCTCGGCGTCTCGCCGGCGGCGAGGTGCATCCCCGGGATCCAGTAGCGGCCGGCCACGCGTGGCTGCGCCGGGTCCGCCATGTCGACGGTGAGAAACATGTAGTCGGTGAAGCCGTCGAGCAGCGCCGACACATAGGCCCAGCGTCCGCCCACGTACCAGATGCGGTGGATGCCGCCGCCCTCGACACTCATAAAGCCGATGCGGCGCGGGCTCGCCGGCTGCGAGATGTCGTAGACCGCCAGGCCCGCGGTCCAGTTGCGCGCCGATGTCGTGGCCTGGGCAGTGCCGACCACGGTGCCGAGCTGGCCGCGGTAATAGGCGCGCTCGTCGGCGAACTCGGCCGCCGCGAACATGTCCTTGGCGTTGATCACCAGCAGCAGATCGTCGTGGGTCTGCAGGTGGATGTTCCAGGTGCCGGGCGGCGCCGCGACATAGTTGGCGGCGCGCGGACTTTTCGGGTCGCGCACGTCGATGACGCTGAACCCCTTCGAGAACATGTGTCCGACATAGGCGTGGCCGCGATGCACCATGACCTGGACGCCGTCGGGCCGGCCGCCCTGATCGCAATAGCCGATGAGGCGCATGTTGCGCGCGTAGTCGGGCCGCGGGAGATCGGCGCTCATCGGTAGGCGGCCAGAAAATTCGGCACCGCGATCCAGTCCATCATCGCCTCGTGGCCCTGTAGGAGCTTCCACATCCGGCGGTCCTCGTCGGTCTTGAGATCGACGCCCAGATGGGTGCCGAGCTTGCGGCCGTGCAGCATGATGCGCTCGCCGATCGGCTGGCGCACCGCGTTGTAGGCGGCGAGCGCGGCGTCGATATCGTCGTGGGCGGCGAGCGCATCCGTCAGCGCCTGCGCGTCGCCGCCTGCCTTGGCGACGCCGAACCCCATATGCGGGCGCGAGGACGATCCGGCGTCGCCGACCAGCGCCACCCGCCCGAACACGATCGCGGGCGCCGAGAAGTCGTAGATCGGCGTGAAGAACGGCCGCGCGATATTGCGCAGGCAATCGACGAAGGCCGCCGGCATGATCTCTTCGGCCTCGGCGCGCATCCGCGCGATCAGGTCGCGGCGAATGAGCGGCGGCGGCACCGAATGGTCGTGCTGGTGGCCGGTCTCGTCGACGCACATGTCCCTTAGGGTGCGCGCGTCGCCGACGCGGTACCAGATGAAATTGTAGCGCCGGTGGCCCACCCGCAGGTCGTTGTCGAAGCCCGAGATCGGATAGCCGATCACCTGCTGGCGCTCGGGCAGGAAGAACACGAAATAGGGAAAGATGCTGGCCAGCGTCGCCGGCGCGAGGTCGGCCTCGTTGGGCGCGCCGCGCCAGATGTAATAGCCCGAATAGATCGGCTGCGCGTCGGGCGCGACCTGGGCGCGCACGCCGGAGCGGATGCCGTCTCCGCCCACCAGCAGGTCGGCACGCTCGACCCGGCCCTCGGCGAAATGGACCCGCACCCCGCTGCCGTCCTGCTCGACGCGCGCGAAGGTGTGGCCGAGGTGGTAGTGGGCGGGATCGATGGTCTCGCGCAACAGCCGCTGCAGCCGGTCCCAGGAGGTGAGGATCTGCCGCAGCGGGCGCTCGCCGATCACGCGGCCCTGGCGGTCGATGGTGATGCGCTTCTCGACCTCGACGCCGAGGTCGCGGGTGCCGGCGCCGCTGTTCTCCAGCGCTTCCAGCAATTCGGGATGGGTGGTGATGCCGGCGCCGCGGCCGACCAGCTCGACCGGCGAGCGCTCGAACACGTCGATGTCCCAGCCGATCCGGCGCAGGAACGCCGCGGTGAACAGGCCCGACATCGAGCCGCCGACGATGACCGCGCGCCGGCCGCGGCGGCTTGATGAGAATGCCATGGGAGGACCCGGAGATGGACGCGCCGGAATGATAACCGGGCGGCGTCAGTGCAGCCAGCGGTCGAGGAGCGGCATGCCGACGAGCGCCGACAGCGTGATGATGCCGTAGGAGACCAGGCGATAGCTCCTGGCGGAGGCGAAGTGGAACAGCCGGGTGCCGGCATATTGGGCGAGGATCTGCAGCGGCCCGAGCAGCAGCGCGAGCGCGGTGATCTCGGGCGTCAGCAGGCCCTTGATCCAATAGGTGATGCCCATCCCGACCGCCAAGATGGCGAAGTAGGCGATGAAATTGGCGCGCGCGAGCATCGTGTCGCTGACGCTGCCGAGCCAGTAGACGATGACCGGCGGGCCGGCGATCTGCATCGCGCTGCCGAGCAGGCCGGACAGCGCGCCGACGCCGAGCGTCACGAGGAGGACGGGCCGGCCGTGATAGCGCCAGCCCGACGCCAGCACCGCCACCACCGCCAGCACCACGATCGTGATGGCCCAGCGCAGGTAGATCGGATCGGCGTAGATCAGGATCAGCGAGCCGAACTGCGCGGCCAGCAGGGCGGAGGCCGCGAGCGGGAAAATCTCGCGCCACGCCGCATGCCGCCAGACCGAGAGCACGAAGAGCGCGCCGGCGAACACGTCGATGACCAGAATCGACGGCGCGGCGATCCGTGGCCCGTACAGCGCGCTCATCAGCGGCACATAGACCAGCGCCGAGCCGAAGCCGGAAAAGCCGCGCACCAGCCCGGTCAGGATCGCGATCACCACCGCCAGCGGGAACCGTGGATCGGTGACGACGGCCGCGAAGGTCGCGCTGTCGGGGAAAAAATCCGTCACACGGCCGCCCTCCCAAGCGGCTCTCTCTAGCAGGCCGACCTGTTGGGAGCGACCGCGGGCGACGCCGGTGCCCTATGCGCGAATCGCCGCCGGGGCTATCAACGGACGATGATGCGCCGCCCGATTCGCATTCTCGGCATCGATCCGGGGCTCCGCCGCACCGGCTGGGGCGTGGTGGCGGTCGACGGCAATCGCCTCTCGTTCCTGGCCTGCGGCTCGGTGGCGACCGACGACAAGGCCGCGCTGGCGGCGAGACTGGTCGCCATCCACGACGGGCTGCGGCGGGTGGTCGACGAATTCGGTCCCGACGAGGCCGCAGTCGAGGCGACCTTCGTCAACAAGGACGCGACCGCCACGCTCAAGCTCGGGCAGGCGCGCGGCATCGCCATGCTGGTGCCGGCGGCCGCCGGCCTGCCGGTGGCCGAATACGCGCCCAACCTGGTGAAGAAGACCATCGTCGGCGCCGGCCACAGCGAGAAGGTCCAGATCCGCGTGATGGTGAAGGTGCTGTTGCCGAAGGCCGATCCGCAGTCGGACGACGCCGCCGATGCGCTGGCGATCGCGATTTGCCATGCCCACCACCGGCAGAGCGCGGTGCTCAAGGCGGCGGTGCGTTGACCGCGGCGGCCGAGCGGGAGGTCGTGGCGTGCTGTTGCCGCGGCCGCCGGTCGGCTAGATTTGCGGCTTGTTCGTTTGGATGTCGCCCATGGATCTCGCTGCCCTGCTGATCTTCGCCGGCGCCTTGGTGGTGGCCGCGGCCTCACCCGGCCCCGCCATTGCCGTGCTGGTCGGGCGGGTGATCGGGCGCGGCCCTGAGGGCGCGGGCGCCTTCGCGGCCGGCCTCATCATCGGTGACCTGGTTTGGCTCGCGGTGGCGGTGCTGGGCCTGGCGGTCGTGGCGCAGACCTTCCACGAGGTCTTTCTCGTCATCAAGTATGCCGGCGCGGCCTATCTCATCTATCTCGCCTACCGGATGTGGACGGCGCCGGTTGCGCCGGGCGACGTCGCGGCGGCAACGCGTGGCGACCGGCTGCCGCGGCTGTTCCTGGCCGGTCTTGCGCTCACGTTGGGCAATCCCAAGGTGGTGGCGTTCTACCTCGCGCTGCTGCCGAACCTGATCGATCTCGCGAGCGTTGGCGTTTTGGGCTACGCCGAGCTGGCAGCCATCTGCGTGGGGATCCTGATCGTCGTCTACGGGGGCTATGTCGTCGCGGCGGTGCGCGCCCGTGCGCTGTTTCGCAGTTCCCGGGCCATGCGCCTGCTCAACCGCGCCGGCGGCACGATGATCGCGGGCGCAGCGGTGGCGGTGGCGACCAAATAGGCGCGCGCGATGATCGGCAAGCTCAAGGGCATGATCGACAGCTACGGCGAGGACTTCATCGTGCTCGACGTCAACGGCGTCGGCTACCTGGTGCATTGCTCGGCGCGCACCTTGCAGGAATTGCCCGGCACCGGCCAGCCGGCGACGTTGTCGATCGAGACCCATGTGCGCGAGGACCAGCTGCGCCTGTTCGGCTTTCTCACCGATGTCGAGCGCGAATGGTTCCGCCTGCTGCAGACCGTGCAGGGCGTCGGCGCCAAGGTCGCGCTCTCGGTGCTGGGTACGCTCAAGCCGGCCGATCTCGCCTCCGCCATCGCGCTGCGCGACAAGGCGATGGTGGCGCGCTCGCCCGGCGTCGGGCCGAAGGTGGCGGAGCGCATCGTCACCGAATTGAAGGACAAGGCGCCGGCCTACGCCGACGTCGACCCGGCGGTGATCCGGCTCTCCGGCGCAGTCGAGGACAGGCGCGCGCCGCAGCCGGTGGCCGACGCGGTCTCGGCGCTGATCAATCTCGGCTATGGACACCCGCAGGCGGCGGCGGCGATCGCGGCTGCCACGCGCAACGCGGGCGAGGGCGCGAAGACCGAGCAGCTGATCCGGCTCGGGCTCAAGGAGCTGGCGAAATGACGCAGGCGCAAACCGGCCGATGCTGAGCGCGCGCGACCAGGAGCTGATCGCGGCCGCCACCGAGGCGATCAAGCGGCGCTATCGCAACGACTGGCAGGAGGTCGGCGCGGCGCTGCGCACGCGCGACGGCCGCATCTATACCGGCGTCAACCTCGACGCCTATCTCGGCCGCATGGCGGTGTGCGCCGAGGGCGTGGCGCTCGGGCGGGCGGTGACCGAGGCCGGCGAGACCGGCATCGAGACGATCGTGGCGGTGCGCCATCCCGAGCCCACCGAGCCGGACCAGGTGATCGCCGTGGTGTCGCCGTGCGGCAGCTGCCGCGAGCTGATCTGGGACTACGACCGCAACGCCCGCGTCATCGTGCCGAGCGGCAACGGCCCGGTCATCGTGCCGATCGGCGAGCTGCTGCCCAACAAGTACAGCCGCGAGCGGACGCTGTGAGGATCGTCCATTGAGCACGACGCCACGCCGCCTGGTCACCAGCGAACGCCGCGACGAGGACGCCGCGGAAACCTCGCTGCGGCCGCAGCGGCTCGCCGAGTTCATCGGCCAGCAGCAGGCGCGCTCCAATCTCGGCGTGTTCATCGAGGCGGCGCGCAGCCGCCGCGAGGCGCTCGACCACGTGCTGTTCGTCGGCCCGCCCGGGCTGGGCAAGACCACGCTCGCGCAGATCGTGGCGCGCGAGCTGGGCGTCAATTTCCGCGCCACCTCGGGGCCGGTGATCGCCAAGGCCGGCGACCTCGCGGCGCTGCTCACCAATCTCGAGGACCGCGACGTCCTGTTCATCGATGAGATCCACCGGCTCAATCCGGCGGTCGAGGAAATCCTCTATCCGGCGATGGAGGACTTCCAGCTCGACCTGATCATCGGCGAGGGCCCGGCGGCGCGCTCGGTCAAGATCGACCTGGCGAGATTCACGCTGATCGGCGCCACCACCCGCGCAGGTCTTCTCACCAATCCGCTGCGCGACCGTTTCGGCATTCCGGTGCGGCTCAACTTCTATTCCGAGGCCGAGCTCGAGGAGATCGTCAATCGCGGCGCGCGCGTGCTCGGCATCGGCGCGACCGCCGACGGCGCCAACGAGATCGCGCGGCGCGCGCGCGGCACGCCGCGCATCGCCGGGCGGCTCCTTCGCCGCGTGCGCGACTTCGCGCTGGTCGACGGCACCGCGGTGATCGACCGCAAGGCCGCCGATCGCGCGCTGGTCGAGCTCGAGGTGGACGCCGCCGGCCTCGACGCCATGGACCGGCGCTACCTCACGACCATCGCGGAGAATTACGGCGGCGGGCCGGTCGGCATCGAGACCATCGCGGCGGCGCTGTCGGAGCCGCGCGACGCCATCGAGGAGATCATCGAGCCGTTCCTGATCCAGAAGGGCTTCATCCAGCGCACCCCGCGCGGGCGGCTGCTCACCTCGCATGCCTTCCGCCATCTCGGGCTGGCCGAGCCGGCGCGCGATCCGGCGCAATTCGGGCTGTTCGGGCAGGAGGAGGACTAAAGCGGTCGCAGCCGCTATTGTCATCGTACTCGCCCCCACCAAGAGGCTGCACCGATGCCCACAACGATGGAAGGCGGATGCCATTGCGGCCGCGTGCGCTTTCGCGTCACCGCCGATCTCGATCGCGTCAGCGAATGCAATTGCTCGATCTGCACCAAGAAGGGGATTCTTCACCTGGTCGTGCCGCCGGAGCAGTTCGAGCTGGTGCGCGGCAAGGACGATCTGACGACCTATCAGTTCAACACCAAGACCGCCAAGCACACGTTCTGCAAGCACTGCGGCATTCACCCGTTCTACGTGCCGCGCTCCGATCCGGACAAGATCGACGTCAATGTGCGCTGCCTCGACGACATCGACCTTGCCGCGATTGCGCCGAAACCGTTCGACGGCAAGAACTGGGAGGCGGCGATGCAGGGGCGCGTGCCCTGGCGATGAACCCGCCGGCACACGGTTGTCCGCCGGTTCTGGCGCGGCGGCTGCGACAAATTGGACCATTCGGCGGCCACGTGTGATCCCTATTTTCGCCGCGTCCGTTCATCGTTCCTGCATTTTTTCGGTGTTAACACCCGTCGCATGATCTCACGCCGCCAGTTCCTGCAGTGGGCCGCTGCCTTCGGCGCGGTCGGTGCGCTCCCAACCAGCTATGGTTTCGCCGTCGAGCCGCGGCTGCGGCCGCAGATCACGCGCTATGATCTCACCTGCGATCGCTGGCCGGCCGATCTCAAGCTGACGATCGCGGCGCTCGCCGACATCCACGCCTGCCATCCGTGGATGAGCCCCGAGCGCATCGGCTCGATCGTCGACCTGACCAATGGGCTCGGCGCCGACCTGATCGTGCTGCTCGGCGACTACATGGCCGGCCATCCGTTCGTGACCGGCTACGTCGGCGCCAGCGAATGGGCGGCGGTGCTGGCGGGGCTGCGGGCGCCGCTCGGGGTTCACGCCATCCTGGGAAATCACGAATGGTGGTCGGACCGCGCGGTGCAGCAGGCCGGCGCCGGCGTGCCGGAGGCGCGGCGCGCCTTGGAGGCGGCCGGCATCCCGGTCTACGAGAACGACGCGGTGCGGCTCGCCAAGAACGGCAACGCGTTCTGGCTGGCCGGGCTCGGCGACCAGATGGCCTTCCTGCCGTCGCGGCGGCTGCGGCCCGGTCGCCGCATCGGCGTTGACGACCTTGCCGCCACCCTGGCGAAGGTGACCGACGACGCCCCTCTCGTCCTGCTCGCGCACGAGCCCGACGTCGCGGCGCGGGTGCCGGAGCGGGTGGCCTTGACGCTGAGCGGTCACACCCATGGCGGGCAGGTGCGATTGTTCGGCTGGTCGCCGATGGTGCCGTCGCGCTACGGCAACCGGTTCGCCTATGGCCATGTGCGCGAGCGCTGTGATCTGATCGTCTCCGGCGGGCTCGGCTGCAGCCTCCTGCCGTTCCGTTTCGGCGTGCCGCCGGAGGTGGTCGTGGTTACGGTGACCGGTCGCGGAAGCAAAAATACTTGACGAGATGCCGAGTGTGCCAGGTGGGAGTAGGTGCTTCGTCCGAACGAGTAACGAGCAAATGTGCTAAGGTGGCTCCATGACAAAGACCACCGAAAAAGCCGCCGCGGCGCTGGAACTTCTGCCGGAGGAGATGCGGGAACCTGCGGTCGCGTATCTGCTCGAGCAGGCCGAAAAGTTTTGCACGCTCAAGCAACTCGTCACCGAAGGGATGGATGACATCGCCGCCGGCCGCGTCTCGGAATGGAATTTTCAGGACTTCCTGCGCGAGACGCGCGCATTGCAAGTCAAATCGTCGTAATGACGGACGCTTCGCGGTCCCCTCTCGACGGCGAGATCCGCGGCGGGCGGCACGTGATGCCGGTGCGGGTCTACTACGAGGACACCGATTTTTCCGGCATCGTCTACCACGCCAACTATCTGCGCTTCATGGAGCGCGGCCGCTCGAACTACCTGCGGCTGCTCGGCGCCGACCAGCGCGGCTTGTTCGAGGCGGCTGAACGGGAGGCGCCCGGCTTCGCCTTCGTGGTGCGCTCGATGACGATCGAGTTCCTCAAGCCCGCGCGCATGGATGACGTGCTCGACGTCGTCACCGAATACGAGGAGATCAAGGGCGCCTCGATCACCCTCAAGCAGCAGGTCAGGCGCGGCGAGGATCTGCTGATCGAGGCGCATGTGCGCGTCGCCTTCGTGTCGGAAGGCCGCGCGCGGCCGATCCCGAAGCCGCTGCGGGTGGCGATGGGGGAGAAATTGGCCGAAGGCAGACGGACCACGGATAAGTAAGGCAGCTGAAGTCAAAAGGCCTCAGCGCTCGGTCCACCCGCCTCCAACCGCCTATCCCAATTTGTCGTCTCGCGGGCGCCCCGCGCCGGTCGACGCCCCCGCGCGAGTCATGTAAGACCTATTTACATGAGCTGGTCGAAGCAGGGCCGCGGATCGCGCGGCTACCACCACGGCAATCTCAAGGAAGCCCTGATCCGTGCTGCGCTGGAGCTGATCGCGCAAAAGGGACCGGCCGGCTTCACGTTCGCCGAAGCTGCGCGCTGGGCCGGCGTGAGCCCGGCGGCGCCCTATCGGCACTTCCGCGATCGCGACGAGTTGCTGGCCGACGTGGCGCGGCGCGGCTTCGATCAGTTCGAGGCGGCGCTGGCGCGCGCCTGGGATGGCGGCCGCCCCGATCCGTTGACGGCCTTCGACCGCGTCGGCAAGGCCTATCTTCACTTCGCCAAGAGCGAGCCCGCCTATTATTCGGCGATGTTCGAGGCCGGCATCCCGCTCGACTCCGATCCTGAGCTGCGGGAGGCGGGCGAGCGCGCCTTCGCGGTGCTGCGAACCGCCACCGAGCGGATCGTCGCCACCATGCCGGCGAAAGATCGCCCGCCGGTGCTGATGATGGCGCTGCACATCTGGGCGCTGTCGCACGGCATCGCCTCGCTGTTCGGGCGCGGCGACGCGGCGCGGCGCCCGCTGCCGATGTCGCCGGAAGATTTGCTGGAAGCGGCGGTGCTGGTCTATCTGCGGGGCCTGGGCGTGGTCGGCCTGCCGGGGAGCTCGCCCTCGGCCTGACCGGCATTTCGGCGGATCGAAGCCAAAAAGCTGAATGATTACAGTGCAGGCACCTATCCCCCGCGTTCGTCTTGACAAGCGGGTGGCATGCCGTTAGCTATGTGAATGTTATTAACATTCACCAGCGAGGGGCCAGATGCCAATCGTTGCAAAGCTCGACGAACTCGGAAAACCGGCCTGGATCGCGCTGATGATCCTCGGCTTCATGATCTGGTGGCCGGTCGGTCTCGCCACCTTGGCCTTCATCATCGGGAGCGGACGCATGAGTTGCGCGAAAGGCGGCGGCGTGAGCCGTTGGCACGCCGGTACGGACCAGATGCGCAGCGCCGGCACGTGGTGGCAGCCGTCGCGATCGAGCGGCAACCGGGCGTTCGACGAATATCGGACCGAAACCCTGCAGCGCCTCGAAGAGGAGCAGCGCGAATTCCGCGAGTTTCTCGAGCGCCTGCGGCTCGCCAAGGACAAGGCCGAGTTCGATCAGTTCATGGCTGAGCGTCGCGCCCGCACCGCGCCGTCATCGCAGCCGCAGAGTTGACGGCGCCGCGGCGCTGACGCCTTCGAGACTCGTTCGGGCCGTCCGCCTTCCCGAGGCGGGCGGCCCGATCGCGTCGCACGTCGCCCCGCAGCGCAATGCATGCCGCTCAGCCCTGCGGCTTCGCCGCGGCCTTTGCCTTCGCCTCGAGCCAGGCCTTGATCGCGTCGCCGCCGACCTGGAACGCCACGTCGATCGCGGTCTTGAGCGCGATCAGGAAAACGTAGGCGCCGATCGTCCCCACCATCAGCGCAAACCAGCCGCCGAGAATGATCGTCACCTGCATGACGAAGATGCGCACATAGAGCCCGAACAGCACCGTTTCGGCCGGGCCGAGCGCGGCCGCGCGCTTGTCGGGCCGGCGCGGCGCCAAGCGGAAGCGGCGCCGCAGCCGCGGCTCCGCGATTTCGAACGTCATCAGCAGGCCGCGCCCGACGAACAGCGCGACCAGCGGCACCCACAGCCCGGTCGCCACGATCACCTGGTCGACGAAATCGCGCGGGCTGTGAATTTTCCGCGCCTAGGCGCCGGCGAACAATTCCCAGAGAAATAGAAAATGCACGCCCATGAAGATGCCGGCATGCAGCGTGAAGAATGCCGCCAGCCCGAGCGGCGAGGGCGTCTGGTCCGATCCCTCGTAGCGGATCTTGCCGAGCGCGTCGCGCGGCAGCGTGGCGATGCGCACGATGGTCCAGAACGCGATCACCGCGGTCTCGAGCCAATAGAGCATCAGCACACGAAGGCGTCCCAGCCCCAGGCAATCACCCCGATCAGCGGCACCAGATTGGCGGCAACGAGGATCAGGACGGACGGCCGCAGCAGATAGCGCGCCACGGCGACCGCATTCGATTTGCTGGTGGGAGGCTCGCCCGCGGCCTCGGTCATCGGTAGGCCTCTCGATTTTCCTGAGGCGGCAAATCGCCGCTCACCCTTGGTGATACCTCCAGTCGCAGTAACCGGGGGTTAACCCAATCGGCCGCAGCTAGCGCTCGGACTGACGGGGTTGGCGCCCTAGTTTGGACACCTTTGGCGGGGAATCGGTAGCTCTACCGGTGGGGCGCCGGTCGAGATTTTTCGCGCAATTTCGGGTCTTCCGCGGCGCACGGCGACGCCGCCCGGCATGCCCTTCAGTCCATGCGATGCCCCGGTATCGACCGGTGCGAATCTGGACAGCCGGAAGGAGATGCCATGCCGTCGGGCGCGCCGCTTTCGATCTGGGACCTGTTCCAGAACGCGGATCTTGTCGTCAAGCTGGTCATGGTCGGGCTGCTGGTCGCGTCGGTCGCGGTGTGGGCGATCGCGATCGACAAGCTGGTGCTCTATTCGCGCACCCGCCGCGCCATGGACGGCTTCGAGCAGGCGTTCTGGTCGGGACAGTCGCTGGACGAGCTCTACCGCTCGCTGTCCTCGCGGCCGACCCACTCGATGGCGGCGCTGTTCGTCGCCGCCATGCGGGAATGGAAGCGCAGCCTGGAGGGCCACCCGCGCTCCTTTGCGGGCCTGCAGATGCGCATCGAAAAGGTCATGGATGTGACCATCCAGCGCGAGATCGCGCGGCTGGAACGGTACCTCCTGGTCCTGGCCACCGTCGGGTCAGCCGGCCCCTTCGTCGGCCTGTTCGGGACCGTTTGGGGCATTATGACCAGCTTTCGGGCCATTGCCGGCCAGCAGACTACCTCGCTGGCGGTGGTCGCCCCCGGCATCGCCGAAGCCCTGTTCGCAACCGCCATCGGCCTGGTCGCCGCCATACCGGCGACTATTTTCTATAACAAGTTCGTATCCGACGTGAACAAACAGGCCCAGCGCCTGGAGGGGTTCGCCGACGAATTTGCCGCCATCCTGTCGCGGCAGATCGACGAGCGGGGGTAGGGAATCGGCATGGCGATGAGCGCAGACACGGCTGCGGTCGCCGGACGACGGCGCCATCGCCGCCGCCCCGTCATGGCCGAAATCAACGTGACGCCGATGGTCGACGTCATGCTGGTGTTGCTGATCATCTTCATGGTGTCGGCCCCGCTCTTGACCGTGGGGGTGCCGGTCGACCTGCCGCAGACCCGGGCCAAGACCCTCGACCAGGACAAAGAGCCGCTCACGGTCTCGGTCACCCCCAAGGGGGTCTACCTCCAAAATACCGAAATTCCGGTGGAGGAACTGGTCCCCAAGCTCAAGGCCATCACCGAGGCCCGCGGGGGCTCGGACGAGCGCATCTTCGTCCGCGGGGACAAGGCGGTCGAGTACGGAACGGTGATGAAGGTTATGGGGCGATTGTCGGAGGCGGGATTCCGCCGCGTCGCGTTGGTGACGGAGCTCGAGCAGGGGTCGGCGCGCTGATCGCGCGAACAGCGGGGAAATGAAGGTCGCCTATACCATATCGGGAATTGGGCACGCGGCGGTATTGCTGTGGAGCGTCTGGTCGCTCGCGGCCAAGCCGCTGCCGGCGCCGCCGCCGGAGGC
>JBEVIH010000272.1:0-5032 GCA_040510815.1 Xanthobacteraceae bacterium | reverse complement strand
GATCGACTTCTCCAACCTGTTCATGGACGAGCCCTCGCTTGGGCTCGCCAAATACGTCTCGTTCAAGCGCGCGCCGGAGAACCGCTCGCGCGCGAACGACGATGAGCTCGACAAGCTCTACGACGCGCAGGTGGGCGAGCGTGACATGAACAAGCGCAAAGAGCTGATCAAGGCGTTCGAGAAGCGATTGTTCGAGCAGGCCTACCAGCAGCCGATCCTGTGGTGGCACCGCATCGTGCCGAGCCACAAGGTGGTGATGGGCTGGAAGATGTCGCCCAGCCACAACCTCGGCGCCGATCTCGCCGAGGTCTGGCTGGACCAGTAGGTGCTCCGGTCGCCGTCGTCGCCGGGACTGTTGACGCGAATGGCGAGTAGCGAATAGCGAATGGGGCCAATTGGCTGCTCTTCGCCTGCTACTCGCCACTCGCTATTCGCTACTCGCTCCTAGAAAGAAGATGCTCCGCTACACGCTCAACCGCCTGCTGCTGATGATCCCGACCCTGCTCGGCGTGGCGGTGCTCGTGTTCTTCATGCTGCGCATCGTGCCGGGCGACGTGGTCGAGGTGAAGCTGCGCGGCGACGGCGGCAACGTCTCGCAGGAAATGATCGACATGGAGCGCAAGCGGCTCGGGCTCGACAAGCCGCTCATCAACCAGTTCGGCGACTGGATGATCGGGCTCGCCACGCTGAATCTGGGCAAGTCGATGTGGACCGACCGCCCGGTGATGGAGGAGATCGGCACCCGCCTCGAACTGTCGATGCAGGTCGCGATCATGGCCACCATCATCGCGGTGCTGCTGGCGATCCCGCTCGGCACCACCGCCGCGCTGATGCGCGACACCTGGGTCGACTACCTGGTGCGGATCATCACCATCGGCGGGCTGTCGATCCCGTCGTTCTGGTTCGGCATGCTGATCATGCTGGGACTGCTCACGTTCTACAAATGGCTGCCGCCGATCACTTTCACGCCGATCTACGTCGATCCGCTCGCGAATCTCACGCAGCTGATCTGGCCCGCGCTCGCGGTCGGCTATCGCTACTGCGCGGTGACCGCCCGCATGATCCGTTCCTCCCTGCTCGAAGTCTTGAGCGAGGACTATATCCGCACCGCCCGCGCCAAGGGCGTGTTCGAAGGCCTGGTGGTGCGCCGCCACGCCCTGCGCAACGCCCTGCTGCCGGCGATCACCGTGATCGGGCTCGAATTCACCTTCCTGATCGGCGGCCTCGTCGTCACCGAGCAGGTGTTCAATCTCAACGGCATCGGCAAGCTGTTCGTGCAGAGCGTCTCTCGCAATGACTTTACCTTGATCCAGGGCATGGTGATGCTGATCGCGGTGTTCTACGTGTTCACCAACCTGGTGATCGACCTGCTCTACGCGGTATTCGACCCGCGCATCCGCTACGGCTGAACCGATGACGCTGGCTTCACCCGCACTCATCGTTTCTCCGCCCGTTCCTCGGCGGCGCAGCCCGCTCGTCGATTTCTCTCGGCAGCAGCCGCTCGGCGCGGTCAGCTTTGTCATCATCCTGGTGATGATGTTCGCCGGAATTTTCTCGCCGTGGGTCGCGCCCTACGACCCGCTGCAGATCAGCTTCGACCCGTCGGAAAGCCTGGCGCCGCCGTCGGCGGCGCATTGGTTCGGCACCGACGCCTACGGCCGCGACATCCTCTCGCGCATCATCTACGGATCGCGCACCGCGCTGGTGATCGGATTCACCTCCTCGTTCGTGGGTTCGACGCTGGGCGCCGTGCTGGGCGTGGCCTCGGCCTATTTCGGCGGCAAGATCGACGACTGGATCCAGCGTTTCATCGACGTGCTGCTGGCGTTCCCGATCATCGTGCTGGCGCTGGTGGTGGTGGCGGCGGTTCGCTCGGCGGTGATCTTCGACATCGACGTCAATCTCATCATCGCCATCGCCATCCCGATCCTGCCGCGGGTCGAGCGCGTGGTGCGCGCGGCCGCGCTGTCGGTGCGGGTGATGCCCTACGTCGATGCCGCCCGCGCCGCCGGCTATTCCAACAGCCGCATCATCTTCCGCCACATGGCGCCGAACGTGGCCGCGCCCTACCTGATCATGCTCACCGCCTTCATCGCGCAGGCGATTCTGGCGGAAGCCTCGCTCTCCTTCCTCGGGCTGGGCGTCACCGAGCCGACCGCGGCCTGGGGCCTGATGCTGTCCGGCAACGCCGCCGACTTCTTCGACAAGGCGCCCTGGATGATCCTGTTCCCGGGCATTGCCATCAGCCTCGCGGTGTTCGCCTTCAACCTGTTCGGCGACAGCCTGCGCGACTATCTCGACCCGCGATTCAAGGTGTGAACGCGGCAGAAAAGTCGGCGGCCCTCCGCGAGCCACTCCCCATCGACGCCGCCGATCTGCTCAGGAGCGCTGGCCGCCGGGGCCCAGCACCGTGAAGCCCTGGCGTTCGAACGCCGGGCGGGCGGCGGGGGAACGGATGAAATTCAACAGCGCCACCGCGTCGAGACTATTCGATTCCCTGGTCAAGGCGATCGGGTAGATGATCGGCGGATGGATATTTTCCGGGAAGGTGCCGATGATCTTGACGTTGGGGTCGGACGCCGCGTCGGTCTGATACACGAGCCCGAGCGGCGCCTCGCCGCGCGCGACGAAGAGAAGCGCGGCGCGGACGTTTTCGGTCTGGGCGATCTTGTCCTTGACGCCGTCCCACGCGCCGAGCTTCTCGAGCGCCGCCTTGCCGTATTTGCCGGCCGGAACCGCCTCGACATTGGCCATCGCCAGCCGCCCGCCCTTGAGCGCGCCCGCGAGATCGAGCCCCGGTTGGATGTTGAGCCTCAGCGTCGAATCCTTGGGCGCGATCAGCACGAGGCGATTGCCGAGCAGGTTGACCCGTGTGTCCGGCTTGATCAGGTTCTTCTGCTGGCCGTAGTCCATCCAGTCGAGGTCGGCGGAGATGAAGATGTCGGCCGGAGCGCCGGCCTCGATCTGCTTGATCAGGGTGTTGCTGGCCGCGTAGGAGATCACGGCTTTCTTGCCGGATTGGCGCTGCCATTGGCCGGCGATCTCGTCGAGCGCATTCTTCAAGCTCGCCGCCGCGAAAACGAGCGGGTCCTTGCCTTGCGCGGCCGCGGGGCCGACGAGCGCGCCCAGGCCCAATCCGGCGCCGAGCAGCAGTGACAGCCATCGGCGTCCGGTCGTGTTCATCGGCAGGCTCCTGGTCCAGGCGCAAGCAACTTCGACGCTTGGGGGTCAGCCGTCGAAGGCCTTGCTGCTATATCGCTCGCGGTGTTGGCCTTCAACCTGCTCGGCAGACCGAACAGCCACGCTTTTTCGCCTTGCCATGCGGTTTCGTCGGGACCAGGCATCTGGTAGGCTGAGACTCACAGCGAACCTGCTCAAAGGTGGAATATGCCCAAATCGTCAGCTCTTTCTTTGATGGCCGCCGCAGTTCTTGCCGTTGTTCCGCTCGCGGCCCAAGCCCAGGGCCAGGCTCCCGCGTTGCCCGAAGGCGCCGGCCAGCAGATGGTCAACGGACTCTGCACCACCTGCCATCAGACCAACATGATCACGCAGAGCTCCGGCTACACGCGCGAGGGTTGGAAAGAGCTGATCGGCACGATGATCGACCTGTCGCGCACCCCGCAGGAGCAGGCCACGATCACCGAGTACCTGGCGACGAACTTCCCACCCAACACCCGGCGGGCGCCCAAGCTCATCCCCGGCGACGTCCAGATCGCGTTCACCGAATGGCAGACGCCGACGCTCGGCCAGCGTTCGCGCGATCCGATCCAGGCCGTCGACGGGTCGATCTGGTGGGCCGGACAATTCGGCAACCTGATCGGGCGGCTCGATCCCGAGAGCCGCGAGATGAAGGAATACCCGCTGCCGCCCAACGCCATGCCGCACACGGTGGAGCTCGATAACCAGGGCGTCCCCTGGTACACCGGCAACAAGAACGGCAGCGTCGGCAAGGTCGATCCCAACACCGGCGAGATCAAAGTCTACAAGATGCCGGACCCCAACGCGAAGGACCCGCACACGGCGGTGTTCGACAAGAAGGGGATCATGTGGTTCACGCTCCAGAACAGCAACATGGTGGGGCGTCTCGATCCGGCGACCGGCGACATCAAGCTGGTGACGATGAAGACGCCGGATTGGAAACCGTACGGCATCAAGATCGATGCCGACGGCGTTCCCTGGTTCGCGTGCAACGGCCGCCCCTGCCTCGCCAAGATCGACCCCGCGACGATGGAGATCACCGAGGTCGCCCTGCCGTTCCCGGGCACGACGGTCCGCCGCCTCGACATCGCCGAGGACGGCATGATCTGGTACGTGAATTCGAGCCGCGGCCAGCTCGGCCGCTACAATCCGAAGACCGGAGAGATCAAGGAATGGCCGTCACCGAGCGGGCCGAAGTCGCATCCCTATGCGATCGTGGTCGTGGACGGCATCGTCTGGTACAACGAGTCGGGCATGAGGCCGGACGCGCTGGTGCGTTTCGACCCCAAGACCGAGACGTTCCAGAGCTGGGCGATTCCGTCGGGCGGCGTCTATGCCGGCATCATCCGGCACATGCGGGCGACGCGGGACGGCAACCTGCTGATCCACCAGAGCAGCACCAACCGCATCACCCTGGTGACGGTGAAGCGCAAGGCGGCGAGCCGGTAGTCCTCGCCCCGCTCACCTAGCAGGCTGCTGAAAAACTCTCTCGACGGCAAGAGCGGATCGTGATTCCGTCGTTTAGAACGACGGGGTGATTTGCCATGCGCGGCGAGCAACGACGATCGGAAGGGCTGTTTTCGTACATCCGGCTGGAGGAGCGAATTGCATCGGATCATCCGTTGCGAGCGATCTTGGCGCTGGTGAATGAGGTGCTTGCGGCGCTGTCGGGGCGGTTTGAGGAGCTCTATTCGCATACTGGGCGTCCGTCGATTGCTCCGGAATATCTGTTGCGGGCGACGCTTCTGCAGGCATTTTTCACGATCCGCTCCGAGCGTCAGTTGATGGAACAGATCGACTACAATCTTCTGTTCCGGTGGTTTGTCGGGCTGTC
>JBEVIH010000271.1:0-6835 GCA_040510815.1 Xanthobacteraceae bacterium | reverse complement strand
TGGCGCCGGCCTGCTCCACCACCTTGGCCCAGCGCACGATCTCCGACCGCACGAAACCCTCGAGCTCGTCCGGCGCCGGCGTCACGATCGCGACCGAGCCGCGGCTGTTGATCTCACGGCCGATGTCGGGCTCACTGACGATCGCCTTGAGCTCCGCATTGAGCCGGCCGACGATCTCCTTCGGCGTCTGCGCCGGCGCCACCACCATCTGCCAGGCCGAGGCCTCGTAGCCGGGCACGCCGACCTCGGCCAGCGGCGCGATCTCCGGCGCAGCGCCGACGCGCATCGCCGTCGTCAAGCCGAGCGCGCGCAGCTTGCCGGCGCGAACGAGCGGCAGCGCGGTCAAGAGATCGGAGAGCATCACCGACACGTGGCCGGCGACCACGTCGTTGAGTCCCTGCGCGTTGCCCTTGTAGGGAATCGGCGTCATCGGGATGGCGAGGGCGTTCTTGAGCAGCACCGCATAGAGATTGGCGGCCGAGCCCGGCCCGGTCGACACGTAGTCGAGCCCGCCGGGCTTGCTCTTGGCGAGCGCCACCAGGTCCGGGATCGAGTGCACCGGCAAGGCCGGGTTGACCACCAGGACGAACGGCACGCCGGTGACCAGCGCGACCGGCGCGAAGTCCTTGGCCGGGTCGTAAGGCAGGCTTTTGAACACGCTGACGTTGATCGCCATCGTGGTCGAGGTCGTCATCAGCAGCGTGTAGCCGTCGGGCGCCGCCTTGGCGACCGCGGAGGCGGCGATGAGCTGGGCGCCGCCGGGGCGGTTCTCGACGATGAACGGCGCTTTGAGCCGCTGCTCCAGCTTCTGGCCGAGCAGACGCGAGAGCCAGTCGGTGGAGCCGCCGGCCGGGAACGGGACCACCAGGGTGACCGGGCGCGCCGGATAGGGCTGCGCCGGGGCGGGAGCCGGCGCGGCCAGCATCCCGGCCAGCAGCGCGCACACGAGGCGGGCAAAACTCATGATTTTCCACTTCCTTGACAGGCCCAGGCCCGGCCGCCATAACCCCCGGCAGCGCGGGGCCTTGGCTCCGCGCGCTTTGTTGCGGCCCATTTGGCGCCGCCAGACCCCAAACCGACTGAAAGAAGCCGGTCCGGAACGATCCGAGCGCCGGAATCGAACACGAGGACAGAACGATGTTCGCAGTCATCAGAACCGGCGGCAAGCAATACCGCGTCGCCGCCGAGGACGTGTTGCAGGTCGCCAAGATCAAGGGCGACCCGGGCGAGATCATCCAGTTCGGCGACGTGCTGGTCGTGGGCGGCGACAACGTCACGCTCGGCGCGCCGACGGTAGCGGGCGCTTCGGTCGCCGCCGAGGTGCTGGAGCAGGGCCGCGGGCCGAAGATCATCGCCTTCAAGAAGCGCCGCCGGAAGAATTCGCGAAGGAAGCGCGGCCACCGGCAGGAATTCACGCTCGTCCGCGTCACCGAAATCCTGACCGACGGCGCCAAGCCGACCAAGACCGCACGGCCGAAGGCCGAGGCGAAACCGAGGCCGGCCCCCGAAACCGCGGCCGAGCCTGCGGACGACGACGCCGAGGCCGCGCCCACCAGGGCACCGAAGGCGAAGGCCAAGCCCAAAGCCGCCAAGAAACCCGCCAAAGCCCCGGCGAGAAAGCCCGAGAAGCCGAAAAGCGGCGGCAAGGGCAAGAAGAAGTGATGATTTCGTCACAAAGTTGGATTAGATAACCGGCGAGTGAAGGACTGAACCCATGGCCCACAAGAAAGCAGGCGGCTCATCCCGCAACGGCCGCGACTCCAACAGTCAGCGGCTCGGCCTGAAGATTTTCGGCGGCGAGCACGTGCTCGCCGGCAACATCATCGCGCGCCAGCGCGGCACCAAGTGGCATCCCGGCCACAACGTCGGCCTCGCCAAGGACCATACGCTGTTCGCGCTGATCGACGGCCAAGTCGCGTTCCGTACCAAAGCCAAAGGCCGCGTCTTCGTGTCGGTACTGCCGATGACGGAGGCTGCGGCCGAGTAGACGGTGGACATTCAGAGGTCCGCCGGCATTCCATCGAACCGGCGGACCCAAACGGGTTCCATGAGGGGAGACGGGATGCCGGCTCCCCTCTTCGTTTCAGGGAGCCCGTGCGATGACATTGCTCGATCGGATTGCCCCGGAGACGTTCCGGGACGGACGTATCCCCGTGCTGGAGACCGCGCGGCTGGTGCTGCGCGCGCCGCTCGCCGATGACGCCAAAGCCATCGCCGCGCTGGTCAACGACCGCCGCATCGCCCAGAACACGCTGCGCATTCCCCACCCGTACACGCTTGCGGACGCGGAGACGTTCATCGCGTCGTCGAATCAGCCCGGCGGCGAGATCGTGTTTCTGATCACCGGGCGCGACGACGGCGTGCTGGGCTGCTGCGGGATCGAGCGGCTCGACGGCGGGACGGCCGAGATCGGCTATTGGCTCGGCGTTGCCCATTGGGGCAAGGGCTACGCCACCGAAGCGGCGCGCGCGGTGATCGACCATTCCTTCGCCGAGCCTGGCTGCGAGACGCTGCTCGCCGGCGCGCGGGTGAGCAATCCGGCCTCGCGCCGGGTGCTGGAGAAGTGCGGCTTCCAGTGGACCGGCGTCGGCCTCTACCGCATCCGTGCGCTGAAATCGTCGGCGCCGGTCGACCGCTTCCGGCTCGACCGCAGGCTATGGGCCTCGCTCAAGAGCTGGGGCCAGGTGCGGCGGCTGTAACGGTCTGGGGGGCACGGCGCGCGCGGGCGCGCCTTTGCCCACCCGACGGCGCCGGGGCAAGATGCGGCTATGTCCTACGGCATCCTCATCCGCGGCGGACTGCTGCTCGACGGAAGCGGAGCGGCCGGCACACGAGGCGACGTCGCGATCCGCGACGGCCGCATCGCCGCCATCGGCACGCAGCTCGCAGGCGACGCCGCCAAGGTGATCGACGCCGAAGGCCTCGCGGTGGCGCCCGGCTTCATCGACATCAAGACCCATTCCGACTTCACGCTGCCGATCAATCCCAAGGCCGAGAGCAAGGTGCGCCAGGGCGTGACCACCGAGATCGTCGGCCATTGCGGCTTCTCGGTCGCGCCGGTGCTGCCCGACAAGGTCGCGCTGATCCGCGACTACCTGAATGCGAGCGCGCCGTGGCTGCCGTTCCGCGAGACCACGTTTCCCGCCTACCTCGACAGCTTCCCGGCGGCCGCCGTGAACGCCGGCATGCTGGTCGGCCACAACACGCTGCGCCTGATGGTGATGGGCATGGCGGACCGGCCGCCGACACCGGACGAGTTGAAGCAGATGATCGCGCTGCTGGAGGAGGCGCTCGACGCCGGCGCGCTCGGGCTTTCGTCCGGCCTGTTCACCGCGCCCGGCTCCTACGCCCAGGCGGACGAGATGATCGCGCTCTGCCATGTGCTCAAGCGCCACAACGCCGGCTACTTCACGCATCTGCGCGACGAATCGAACAAGGTGCTCGACGCATTGGCAGAAGCAATCGAGATCGCCGAGCAATGCCGCGTGCATGTCGAGATCGTGCACTTCAAATGCTCCGGCACCGACAATTGGGGCAAGGCCAAACGGGCGCTGGAGACGATCACCGCCGCCAAGGCGCGCGGCCTCGACGTCGACTGCGATTCATACCCGTACGCGGCCGGCAGCAATCCGCTCAAGAACCTGATGCCGCAATGGGTGCAGGCCGGCGGCGTGGACGAGATGCTGGCGCGGCTCAAGCGTCCGGAGACGCGCGCGCGCATCCGCACCGACATCGCCCGCGACGGCCTCAACAACTGGGGCCGCATCCCGTCATGGGACTGCGTGCAGATCTCGATCTCGCCCAACCTGCCGCAACATGCCGGACGCACGATCGGCGCGCTGGCGGACGAGCGCGGGCAAGACCCGATCGACACGGTCGCCGACTACCTGGTCGACGACAAGGGCGCGACCCGCGTGCTGGTCACCTCGATCTCGGAGGACGACATCCGCGAGATCGTGGCGTCGCCCTCGGCGCTGGTCGGGTCCGACGGCAATTGCGTCGCGACCTATGGCGCCGTCGCGCAGGGCCTGCCGCATCCGCGCTTCTACGGCACCTTTCCGCGCATCATCAGCCGCTACGTCGGCGGGCAGGCCGTGCTGCCGCTCGAGCTCGCCGTGCACAAGATGACCGGCGCCACCGCCCGCGCGCTCAAGCTCAAGGATCGCGGCTTGTTGCGGGAAGGCTATCGCGCCGACGTGACCATCTTCGATCCGGCGGATTTTCGCGACCGCGCCACCTATGCGCAGCCGCACCAATATCCAAGCGGTCGCCGCACCACCGTGATCGTCAACGGCACCATCGTGGTCGAGAACGCGACTCATACCGGCGCCCTTCCCGGCAAGGTGCTGCGCCGTGACCGCGCCGGACAGGTCGGTTGATACCACCAGCGCGATGGAACTCTTGCCGGCGATGGCTGTGCGCCGTCACGCGCCGCCCATTGACAGCGGCACCCACGAGCATAGGATTCATATTGTGCGTGGATGATGCGTCATCCACGTATCGCACACGAAACATCAAGCGGAGGTGCGATGCCCCCGGGCTATTCAGGCCGCGACAATCGCCGCCGCATCGTTCGGGCTTCGGCGTAGCGGCATAACCGCGAACGGCAGCGTCGGGAGCGGCCTCTCGGGCCGCATCAGTGAGGCATGGCCCACCCTGGTCCCTCCCGGCGAATGCTTCGCAGGTTTTTTTGCAAACGTCTGCTCGTTGGCGCTCGCCGGACTTCCAGCGTCCGGCGATTTGCTGTGCGCGGGCGCTCCTTGCAGGAACCGCCGAATCACCCGAACACGTCGGCGGTGATGCCGGCGTACCAGTCGAGCGACTCCTGGTAGTTCTGCTTGCGGACATCGGCGGCCTCGCCCTTCCGGCTGACGAAGGTGGAGGCCTCCTTGATCTTGCCCTCGCCCGGCTCGTAGCTGCCGCCGACCTTCACGTCGTCGTCGAGCGCGATCAGGCTCCAGCAGGTGTTGGAATAGCGCGCCGGGAACGTGCGCGCATTGGCAAGCTCGCCGCGGATGGTCATTGCCGCCACCTTGGCTTGGCTGTTGGCCGAGAACGCCGATTTCGGCATGTCGCCCGGGATGCAGGCGTCGCCGACCACGAAGACGTTGGGGTCCATCTTCGACTTCATCGATTCGGGATCGATCGGGCAGAAGCCGGTCTCGTTGGCGAGGCCGGCGTCGCGGGCGATGCGTCCGGCCATCTGCGCCGGGATGACGTTGACCAGCGCGGCCTTGTGGGTGGCGAGGTCGGTCTTGACCTCGTTGCTGCGCGCATCGACTCCCTTGATGCCGCCGTGCAGCTTCGGGTCGTGCCACTGGATCATGCCCGGGTAGTGCTTCTCCCAGCCCTCCATGAACAACGCCTGCTTGGAGAACGCGGGCTTGGGATCGACGATGATGATGCTCGAGCGCTTGTGGCCCTTGCGCTTGAGCACGTGCGCGAACATCGAGACGCGCTCGTAGGGGCCGGGCGGGCAGCGGTATGGGTTGGGCGGCGCGATCATCACGATGAGGTCGCCGTCGACCAGCGCATTGAGGCGATCGGTCAGCAGCTTGGTCTGCGCGCCCGCCTGCCAGGCGTGCGGCATCGTCTCGGCGGCCGCTTCCGAATAGCCGGGAACGGAATCGAACTTGAGATCGATGCCGGGCGCGACCACGAGGCGGTCGTAGGGCACGGTCGTGCCGCCGGCGAGCCGCACCGTCTTGCGCTCGCGGTCGATCGCGCTGGCGCGGTCGTTGACCACCCGCACGCCGCCATGCGCCACCTTGGCATAGTCGTGGGTGATCGACGCCAAGTCGCGGAAGCCGCCGACATAGAGGTTGGAGAAGAAGCAGGTGGTAAACTTGGCTTGTGGCTCGATGAGCGTGACGTCGATCGCGCCGGCGGCGTCCTTGTTGACGTAGCGGGCCACCGTGCCGCCGCCCGGCCCGCCGCCGATGACCACGAGCTTGGGCTTGGCCTGGCCGAGCGCGCGCGGCACGAACAGCGGGACGCATGCGGCAGCGAGCGTGGCGCCCGTGAGCGCGGTGAATTTGCGGCGCGTGAGACGAGACATGACAAGGCTCCTTGGCTGGCTCATGGTTTGGGGGCGGTGGCGAAATAGGCCGCGAGCGCGGCGATCTCCTCGTCGGTGAGCCGGCGCGCGATGTTTTGCATCACCGGATTCGACCGTTTCCCGTCGCGGTAGCCTTTGACGATCTCGGCGAACGTCGGCTCGGCCATGCCGAAGATGTTCGGGATCGCGCCGCCGGCCGTGGCGGCGCGGTGGCAGGTCATGCATTCGGTCGCCAGATAGCGGCCGAGCTCGATGTCGGTGGCGGCAGCGCTGCTCGTGGTTATGACCGAGAGCGCCGCCGCCGCGACGCGTGCGCTCACCGGCCGGGCTGCGGCACGATGCGGATATAGGGCTTGGGCGACTTCCAGCCCTGCGGGAATTGCTTCTTCGCGTCCTCGTCGGAGACCGAGGGAGCGATGATCACGTCCTCGCCCTGCCGCCAATTCGCCGGCGTCGTGACCTTGTGCTTGGCGGTGAGCTGGAGCGAGTCGATCACCCGCAGCACCTCGTCGAAGTTGCGGCCCGTGGTCATCGGATAGACCAGGATCAGCTTGATCTTCTTGTCGGGGCCGACGACGAAAACGTTGCGCACGGTCTGATTGTCGGCGGCGGTGCGCTTCGATGCGTCACCGCTGGCGCTGGCCGGCAGCATGCCCCAGGCCTTGGCTATCGACAGATCGGGGTCGGCGATCCGATCATCGGGTAGTTCGGGGCAAAGCCCTGAGTTTCCTTGATGTCCTCGGCCCACTTGGAGTGGCTATCGACCGGGTCGACGAG
>JBEVIH010000270.1:0-4351 GCA_040510815.1 Xanthobacteraceae bacterium | reverse complement strand
GGGTAACACGTTGGTGGTTCATTTTGTGAGTTTACTCCTTTTTTCCATGGGGTTGGGCTGCTTGCAACACTTTGTTTCTACCCCTGCTCACGGCGCGCAAGAGCGCGCCTTTGCCCACCCTACGAAGGGAATTGAAAGACACCAGCCATGTTGAGCATGATCCTCAAGCGGCTGCTGGTGGCAGTGCCGAGCCTGATCGGGGTGGTGATCGTCACCTTCCTGCTGACGCGGGCGCTGCCCGGCGACCCGGCAGCCTATTTCGCCGGACCGGCCGCCACCCAGGAGGCGATCGAGCAGATCCGCGTGAAGCTCGGCCTCGACAAGCCGCTCTACCTGCAGTTCGTCCGCTACGTCGGCGACCTGGCGCGCGGCGACCTCGGCACCTCGCTGACCACCGGCCAATCGGTCGCGCACGAGATCAGGACCCGGCTGCCGGCCTCGGCCGAGCTCACGCTGCTCGGCCTGATCGTGTCGATGGCGATCGCGATCCCGCTCGGCATCGTGGCGGCGACGCGACCCGGCTCGCTGGTCGATCACGTCTGCCGGGTGCTGGCCACCGCCGGCGTCTCGCTGCCGGTGTTCTTCACCGGGCTGATCCTGGTCTACGTGTTCTACTACATACTCGGCTGGGCGCCGGCGCCGCTCGGCCGCCTCGACGTGTTCTTTAGCCCGCCGCCCCACGTCACCGGCTTCTATCTCATCGACAGCGCCATCGCCGGCAACGGCGAGGCCTTCGTGGCGAGCCTCAAGCAGCTCGTCCTGCCGGCGGTCACGCTCGGCATCTTCTCGCTGGCGCCGATCGCGCGCATGACGCGGGCCTCCATGCTGGCGGTCCTGTCCTCCGACTTCGTGCGCACTGCACGGGCGAGCGGGCTTAGCCCCTTCACCGTGGTCGTCACCTATGCGTTTCGCAACGCGATGCTGCCGGTGATCACCACACTCGGCATGGTGTTCTCGTTCCTGCTCGGCGCCAACGTGCTGGTCGAGAAGGTGTTCGCCTGGCCCGGCATCGGCTCGTTCGCGGTGGAGGCGCTGATCGCCTCCGACTTCGCGCCGCTGCAGGGTTTCGTGCTGACCATGGCGGTGATGTACGTGGCGCTCAACCTGATTATCGACATCCTCTACGGGGTGATCGATCCGCGGGTGAGGATCGAGGCATGAGCAACATCGCGCTGTCGAAGGACGCCGCCCCGGTGCCGGCGGCACCGGCCCCCGCCAGCGGGCTTGCCGCGGCGCTGCGCCACGCGCGCTACGTGCTGAGCGACAACGCGGTCACCGGGTTTGCCTTCGCGCTGTTCCTGCTGATCGTGCTCACCGCCCTCGTCGGCCCCTATGTCGTTCCGTACGATCCGCTCGCCAGCAATACCGCGGTCGCGCTCAAGCCGCCGTCGGCGGCACATTGGTTCGGCACCGACCAGCTCGGCCGCGACGTGTTCAGCCGCGTGATCGTCGCCACCCGGCTCGATTTCGTCATCGCCATCACCTCGGTCGCCCTGGTCTTCCTGATGGGCGGGCTCGCCGGCGTCGCCGCCGGCTTCTTCGGCGGCTGGACCGACCGCGTCGTCGGCCGCGTCGCCGACACCATCATGGCGTTTCCGCTGTTCGTGCTTGCCATGGGCATCGTCGCCGCGCTCGGCAACACGGTGCAGAACATCGTGCTGGCGACCGCGATCGTGAACTTCCCGCTCTATGCGCGGGTCGCCCGCGCCGAGGCCAATGTCCGCCGCGAGGCCGGCTTCGTGCTGGCGGCGCGGCTCTCGGGCAACGGCGAGCTTCGCATTCTGCTCGGCCAGGTGCTGCCGAACATCATGCCGATCATGATGGTGCAGATGTCGCTGACCATGGGCTACGCCATCCTCAACGCCGCCGGGCTGTCGTTCATCGGGCTGGGCGTGCGGCCGCCGACCGCCGAGTGGGGGATCATGGTCGCCGAGGGCGCCGCCTTCATGGTGTCGGGCGAATGGTGGATCGCATTTTTTCCCGGCGCCGCGCTGATGGTCGCGGTGTTCTGCTTCAACCTGCTCGGCGACGGGCTGCGCGACATCGTCGATCCGCAACGGCGGACCTGAGCGGCGGCATGAGCGGCATCCCTCTTCTCGACGTGCGGGACCTCACCGTCGAATTCTCGACCCGCCGCGGCATCGTGCGTGCGGTCGAGCACGTCGATATCAGCATCGGCAAAGGCGAAACCGTCGGCATCGTCGGCGAATCCGGCTCCGGCAAGTCGGTGACGTCCTACGCGGTGATGCGCATCCTCGATCGCGCCGGCCGCATCGCCGAGGGCGCGGTGAGCTTTTCCGGCGTCGATATTCGCCGCGCCAGCGAAGACGAGATGCGCGACCTGCGCGGCCGCGAAATCTCGATGATCTTCCAGAACCCGCGCGCCGCGCTCAACCCCATCCGCAAGGTCGGGCGCCAGATCGAGGATGTCCTCGAACAACACTCGCAGGCCGATTCCGCCGCGCGCACCGACAGGGCGATCGAGCTCCTCGACCAGGTCCGGATCGCGCGCCCGCGCGAGCGCTATCACGCCTATCCGTTCGAGCTCTCCGGCGGCATGTGCCAGCGCGTGGTGATCGCGCTGGCGCTCGCCTGCCGTCCGCAGCTCCTGATCGCCGACGAGCCGACCACCGGCCTCGACGTCACCACCCAGAAGACCGTGATGGACCTGATCGTCGAGCTCACCCGCGCCCGCGGCATGTCGACGATCCTGATCACCCACGACCTCGGGCTCGCCGCCACCTATTGCGACCGCGTGGTGGTGATGGAGAAGGGCCGCGTGGTCGAGAGCGCGCCCTCGCGGGCGATCTTCACCGCGCCCGCGCATCCCTATACCCGCAAGCTGATGCGGGCGACGCCGCGGCCCGGCGTGTCGCTGCGCGACCTGCTGCCGGAGGGCGATGCGGCCGCCGCTGCGCGCACCGCCGCGGCCACCAACGGGAACGGCACACACGCCGCGCCGCTGCTGATGGTCGAGAAGCTCGTCAAGGAATATCCCCGCAAGGGCATTCCTGCCGGGTTCGGCAGGCTGTTCCAACGCCGGCCGGCGCCCGAGCCCGAGCTCTTCCGCGCGGTCGACGGCATCAGCTTCGTCGTCGAGCGCGGCGAGAGCGTGGGCCTGGTCGGCGAATCGGGCTGCGGCAAGTCCACGACCTCGACCATGATCATGCGCCTGATCGACAAGAGCGACGGCACCATCATGTTCGACGGCGAGAACATCGGCGACATTCCCGCCAAGCAGTTCGCCCGGCTGCCGCTGCGCAAGCGCATCCAGATGGTGTTCCAGGATCCGACCGACAGCCTCAATCCGCGCTTCACCGCGGCGCGCGCGATCGCTGATCCGATCCTGCGCCTCGGTGGCGTCAAGGGCAGCGGCGCGGCACGGGCGCGCTGCGAGGAGCTTGCTCGTCAGGTCGGCCTGCCGCTCGATCTGCTCGACCGCTTCCCGCACCAGCTCTCCGGCGGGCAGAAAGCGCGCGTCGGCATTGCGCGCGCGATCGCGCTCAATCCGGATCTGGTCATTCTCGACGAGCCGACCGCGGCGCTCGACGTCTCGGTTCAGGCCGTGGTCCTCAACGTGCTGCAGGACCTCAAGGACTCGCTTGGGATGAGCTACCTTTTCGTGTCCCACGATCTCAACGTGGTGCGGCTCCTGTGCGATCGCGTCATCGTGATGCGCGCCGGTAGGATCGTGGAGCAAGGTCCGACCGAGCGGGTTCTCTTTTCACCCGAAGCCGACTATACCCGTGAGCTCCTGGCGGCGATCCCGCATCCCACCTTCGAGCAGCACGCGTGAGCAAGCTTCGCAAGACGACCGCAACCACTGGCAGGCGGGCGAAAGCGCGAGCGAAATCGAAGCCGACGCGTGCGCCCGCCAATCCGAAGCCGGGCGCGACCAATGCCTCCGCAAAACGCGGCAGTACGACGCCCGGCGATCCGCTCGACAAGTTCATCGACGCCGCCGCGGCCGCCCTCGACCTGCCGGTCGAGCCGGCGTGGAAGCCGTCGGTCAAGGCCAATCTGGCGGTGACGCTCCGGTTCGCAGCGCTCTACGCCGCGTTTGCGCTGCCGGACGACGCCGAGCCGGCGCCGGTCTTCGTGGCCTAGGCGCTGGCGATGGATACCGTCTGGGCGCACGCGAGCGAGATCGCCGAAGCCGTCGCCAACGGCGATGTCAGCGCCGTCGAGGTAACCGAGGCGGCGCTGGCGCGCATCGCTCGGCGCGATCCCGCGCTCAACGCGTTCACCGCGGTGCTCGAAGTGC
Organism: Xanthobacteraceae bacterium; assembly: GCA_040510815.1. Taxonomy (GTDB): domain Bacteria; phylum Pseudomonadota; class Alphaproteobacteria; order Rhizobiales; family Xanthobacteraceae; genus VAZQ01. The sequence continues at coordinate 87 of JBEVIH010000270.1, read as the reverse complement.
GCGCGCTGGCCCGCGCCGAGGACCTCGACAACGCGCACACCGAAGGGCGCTCGCTCGGACCGCTCGCCGGCGTGCCGTTCGCGGTCA
>JBEVIH010000269.1:0-15475 GCA_040510815.1 Xanthobacteraceae bacterium | reverse complement strand
GAGGTGCTGGTCGGCGCGGCGAGCCGCTGGGCGCTGGTGCACGAATTGCGCGGCGAGGCCGAGCCGTCGCTCGGCGCCCTGCTGCGAAGGCTGTCGCCGGTCGATCTGGTGCTGGTCGAAGGCTACAAGCGCGAGCGGCATCCGAAGCTCGAGGTCCACCGCGCCACGATCGGCAAGCCGCTGCTTCACCCCGAGGATCCGGCGATCGTCGCCATCGCCTCGGACGCCCCGCTGCCGGCGGCGCGCGTGCCCGTGGTCGATCTCGACGACGTCGACGGCATCGTCGATATCCTGCTTCGGCACGCCGAGCCGCTTGAGGCGGTGCTGGCGCAGGTGGGGCGCGGCTGATGGCGCAGCTCACCGACGATTGCTTCGCGTTCTCGGGCCCGCTGCTGCCGGTCGACGAGGCCGAGCGCATCATCCGTGAGCGGGTCGCGCCGGTCGCCGAGGTCGAGACCGTGCCGCTCAACGCTGCGCGCGGGCGCGTGGTCGCCGCCGACGTCGTGGCGCCGATCGATCTGCCGCCGTTCGACAATTCGGCGGTCGACGGCTACGCGGTGCGCCACCGCGATCTCGACGGCAAGGCGGAGACGCGGCTGACGGTCGTCGAGCGGGTGACCGCCGGCCGTGCCGCGGCGCGCGCGGCCGGCCCGGGGGAGGCCATCCGCATCTTCACCGGCGCGCCGATGCCGGGTGGCGCCGACACCGTGTTCATGCAGGAGGATGTGCGCGTCGACGGCGAGCTGGTGATCGTGCCGCCGGGGCTCAAGCCCGGCGCCAACCGGCGGCTCGCGGGCGAGGACGTGCGCGCCGGATCGATCGTGCTGCCGGCGGGCCGGCGGCTCGCCGCCCAGGACGTGGCGCTGGCGGCCGCGGTCGGGCTCACCGGGATCAAGGTGCGCCGCCGCGTGCGGGTGGCGGTGTTCTCGACCGGCGACGAGATCGTCGAGCCGGGCACCCCGCGGCCGGCCGCCGCGCTGTTCGATGCCAACCGCTATCTGCTCGCCGGGCTGATCGAGCTCCTCGGTGCGACCCCGACCGACCTCGGCATCGTGCCCGACGACCCAGATAAGCTCGCGCGCGCGATCTCGGCCGCCGCCGCGGACCACGATCTCGTGCTCACCACCGGCGGCGTGTCGACCGGCGAGGCCGACCACGTCCGGCATGCGGTCGAGGCCGTCGGCCGGCTGGTGTTCTGGCGCGTCGCCATCAAGCCCGGCCGTCCGGTGGCGATGGGCGTCATCCCCGGATCGAACCCGCAGGCGAGCGCTGCGTTCGTCGGGCTGCCAGGCAATCCGGCGGCGGTCTACGTCACCTTCGCACGAGTGGTGCGGCCGCTGCTCCTGCGGCTCGCGGGCGCCGCGGAGGCGCCGCTGCTGGCGCTGCCGGTGCGGGCCGGCTTCAGCTACCGCAAGAAGAGCGGCCGCCGGGAATACGTGCGGGTGAAGCTGGTGCGCGCCGCCGACGGCGCGGTCGAGGCCGTCAAGCACGCCCAGGAGGGAGCTGGCGTCATCACCTCGCTGACCGAGACCGACGGCCTGGTCGAGTTGCCGGAAGACGCCACGACGGTCGAGCGGGGCTCGACCGTCGGGTTCCTGTCCTACGCGGCGCTGGTCGGATAAGGGCGAACTGGCCTAGATCCGCACGCCCGTGGTCGAGTAGGCGCTCGCGACCGGCTTCTGCACGCTGTTGAGGACCACGACGGCGCCGATCGCGATCACGGCGGCGGCGAGGCAGGCGACAGAGAATGTCTTCATGGCTCGTTCCCCTTGCTCATAGCCTCATCCTATCACCAATGGGAACCGGGCGCGAGCGCGACCACGCGGTCAGTCGTCGCATTGCTGCGCCGCAATGCGCTCGGCCTCGGCGGCGTCGGCGGGCGTGTTGACGTTGAAAAACGGGTCGACCGGCGTCGCCGGCCAGTCGGCGATGGCGACGCCATGGCGGGCGGTCCAGGCCTCGATCTTGTGCAGGCCCTCCTCGAGCAGGGCCCGGCGCAGATCGTCGCGCAGGGCCACCGGCCACAGCCCGACCACGGGGTGGCGCCAGTCGCCCGAGCGGGCGCAGGCGAGCGGCTGGCCGGCCGCCTGCCGTGCCGCTGCCAGCCGGGCCACCAGATCGGCGGGCAGGAACGGGCAGTCGCCGGGCACGCTGGCGAGGTCGGTGATCGCGGGTGCATGCGCGGCCGCCCAATCGAGCCCGGCGAGCACACCGGCGAGCGGGCCGGCGAAATCCGGCACCGAGTCGGCGACCACCGGCAGGCCGGTATCGGCGAAGCGCGCCGGGTCGCCATTGGCGTTGATGATGATCCGCGCGCATTGCGGCGCCAGCCGCGCCAGCACGCGCTCGAGGATTGTCTTGCCGCCGATGCGGATGCGCGCCTTGTCGCCGCCGCCCATGCGCCGCGCCAGCCCGCCGGCGAGCACGAGGCCGAGGGTCGACGAAGCTTCAGTCGTCATGCACCGCGGCCTTGCGCCGGTGTTTGGCGCTCTCCTCCTCCACGTAGGCGAGGTCCTGGTCGAACACGATGCGGTCCTCGCCGGCGAGCGCGACAAAGCGTTTGCCGCGGGCGCGGCCGATTAGCGTGAGGTTGGCCTTGCGCGCCAGCTCGACGCCCCAGGCGGTGAAGCCCGAGCGCGACACCAGGATCGGGATGCCCATGCGCACGGTCTTGATCACCATCTCCGAGGTGAGCCGGCCGGTGGTGTAGAAGATCTTGTCGTGGGCGGCGACGCGGTGCTTGAACATCCAGCCGGCGATCTTGTCGACGGCGTTGTGGCGGCCGACGTCCTCCATGTAGACGAGCGGCTTGTCCTCGTGCGCGAGCACGCAGCCGTGAATGGCGCCGGCCTCGAGATAGAGCGAGGGCGTGGTGTTGATCGTGTTGGTGAGCGCGTAGAGCCAGGAGGTGCGCAGCTCTGCCTTCTGCAGCGTGACGTTCTCCAGCGCCTCCATCAGGTCGCCGAACACCGTGCCCTGGGCGCAGCCCGAGGTCTGCACCTTCTTCTTGAGCTTCTTCTCGTAGTTGGTCTTGCGTTTGGTGCGCACGACCACGACGGCTAACTCCTCGTCATAGTCGACGCCGGTGACCACGTCGTCGGGCAGCAGCATGTGCTGGTTGAGCAGGTAGCCGACCGCGAGATATTCCGGATAGTCGTTGATCGTCATCGCGGTCACGATCTCCTGCGAATTGAGGAAGATCGTGAGCGCGCGCTCGACCGTGACCCGGGTCTCGATCGCCGCGCCGGTCTGGTCGACACCGGCGACGCGCTCGGTCAGCCGCGGATCCTGCGGGTCGGGGCGGAGGAGGTAGCCGTCTTTCGCCATGGCCGTAATGTATAGGCTATCGGTGCGAAATTCACGCTCCGGGGTGGCGGATTATCCCGGCAGGAATGCCGTGCGGCCCGTGGCCGGATCGGTCAAGGTCTCGACCGGCGCCTGGTACAGCGCTTCGAGCTGCTCGCGGGTCAGGACGCTGCCGACGGTGCCTTCGGCGATGCGGGTGCCGTCGCGCAGCAGGTAGGCGCGGTCGGCGGCGCGCAGCGCGTGGTTGGGATCGTGGGTGGTGAACAGCACGCCGTGGCCCGACGCCGCCAGTGCGCGGATCTCCCGCATCACCTTGCCTTGGTTGCCGAAATCGAGGCTGGCGGTGGGCTCGTCGAGCACCACGAATTGCGGCTCCTGGGCGAGCGCGCGCGCCAGCAGCACCAGTTGCCGCTCGCCGCCCGAGATCATCGTGTAGGGGCGCTGCGCCAGCCCCGCGATGCCGAACCGCTCGAGCACGCGCGCCGCCACCCGGCGGTCGTTGGCCGACGGCCGGCTGAACAGGTTGCCGTGCGCGGTGCGGCCCATCAGCACCACGGTTTCGACCGTGAAGGCGAAGGTGGGCGTGTGTACCTGCGGCACATAGGCGATCAGCCTGGCGCGCTCGCGGATCGAGATCGCCGCGAGCGAGCGGGCGCCGATCGCCACCTCGCCGGCCTGTGGGCGCAGGATGCCGAGCAAGGTCTTGAGCAGCGTGGTCTTGCCGCCGCCGTTGGGCCCGAGCAGCGCCAGCACCTCGCCCTGCTCGAGCGCGACGTTGAGGGAGCGCCCGACCACGCGGTCGCTGTAGCCGATGGTGAGATCGTGGCCGGACAGGCTCATGACGACCAGGTCCGCTGCATGCCGGCGAGCAGCCAGATGAAGAACGGCGTGCCGATCACGGCGGTGAGGATGCCGAGCGGAATCTCGACTGGCGCGGCGGTGCGCGCGAGCGTGTCGATGAACAGCAAATAGCCGCCGCCGAGCAGCGCCGCGGTGGGGATCAGCCGCGGGAAGTCCGGCCCGACCAGCGCCCGCGCCAGATGCGGTACCACCAGCCCGACCCAGCCGATGATGCCGGAGGTGGCGACGCTCGCCGAGGTCACCAAGGTGGCGGCGACGACGATCGCGATGCGCAGCGGACCGGTGGCGATGCCGAGGGCGCGCGCCTCGTCCTCGGGCAGCGACATCACGTTGAGCCGCCAGCGCAGCGCCACCAGCACAAGCGTGCCGAGCGCGACCGGGCCGATCAGCGGCAGCAGGTCGGAGACGGTGGTGGCGGCGAGCGAGCCGAGCAGCCAGAACGTCATCGCCGGCAGCTGGTTGTAGGGATCGGCGAGATATTTGACGAGGCCGACGCCGGCGCCGAGCAGCGCGCCGACCACGACGCCCGTCAGCACCAGCACCAGGATCGGATCGCGCGACTGCAGCAGCGAGCCGATCACATAGACCGCGGCGACCGCGATCAGCCCGCCCACGAAGGCCAGCCCCTCGATGCCGATGACGCCGAGCGAGAAATAGATGCCGAGCACGGCGCCGAGCGCCGCGCCCGAGGAGGCCCCGAGGATGTCGGGCGAGACCAGCGGATTGCGGAACAGGCCCTGGAAGGCGGTGCCGGCGACCGCCAGCGCGGCGCCGACCAGCACGGCGGCGACGACGCGCGGTCCGCGCACCAGGAGCACGACATTTTCCACTGCCGGCGATGCCGTCGATGTCCGGCCGGTGATCCGCGAGATCAGCACCTCGGCGAGCTCGGTGAGGCTGACCGGATAGCGGCCGATCGTAAAGGCGACGACGAGCCCCAGCACGAGCACGCCGAGCGCGATCATGAGGCCGGGAAGGAAACGGTGCATGGCGCTAGTTGTACGTCAATCCCGCCCGGCTAGCACCCGCTCGATCTGCGCGTCGCTCGGCGTCACGTGGTAGAAGCGCGCGTAGAAATCGCGCGTGCGCGCCTTCAAATCCTCCGGGAACAGCTCCGGATAGAGGATCTTGGCGAGCCACCACAGCCCGATCAGCCGGTTGACGCAGGGCGGGAAGTCGACCCAGCCGAACGGCAGCTTAGGCGACAGGTGCACGCGCCGTGCCTGCACCGCCTTGACCGGCGCCCAGGCGCGATCCTCGTGGACGGTGGCGGCGAAATCCTGGTCGATGGTGATGATCACCTCGGGATTCCATAAGAGCACCTGCTCGATCGAGACCGTCGCCAGCCCGCCGCGGGTGCCGCCAGCGACGTTCTGCGCCAGGAGCTCGATCGTCTCGACATTGATCGAGCCGCCGAGCCCGGTCTCGAGCCCGCGCGGGCCGCGCGCGTGATAGACGCGGGGGCGGCGCTCGCGCGGCACCGCAGCGATGCGGCCGGTGATGGTCGTCATCGTGTCTTCGGTGTAACGCGCGAAGTCCTCGCCTGCGCCCGGCCGCCCGATCAGGGTGCCGAGCGTGCGGTAGGCGGCCGCGATGTTGTCGAAACGGCCGTCGAGCAGCGCATAGGGGATGCCGGTCTGCTGCTGCACGCGCTCGGCGAGCGACACGTAGGTGGCGCTCACGCTGCCGACGTCGAGGATGAGGTCGGGCTTGAGCGCCAGCACCACCTCGAGATTGGCGGTGTTGCCGCGGCCAGTGATGCGGCCGACCTCCGGCCGGCTGCCGACGTCGGGCAGCAGGAACTCGCGCTCGTCGGGACGATTGGCGCGCGGCCAGCCGATCAGCAGGTCGGGCGCCAGGGTGTAGAGCATGATCGCCGCCGGGGGACCTGCCGGAAACACGCGCCCGACCCGCGCCGGCACCGGCACCGCGCGGCCGGCGCCATCGGTGACGGTGGCGGCGCGCGCATGGCGCGGCACCAGCAGCGTCGCTGAGAGGCCGGCGAGAAGTAGGCGGCGATCGAGAAGCATATCAGCGTCAGTCTAGTCGATGCCGACCATCACGTCGCTCGCCTTGATCACCGCATAGGCGGTTTGACCGGACGCGAGCTTGAGCTCGTCCGCCGACTCGTTGGTGATCGCCGCGGTGACGACCTGGCCGCCGATGTCGATCCGCACATGGGCGGTGGTCGCGCCCTTCTTCACGTCGACGATCTTGCCTTTGAGCTTGTTGCGCGCGCTGAGCTTCATGGTGGGTCTCCTCACTGCGGCAGCGCCGGCGCCGCGAAGCCGTGCTTCGCGAGCAGGCGCTGGCCGTCGGTCGAAAGAATGAACATAGCGAACGCGTAGGCCTGCGGCGATGCGCTATTCAGCACCGTCAGCCCGTAATCCGCCCCGACCGTCAGCTCGTCGGGCAGTGCCACGATCTGCTGGCCGGGGTTCTGCTTCTGCGCCTCCAGCGCGCCGGTGCAATAGGTCAGGAAGATGTCGGCTTTGCCGTCTGCAACGAGCGCGCCGTAGATCGTGCGTCCGGGCGGGGCGGTTGGGCTGTTCGGCCCGCCGGTGAGCTGCAGCGCCTTCTTCTCCAGCGCGGCAAAAGCGCCGGGCTTGAGCTCATCGGCCTTGCGGAACACCCCCCAGGCGTAGTCGCCGGCCGGATCGGCGCGCGGCGTCGAGGTGGCGAGCTTCACGCCGGCATCGAGCATGCGCTCGAGCAAGGTCGCGGATGCGACCGCGAGCCCCGGCCGTACCAGGGCGCAGAACCGGTTGCGGGCGAACAGCACGACCGGGCCGCTCTTGCCGGCTTTCGCCAGCGCCTGCGGGTGCTCCATGTTGGCGGAGGCGAAGACCTCGGCGCGCGCCCCGCCCGCGATCTCGTCCTTGAGCGAGCCGGAAGGGCCGTACTTCGCCTGCACCTTGCCTCCCGACGCCGCCTCGAACGCGCCCGCCACTTCGGTCAAGGCGGTGCGCAGGCTGCCGGCGGCGTGCAGCAGCACCGGCTCGGCGGCGACGGCGGGTGCCGTCATCGCGGCGGCGGCCAGCAGGAGCGCAACGACGCGCGCAGCCATTACGCCCCCGGCACGGTGGCGTTGGGGAAGAACAGCTGCTCGCCGTTGATCTTGTAGTCGGCGATCGCCTTCTGGCCCTCAGGCGAGACCAGCCAGTCGATGAAGGCCTGACCGAGGTCCTTCTTCACGTGCGGATGCTTGGCCGAGTCCACCAGGATGACGCCGTATTGGTTGAACAGGCGGTTGTCGCCTTCGACCACGATGGCGAGGTCGCCGCGGTTCTTGAACGAGAGCCAGGTGCCGCGGTCGGCGAGCACATAGGCGTTGGAGGCGGAGGCGGTGTTGAGCGCCGCCCCCATGCCCTGGCCGATCTCGCGGTACCTCGGCTCCTTGTCGGCGCCGGCCACGTCGACGCCGGCGATCTTCCACAGCGCAAGCTCGGCGGCGTGCGTGCCCGACCGGTCGCCGCGCGAGATGAACGGGGCCGCCTTGGCCTTGATCGCCTTCAATCCGGCGATGATGTCCTTGCCCTTGGCGCCGGCGGGGTCGCTCTTGGGCCCGACCAGGATGAAGTCGTTGTACATCACCGGATTGCGCTTCACGCCGAAGCCGTCGGCGACGAATTTCTCCTCCTGCGGCTTGGCGTGGACGAAGACCACGTCGGCGTCGCCGCGCCGGCCGGTGTCGAGCGCCTGCCCGGTGCCCTGCGACACGACCTTCACGTCGATGCCGGTCTTGGCCTTGAACAGCGGCAGGATGTGCCCGAACAGGCCGGAATCCTGCGTCGAAGTGGTCGAGGCGACGACGATCGACTTGTCCTGCGCGAGCGCGGGCGAGGCGAGCAGCGCGACGGCGGCGCCCAATACGAAAAGACGACGGCGGGTCAACATGGCGTGGTCCTCCATTCCTGTCTCAGACCAGCAGCTCGCCGGCGACGAAGCGGCGCGCTTCGAGCGTCCTGGGATTGCTGAAGAACACGTGCGCATCGGCGGTCTCGACGACGCGGCCGCGGTGCATCAACACGATCTCGCCGGCGAGCCGTCTGGCCTCGCCGAGGTCGTGGGTCGACATCACCACCTTGATGCCGCGCGCGGTCACCGTCCGGATCACGTCCTCGACCGCCTTGGTGGCGGCCGGGTCGAGGCTCGCGGTCGGCTCGTCGAGGAACAGCACCTGCGGCTCCTTGGCGAGCGCGCGCGCCAGCGCGAGCCGTTGCTGCTCGCCGCCGGAAAGCTTGCGCGCCGGCCGCTCGCCGAGCCCGCCCAGGCCGACGAGCGCGAACAGCTCGCCGACGCGCGCGGCGCGCTCGCCGCGCGGCATCCCCGCGGCCTTGAGCGCGTAGCGCAGGTTGCCGGCGGCACTGCGACGCAGCATCACCGGCCGCTGGAACACGATGGCGCGATGCGTCGGCGCCATCTGCTCGCGGCCGCCCCAGGTCACGCGCCCGCGCGAGGGCGCGATCAGCCCCATGGCGAGGCGGATGAGCGTGGTCTTGCCGGCGCCGTTGGGTCCGATCAGCACGGTCGGCGGTCCGGGCGCGAGCGCGAGCGTGACCCGGTCGATGATGGTTACGTCGCGCACGGCGTAGCTCGCGTCGTCGAGCAGGATCGGCAGTTCTGACAAAGGTGCGCGCATGGTCATCCCGCGAACCGCTCGCCGGCGCGGCGCAGTCCCCACGCCCCGGCGTTGACGAGCACCACGATCGTGATCAGCACCAGGCCTAGCCCCATCGCGAGCGGCAGGTCGCCCTTCGAGGTTTCCAGCGCGATCGCGGTGGTCATGGTGCGGGTGAAGCCGTCGATATTGCCGCCGACGATCAGGACCGCGCCGACCTCCGCCGCGGCGCGGCCGAAGCCGGCAAGCAGCGCAGTGACCAGGCTGAAGCGCGCGTCGACGATGAGCGTCGCGATCCGTCCGAACGGGCCGACATTCATGGCGGCGAGCTCGTCGCGGTATTCGGTCCACAAATCCTCGATGGTCTGGCGCGCGAGCGCGGCGATGATTGGAGCGATGAGGATGGTCTGGGCGATGACCATCGCGGTCGGCGTGAACAGCAGGCCCCACGACCCGAGCGGTCCCGAGCGCGAGAGCAGCAGATAGACCGCGAGCCCGACCACGACCGGCGGCAGGCCCATCAGCGCATTGAGGATCACGGTCACGGCCTCGCGGCCGGGAAAGCGGGTGAGCGCGACGGCGGCGCCGAACGGGATGCCGATGAGGGCGCCGAACAGGACGGCCGCGAGGCTCACGAGCAGCGACAGCCGGACGATCGCGAACAGCGCGGGATCGCCCGACAGCACCAGTTGCAGGGCCGAAACGTTCTCCGGCATGAACGCTGATCCTTTCGGCATCCCCTGTTGCATTTCATTGAAAAACCGTCAATTTTGGTAGCCTGTTCATATATGTGCATGCTGGTTCATATGCCGGACCTGCTGACCACTGACGAGGCGGCGAGCTATCTGCGGCTGTCGGAGCGCAAGCTCTACGAGCTGGTGGCGAACGGCGCGGTGCCGTGCACCAAGGTGACCGGCAAGTGGCTGTTCCCGAAGGCGGCGCTCGACCGCTGGCTGGCGGCCGGATTGCTGGCGCCGGCCGCGCTCGCGCACGCCGAGCCGCCGGCGATCGTCGGCGGCAGCCACGATCCACTGCTGGAATGGGCGCTGCGCGAGAGCGGCTGCGCCCTGGCGAGCCTCCCGGAAGGCAGCGAGGCCGGGCTGCGCCGGCTCGCGCGCGGCGAGCTGATGGCCGCCGCGATCCATCTGCACCGGCTCGACGGCGACGACGAGGAGGCCAATGTCGAGGCGGTCGCGCAGCTGTCCGGACTACACGACGCGGTGGTGATCGGCCTGGCGCGCCGCGAGCAGGGGCTGGTGGTGGCGGCCGGCAATCCGCTGCGCCTCGCCGACATGGCGAGCATCGCGGCCAAGCGCGCGCGGCTCGCGCAGCGCCCACAAGGGGCGGGCGCGCAACTTCTGCTGCTCGCGCTCGTCGCCCGCGCCGGCATCCCGCTCGAAGCGTTGGCGCTGGTGAAGCCGGCCTGCCCGACCGGCCCCGACATCGCGCAAGCGGTGCGCGCGGGGCGCGCCGACGCCGGCATCGCCACCCGCGCGGTGGCGCAGGCGGCCGGCCTCGACTTCGTGCCGCTGACTTGGGAGCGCTTCGACCTGGTGCTGCGCCAGCGCAGCTATTTCCTGCCGGGCCCGCAGGCGCTGTTCGCCTTCGTCCGCACCGGGGCGTTCCGCGAGCGCGCACAGGAGCTTGGCGGCTACGACGTGGCCGAGGCCGGCGAGGTGCGTCAGGTGAATTGAATTCGGCTCGGGTTGTCACACGACCCTTGGCCGCTATATTGCCGGGATTCCGGAGGGATGGCCGAGTGGCTTAAGGCGCTCGCTTGGAAAGCGTGTATACGGGAAACCGTATCGTGGGTTCGAATCCCACTCCCTCCGCCACGAATTAAGTATCTGATATATATGATGTTTTATGCTTTTGCGCTCTGCGAATTCTTACGCTAGTTCCGGGACTTTGCGCAAGTCTAGCAACGACAGTTTTCACGCAGAGACGAATTCGCGCGACATTTGCCGCGATCGCCGCGCGCAAGTCTCGTTTGCGCAATTTGGTGGTACGGGTGTCTCCTGCTCAGATTGAGAATTTCCGGTGAGCGAGCGAGACACTAAACGAGAGACTGAGGGATTCTTTGAGCGCCGATCAGGCAATCCGGCTGCGGCAAGACCACGGAGTGCCTTCAATCCGCAAGTTTTGCGTCGCATGGGGCCGGCGTCACAGGGACGTCGGCGTGCCGAACCGCTTGGACTGTGGAATGCCTGGAGCCGTAACCGGCGTCTCAATTGACGTAGCGCCGACGCCACCTAGTGTCCCCTTATGCGTTGGCACGCTGATTCGCAAAGCGGGCATGAACCGCTCCCGTCGAAAACACGAAAGAGTCGCGGGCAGCGGATGGCTCGCGCGGTGCTCGATCGCCCGCCGCCCTTGCTAGGCTGGCGGACCACCGACGAGGACGAGATCGCGCTGCGCCGCTGGCGTGGCCGCACCGAGATCGCCGCCATTGAGGCGCTGGAACCCAATCAACCATTTTTCGGCACGTTCCGTGTGCAGTCGGGGAGCGGCGCCTTCTACGAGGTTGAAATCCGCGACCTCGATGGCTTCGGCAATTCCTGCGGCTGCATCGATCATCGGGCGAATGGCCTCGGGACGTGTAAGCATATCGAGGGCGTGCTGGCGGCTTTGCGCCAGCGCAACGCTAGGGCGTTCCGCGAGGCCGCTACCCGAGGTATTCCGCGTATCGAGGTCTTCCTGGATCGCCGCGGCGCCGCGGCGCCGGCATTGATATGGCCCGCGGGCGACCGCCGCCGTGCAAACGCGGCAAGCCGATGGGTTGCTGCGTTCATTGAACCGGATGGGACCCTTGGTTGCGATCCGAGCAAGATCGAGTCGCTTGTTTCCGCGTGGCGCGTTGCGCCTGCCGACATCCGGCGGCGGATTCGGATGTCGCGCCATTTCACGCCGTGGCTCGATCGGCTACGCCGGGAGCACTCACGCGAAGATGCGCGTGCGGCGTTCCTCGCCGAGGTCAAAGACGGCACTGCGAGTTTCGATCTGTTGCGCCACCCGCTGCTGCCCTATCAGCGCGACGGCATGCTGCACCTCGCATTCGGAGAGCGGGCCTTGCTGGCCGACGAGATGGGCCTCGGCAAGACCGTCCAGGCGATTGCTGCCTGCGAGCTGTTAGCCCGCCGCAAGGGCATCGAGCGCGTGTTGGTTGTGTGCCCGGCCTCGCTCAAGGCGGAGTGGGAGGAACAGATCGCGCGTTTCACCGACCGCTCGGCGCGTTCCGTGTTCGGGTCCCGGCCGGCGCGCCTTGCCGCCTACCGCGAGCCCTCATTCTTCACCATCGTGAACTACGAACAGGTGCTCAGCGACGCGCCCGACCTCAATGAGATATTGCATCCTGACGTGGTCGTGCTCGACGAGGCGCAGCGCATCAAGAACTGGCAGATCAAGACTGCACGACGGGTGAAGTCGCTGCGCGCGCCCTTTGCCTTCGTGCTGACCGGCACGCCAGTCGAGAACCGGATCGACGAGCTCTATTCGATCGTCCAGTACCTCGACCCGGAGCTGGTCGGTCCACTGTTCCGTTTCAACCGCGACTTCTACGAACTCGACGAGCGGGGCCGGCCGGTCGACTACAAGAACCTCGCCGAATTGCGCCACCGGTTGCAGCCGGTGATGCTCCGCCGTCGCAAATTCGACGTCGAGGCCGAACTCCCGGGCCGCACGGTGAAGACTTATTTCGTGCCTATGGCCGAAGAGCAGGCGCTGCGCTACGCGGACTACGGCAAGCAGGCCGCCAGTCTCCTCGCACAGGCCAAGCAGCGCCCACTGACGCCGAAGGAATTCGAGCGACTGCAAATGCTGCTCGCCTGCATGCGCATGATCTGCGACACGCCGGCGATCCTCGATCCGACCTGCCGGGTGAGCCCCAAGCTCGAAGAGCTGGAAGGCATCCTGAGCGACCTGCTCGAAGAGCCGGAGCGCAAGATCATCGTGTTCTCCGAGTGGGAGCGCATGCTGGAAATGGTGCGCGAACTGGCGGCAGAGTTGGGTGTGGAGGTGGCCTGGCACACCGGCTCGGTGCCGCAGCAACGCCGCCGCGCCGAAATCGTGCGCTTCAAGCAGGATCCGGCCTGCCGGCTGTTCCTCTCCACTGATAGCGGCAGCGTCGGGCTCAATCTGCAGGCCGCGAGCGCAGTTGTGAACGTCGACCTACCGTGGAACCCGGCGAAGCTGGAACAGCGCATCGCACGCGCCTGGCGAAAAAACCAAACACGTTCGGTGACGGTCGTCAATCTTGTGTGCGAGGATTCGATCGAGCACCAGATTCTGCACCTTCTCGGTCACAAGCAAGCGCTGGCCGACGGCGTGCTCGACGGCCAAGGCGATCTCGGCGCCCTCAAGATGCCGTCCGGTCGGGCGGCCATGATCGAGCGCATGGAAGCGATGATGCAGGCGCAGGCGAGCGTCGCCCCCCGCATCCTGTCGCCGGAGGAAGCCGTCGCCGAAGAGTTGCGGCGTCGCCACGGCGAGCGGGCCCTGCTGATCGAGGCCCGCACCGGCGGCGATGGCCGCGTCCGCCTGCTGGTCGTCCTCGACCTTGACAGCGAGGCGCTCGCCGCCGAGGCAAGATCGCACGAGGCGCGCCGTGAGGTTGGCCCCGCGGTCGAAGTGATCGACCGGCCGGCTTGGCTTGCCATGAGGCGACTGGCTGCGAGCGGCATGATTACGCTGACCGAAGGGTCCTCCCGCGTGCTGCACCAGTCGGCGGATTTTGCGGCTGCCGCTGATCCAAATTACGATCCAGAGAAGCGCTCCATCGAACTGCGCAGTGAGGCCGAGCGGTCATTACGCATGGCGCGCGTTCTCGCGGCCGGCGGTTTCCCCGAGGAGGCGCTGCCGCTCATCGCCAAGGCGATCGGCATCGCTGCGGCGGCGCGGCTCGCGGCGCTCGGCGAACTCCCTGTGGGAGTATCGGCCGCGACGTCAGCACAGATACGCGACCTGGTCGACCGTGGCGCCTTTGCTCCGCAGGCGGAGGCCGCGCTGTCGGCGTTGTGGTCACATGCCGGAGGACGCGGCGTCGGCGATATAATATCGCTCATCGATAATGCGACGCTCGCCGTCGCCGGGATCAATGAACGAAAACGGGCGAAGGCCGCATGAAAGTGCGTCGGGGCCGGTCCGAATTCCTTCGTTAGTTCCGGGACTTTGCGCAACTCCAGCAACGACAGTTTTCACGCAGAGACGAATTCGTGCGGCATTTGCCGCGATCGCTGCGCGCGCGTCTCGTTTGCGCATTTTGGTGGTACGGCAGTGCCCAGCAAACCGAATTTTGCGCCAGGCGAGCGAGACACACAATGTGAGACACTCGAAGGATGGTCGGCTTTTGCACCGAGCGTCAATGGGCTGATGCAAACCCGAGACGGCGCCGCTGATCGTTCCAATCAAGCGGCAGTCGTGTGTCATCCATGAGGCGGCGCGCGGTCAGTTCAGGCGGATGGCTGCCGCTGAGAATCGCGCTGACGATGTCAGGCGCCAATATCGTGAGACGGAAGAGCCGCGTTGCGTAAGACGGAACAACGCCCTCGGATTTGGCGATATCCTCGAACGTCAGGCTTCGATCCGCCAGAAGCTGATCGCGGATTGCGTTGGCACGGACGAGCAGACGCACAAGGCCAGTGTCGGGAGTTGCGGGGTCCGACCCATCGCCGACGATGATCCGCAACTCCTTGCCGGTGCGCTTGAGGCGAGCCGGAATGGACAGCATTGTCACTGGGCGATGGGCCTCGGGTTGGGCGTTGTCGATCGGCTCAGTTTGCTTAGGTGTTTCGTCAAGGCACCGACAGACCTGATCCTGATCCAGCATGATATCAATGCGATCTGCGTGGACTTGGACGCGCACGATGCTTGAGCGCATAAATGCACGGAGACTTTCAATCCCGAGGTCATGGTCTTGCTTGGCAAAATCTCGCGCGCGTTCGATCAGCCGCTTTTGGGTTACGGCGTCGAAAGCGGCATGTTGAATGGCCTGAAGGACGCCAGCGGGGTCGACAAGCCAGCCGCGAATGCGACGGACGACAAGGGATTCAAGGGCGACCGCCGGGATTCGTTGGCCCTGGGCTTTGGCTTTCGTCGATCCTTCCAGCAATGACCGCGAGATGTAATAGCGGTAATGGGTGCCTTTCTTGTTCGCATGAGTCGGGCTCATCCGACCGCCCTGCGCATCGAACAAAATCCCGGTCAACAGGTTTGGTTCATTGCCCGGCGTCCCATTGGCCCGGTCGACGCGGTTCTGGGTGAGGATGGCCTGCACATTGTTCCAAAGCGCCTCGTCGACGATGGCCTCATGCTCGCCTGGGTAGCTCTTGCCCTTGTGGACGATTTCACCCCGATAAATCCGGTTCTGCAGCATCAGGTAGAGCGCACCGCGGGCGATCGGCTGGCCGCCGTACCGGCTGCCGTCGGAGGCGGTCCGGACCTTGCTGACAATGCCGGCGGCATCGAGGTCCTCCTTCAATTCCCGGACCGACTGGAGTTCGGTGTAGCGCCGAAAGATGTGTCTGACGGTTTCGGCTTCCGTGTTGTTGACGACGAGCTTTCGGTCTTTGACATCGTAGCCGAGCGAGGGCTGACCGCCCATCCACATGCCCTTCTTCTTGGAGGCCGCGATCTTGTCCCTGATCCGCTCGCCCGTGACCTCGCGTTCGAACTGGGCGAACGACAAGAGCA